>NZ_JBFTMR010000004.1:0-405474 GCF_056397065.1 Arthrobacter sp. 05N428_2 | reverse complement strand
GGGCGGCCTCAGCCTCCGAATCTTCCTTCGGTTTCGCAGTGGTGTCCGCAGTCTTCACGGCATCCAGTGTCACCGGCATATCCAGCTCATTCCTGCCAAGCAGACCGCCTGGCGTGTCGAGCCGGATACACCGTTAATTCCACAGTCCCTCTGCGAGGGCGCCGGACGTGAGGGGGGTCTAGAAGAGGCCGACGGGGTTGCCATCGGCGTCGACGTCCATCCGCATCGCAGCCGGGACCTTGGGCAGCCCCGGCATCGTCATCACCGCGCCCGTCAGCGCCACGATGAAGCCCGCCCCAGTCTTGGGAATGAGGTCCCGCACGTGCACGGTGAAGCCTTTCGGTGCGCCCAGCTTCGCGGCGTCGTCGCTGAAGGAGTACTGCGTCTTCGCCATGCAAACCGGCATGCCGGACCAGCCGTTCTTCTCGATCTCCGCGAGCCGCCTAAGCGCCGGCACGGAGAAGTCCACGCCGTCGGCCCCGTAGATCTCCTGCACGATGGTGCGGATCTTGTCCTCGATGGACATCTCCAGCGGGTACAGGTGCCGGAAGTCGTGCGGGGCCGCGATGGCCGCGGCGACCTTCGCGGCGAGTTCGTCCCCGCCGTCGCCGCCTCCGCCGCGGCCCCAGACGTCGGCCACGGCCGCCTGCACGCCCTCCGCGGCGCACCAGTCCAGCAGCCAGTCGAGCTCCTCCTGGCTGTCCGTGCCGAACCTGTTAATCGCCACCACCGGGGTGATGCCGAACTTCTCCACGTTGCGTACGTGCCGCTGCAGGTTGGCGGTCCCCGCGGCCAGCGCCTCGACATTGGGTTCCGTGAGCTGGTCCTTCGCGACGCCCCCGTGCATTTTCAGCGCACGGATGGTTGCCACCACGACGACGGCGGACGGCGCGACGTCGGCGATCCTCGACTTGATGTCCATGTACTTTTCGGCGCCCAGGTCGGCGCCGAACCCCGCCTCGGTGACGACGACGTCGGCCAGGCTGCGGGCGGTCTGGGTTGCGATCAGAGAGTTGCAGCCGTGCGCGATGTTCGCGAACGGGCCGCCGTGCACCAGGGCCGGGGTGCCCGCGATGGTCTGCACCAGGTTGGGCTTGAGCGCGTCCCTGAGCAGCATGGTCAGGGCGCCCTGGACGCCGAGGTCAGCGACGGTGACGGGCTCACGGTCGTAGGTGTAGCCGAACGTGATCCGGCCCAGCCGGGCGCGCAGGTCGTTCAGGTCGGTGGCGAGGCAGAACACCGCCATGATCTCCGAGGCGACCGTGATGTCGAAGCCGTCCTGCCGCGGCACGCCCTGGGTCGGACCGCCGAGGCCGATCACCACTTCGCGCAGCGACCGGTCGTTCATGTCCAGCACGCGCTTGAACGTCATCCGGCGCGGGTCGATGTTCAGCGCGTTGCCTTGGTAAATATGGTTGTCCACGAGCGCCATCAGGGCATTGTTGGCGGAGGTGATGGCGTGGAAGTCGCCGGTGAAATGCAGGTTGATTTCATCCATCGGCAGGACCTGGGAGTAGCCGCCGCCCGTCGCGCCGCCCTTCATGCCCAGGATCGGTCCCAGCGACGGCTCGCGCAGCGCGATCATCACCCGGTGCCCGGCGCGGGCCAGGGAGTCGGCCAGGCCCACCGTGGTGGTCGACTTCCCCTCACCGGCCGGCGTGGGGGACATCGCCGAAACCAGGACTACCTTGCCGGGCGTGTGCGTGCCGGTACGGGTCAGCTTGGCCGGATCGATCTTCGCCTTGTAGCGGCCGTAGAATTCCAGTGCTTCGGGGTTGATCCCGGCCGCGGCCGCCACTTCCTCGATCGGCCGCATCGTCGCCCGGCGGGCGATGTCGAGATCGCTGAGGACCTGCTTTTCGACCGGCGCTAGCGGCGCTACCGGCGGGGCGGCGAAGGCGTCGACTGCTGCTGCGGTTTCCGTGGTGTTCTCAGACATCCTTGTCCTTCAGCTCGTTACTTCGTCTCGTTCCGGCCGGCGCGTCCGGCCGGTCCCCGGTCAGGGCGTGTGGCCCGCCGGGATGCTCTGTGTTCCAAAGTACTGGACCAGGGCGGACTGGTAGCTCTCCAGCGTAATCGCGGCGGTGCGTTGCCAGCCGAAGTCCTGGGCGTGCACCGACGCCGCACGGCCCATGTCTTCCCGGGTGGCCGGGTCATCGTGCAGGGCCTCGAGGGCATCGGCCCAGTCCGCCGCCTTGTGCCCCTCCACCAGCAGGCCGGTCCGGCCGTCGAAGATCGCCCGCGACAGCCCGCCCACCTTCGTGGCGACCACCGGCGTGCCGCAGGCCTGGGCCTCGAGGGCAACGAGGCCGAAAGACTCGCTATAGGACGGCATGACCACGACGTCGGCCGACCGGTACCAGCCCGCCAGCTTGGGCGCGCTGACCGGCGGATGGTGCGTGACGACGTCGTCCATCCCGGCGGCGGTAATCAGGGCCTTCAGGTCAAAATCCTTCGCCCCGCTCACCGCTCCCAGGATGGTCAGCTGCAGATCGATGTCCGGGCGGCGTGCGCGCAGCAGCGCCGCAGCCTTGATCAGGATCTGCGGGCCCTTGAGCCGTTGGATTCGCCCGGCGAACAGCAGGTGGAAACGGCCAGGCGTCACGCCGTGTTCGCTCCGGGCCCGGCTCCGGAACGCGGGCGTGAAGACGGCCAGGTCCACGCCCGGAGGCGCCACGTCGATGCGGTCCGGGTCGGCGTCGTAGTGCGAGACCAGTTCGGCGGCCTCGGTCCCGGTGTTGGCGATCAGCCGCGTGGCGCCGTCGACAATCCGGTGTTCGCCCTCCTCGCGCCGGCGCGGCTCGGGCTGCTCGCCGGACTCCAGCAGCAGGTTCTTAACCTTGGCCATGGTGTGCATGGTGTGCACCAACGGCACCCCCCACAGCTCGGAAAGCTCCAGCCCGGCGACGCCCGACACCCAGTAGTGCGAATGGATCACGTCGTAACGGCCATGCGGCTGCAGATCCTTGATCCGGTCGATTTCGGCCACCATGCTGTGCAGCAGTGCCGGGAGTTCCTCCTTGGGCAGCTTCCGCGGCGGGCCGGCGAGCACGTTGTGGACGCACACTCCCGGGGACGGGTGTTCGACGGCGGCCTGGTCGGCGGCGGTGGAGCGGGTGAAGATCTCCACCTCGACGCCGGTCTCCGCCAGGGCCGCGGCCAGGGCGCGGATGTACACGTTCATGCCCCCGGCGTCCCCGGAGCCGGGCTGCTCCATCGGCGAGGTGTGCAGGGAGAGGAAGGCGACGCGGCGGGCCAGTGGCATCCTGCTTCCTTTCCTCGGTGCGACGTGGATTCGATAAAACACTACTCCTGAACCGCGGACCGGCTCGCAGCTGTCCGCCTGCTGCTAACGTGGCCGCTGTGAGCGCAACCCCCGAACCCCCGCAGGCCGTGGCAGCGTGGGAAATCCGCGAGGCCACCGGCCGCGACTGGCCTGCCATTTGGGAGATCCTGGAGCCGGTCATCAGGACGGGAGAGACCTTCACCTGGGACCGGGACACCACCGAGGACCAGGCCCGCGCCAAATGGTTCCAGCCGGCCCCGGGCCGCACCTTCGTCGCGGTGGGCACCGGCGAGTTCGACGGCGTCGTGCTGGGCACCGGCGAGTTGCACGCCAACCAGGGCGGCGCCGGCAGCCACGTCGCCAACGCCGGCTACATGGTCCGCGCCGGGCACAGCGGCCGGGGCCTGGCCCGCGCGTTGTGCGCCTATTCGCTGGACGCGGCCCGCGCCGCCGGTTTCCGCGCCATGCAGTTCAACGCCGTGGTGGAAAGCAACGTCCGGGCCGTCGCCGCGTGGCAGGCCATGGGGTTCGAGATCCTCGCGACCATCCCGGAAGCCTTCGAGCACCCGAGCCTGGGCTACGTGGGCCTGCACGTGATGTACCGCAAGCTCTAGGTGTCCGCAGCCCAGAGCGCCGCCAGATTGGGAAACGCCGCCTCGTAACCGGCCAGCAGCCGGGCCGCAAGGGCGTCCGACCCGACCATGGGGTGCCGGGCGAAGGCGGCCAGGGCGGCCTCCCGGTGGGTCCCGGTACTCCTTGGGCCGGCGCTCGCGGCGCCGGCGCTGGTTGGGTCGGCGCCGGGTGCCCCGGCGGCCCGGACTACGAGCCGTTCCACTCCCTTGACCCGGCGCATCAGCGCCAGCTGCCCTTCAGCCGGCCGGTCCTGTGGTAGCGGGGCCACGCCGTCGGCGTTTACCCGGCAGGGGACCTCGACGACGGCGTCCAGCGGCAGGCCCGGGATCGCGGGGGCCGCAGCCCCGCCGCGGCCGAACGGGCCGCGCACGCCGTTGGGAGTATTCAGGACCAGCTCAGCCTCCCCGCCGCCGGCCAGTGCGCGCATCACCGCCAGGGCGACGCGCTCATAGCCGCCGCCGGCCAGATCCTCCTCGTCCCGGCGCTCCCCGCTGGCCCGGGCTTCGGCAAGATAGCCCTCCTCGCGGGACCGGCGGCCGGCATCCCACAGCCGGTAGGCATCCGGGCCGGCCGCCGCTAGCCTCGGATAAAGCTCGGACTGCTGCCGGTGGATCGTCTCGCCGCGGGTCTGCGGAGCGGCGCGCATGGCGGCCAGGGCACGGGCAGTCTCGTAGTAGTAGTACAGATATTCGTTCGGCAGACAGCCGAGGCTGGCCAGGAACGGCTGGGGAAACAAGCGGCCCTCCTCGAAGCCGGCCAGCGCTCCGGCGTCGGCGAGCAGGCCGGGCAGGACGTCCCTGCCGCCGACCTCCAGCCGGTACAGCCAGCCGAGATGGTTGAGCCCGTAGTAGCCCACGCCGTCGAGTCGGCCTTCCGGGAGCACGACGCCGGCGGCCCGGGCGGCGCGCTGCACCAGCCCCCCGGCGGAATCGCAAATACCCACCACCTTGGGGCCGAGCACCGGGACCAGCGCCTCGGTCACCATGCCGGCCGGATTCGTGAAGTTGACCAGCCAGGCGGCGGGGCACAGGCGCCGCATGGCGTGCGCGAGCTCCAGCATCGGCGGGACGGTGCGCAGCGCGTAGGAGATGCCGCCGGCGCCGGTGGTTTCCTGGCCCAGCAGCCCCAACTCCTGCGCCACGTGCTCGTCGGCCATCCGCCCGGCCGTGCCGCCCGGACGGATGGCGGCGAACACGAGGTCCGCTCCGGCCAAGGCGTCGGGGAGCGACGTGGTGGTACGGACCCGGGGGCCGGGCGGTGAGTGCCCGGGCTGCGGCGAAGTCCGTGGCATGGCTTTCAGTACGGCGTCGACGGCGGCGAGCCGGCCGGCGTCGACGTCGTAAAGCACCAGGTCGCTGACCAGCCCCGCGAAGGTGCCGGCCAAAAGTGCCCGGTAGATCAGAGGCACCCGGAATCCGCCGCCGCCGGCGATCATGAGCCGCATGCCAGCAGTCTATGCGGGGCCCACGCGACGGCGCCGGTGCCGCCCCCAGCCTTTCCGGGGCCTGAGCGACGGCGTAGGGTGCCGGTATGGACGCCACCCCAGCCCAGCGTTTCGACCCGCTCGCCGCCGTCCGGCCCGCATCGGCGGAGGGTTTCGACTTGCTCCTGACCGGGACCGTGTTCCAGGACATCATTTTCACCGGGTTGCCGCACGCGCCGCGGCCCGGGACGGAAGTCTGGAGCGAGGGGATGGGCAGTTGCCCTGGCGGGGTGGCGAACCAGGCCATCGCCGCAGCCCGGCTGGGGCTGCGGACCGGGCTGGCTGCAGCGTTCGGCGATGACGGCTACGGCGACTACAACTGGAAGATCCTGGAGCGGCAGGAGCACGTGGACCTCTCGCTTTCCCGGCGCTTCCCGGGCTGGCACTCACCGGTCACCGTGTCGCTGAGCGTCGAAACGGACCGTTCCATGGTGACCCACGGGCACCCGGCACCGGCCACCTCGACGGAACTGATTGGATCCCCGCCACCCACGCTCGCAGCCGTCGCCGAACTCCACGAAGAGCTGGAACCCTGGGCCATCGACGCGCACCGGGCAGGCGTCCCGCTTTTTGGCGACGTCGGCTGGGACCCGACCGGCACGTGGGCGCCGACGCGGCTGGACAGCCTGCAGTATTTCCATGCCTTCATGCCCAACCAGCAAGAAGCGATGGCCTTCACCGGCAAGGACAACCCCTGGGCTGCGCTCTATGCGCTCGCGGACAAGGTTCCGGTGGCCGTGGTGACCTTGGGACCGCAGGGGTCGATGGCGGTGGATTCCCAGACCGGCGAAGAGGAGTGGGTCCCGTCGCTGCCGGTCGCCGCTCTCGATGCCACCGGCGCCGGAGACTGCTTCGGGGCAGCCTTCATTGTCGGCTGCCTGGCTGGCTGGCCGCTGGGGGACCGGCTCCGTTTCGCCAATCTCTGCGCCGCCCTGGCAGTGCAACAGGTCGGCGGCTCCCTCGCCGCGCCCGGCTGGGGAGACCTGGCTGACTGGTGGCAGCGGGCCAACGCCCGAAAGGAACGCCAAGGCAGTCAATGGCTGCGCCGCTACCACTTCCTCGAAGAGATCCTGTGCGACGTACCCCCGTCGGCGCAACGGCGCGCGACGGCGACCATCGCGCACCTCTCCGACGCGTAGGGTGGCCGCCGTCGGCCCGGCACCGCCGCCGCCGGGGGACATGCCCTCCGTCCGCGCTCGGGAGTGGACATAGTCCCTATAGGCCCACTCGTGGCCGCGAAGAATGGGCATCTCCGGCGGGGTTGCCTTGGGCCAGGGGTGTTACGGATGGGCATGCTCTGAGCCGGGGCTGGGGAGTGGACATAGTCCCYWTAKGCCCACTCGTGGCCGCGAAGAATGGGCATGTCCCAAAGGCGCGGGCGCGGGCGGAATTCAGCAGCGTCTGCCGTCACCCGTAGAATCGTAAAGTGATGTACCCAGCAGCTACAGGTGATTTCAGGCCCTCGGTGGAAGCAGGTCCGGTCCATGTCGAGGAGCGCTCGGCCGTCATCGACCTTGACGCCATCCGGCACAACGTCCGGCACTTGGCCGCGGTGGCGTCGCCGGCCAGGGTGATGGCCGTTGTCAAGGCAGACGCCTACGGCCACGGCGCCATCCCTGTTGCCCGCGCGGCGCTCAGCGCCGGAGCCAGCTGGCTGGGCGTGGCCCACATCTCCGAAGCACTGGCCCTGCGCGCTGCCGGGATCGAAGCGCCCGTGCTGGCCTGGCTGCACACGCCGGAGAGCAACTTCGCGGCCGCCGTCGCTGCCGGAATCGACATTGGCTGCTCCGGCTGGGAGCTCGGCCGGATCGTCGCCGCCGCGCGTGAGCAGGAACGCCCGGCCCGGATCCATCTGAAGGTCGACACCGGGCTGGGCCGCAACGGGGTCACCCTGGATTCCTGGGACACGCTGCTCGGCGAGGCCATGGAATACCAGGATCAGGGGTTGTTGCGCGTGGTGGGGATTTTCTCCCACCTTGCCGTCGCCGACGAACCCGACCGCCCCGAAACGGACCAGCAACTGGAAGCCTTCCGCGAGGTCCTGGCGATAGCCCAGGACGCCGGCGTCGATCCCGAAGTCCGCCACCTCGCCAATACCCCCGCCACGCTCTCCCGCCCGGACACGCACTTCGACCTGGTCCGGGTGGGCCTGGGCATCTACGGGCTCTCACCGTTCGAAGGACAGAGTTCCGCGGAAGTTGGGCTGCGCCCGGCCATGAGCGTGCGCGCCGTCATCGCGCACTGCAAGGACGTGCCCGCCGGCCAGGGCGTCTCCTACGGGCTGCACTACCGCACACAAGGGCCCAGCACCCTGGGGCTCGTCCCGCTGGGCTACGCCGACGGCGTGCCGCGGATCGCCACCGGCGGTCCCGTCCGGGTGGGCGGGGTGAATTACCCCGTGGTGGGCCGCATTGCCATGGACCAGATGGTGATCGACCTCGGCCCGCTCCAGGTCTCCGCCGGCGGCCGCAGCCTGCTGGGCGCCGAAGCCGTGCTGTTCGGCGACGGCGCCGACGGCGGCCCCACCGCCGAGGACTGGGCGACGGCGGCCGGCACCAACAACTACGAAATTGTCACCCGCATCAGCCCGCGGGTACCGCGCCGCTATATCAACGAAGAGTCGTCATCCGACGGCGTGGCCGGGCAGTGAGCGAACCGGCCTGGCAGCGGACCCTCGACGTCGGGACCGCGGAGCAAACGCACGCCCTCGCGGCCGACCTTGGGGCCGGCCTTCAGGCGGGCGACCTGCTGGTGCTCAGCGGCGAATTGGGCGCCGGCAAAACCACCTTCACCCAGGGGCTTGGCGAAGGCCTCGGCGTCCGCGCCGGCATCATCTCGCCCACCTTCGTGCTGGTCCGGATTCACCCCAACCTGCCGGACGGACCCCGTCCGGGCGGTCCGGATCTGGTCCACGTCGACGCCTACCGGCTGGGGTCCACCTCCGAGATCGATGACATCGACCTGGAAAACACCATGGATACTGCGGTGACCGTGGTGGAGTGGGGCCGCGGCCGCGTGGAGCACCTCAGCGAAAGCCGGCTCGAAATCGAGCTGCACCGCCGGCTGGGCGGCGCCCAGCCGCTGCCCGGCACCCAGCCCGAGCCCGAGGGCGCCAGCCTGGATTTCGACACCGACGACGTCGATGAGCCCAGGACCGTGGTGTTCCGCGGCTTCGGTCCGCGCTGGGCCGAGCCCCCGACTGCTCTTGTGGGTATCCCCAACCTGCCCGCGACACCAGGAAAGGACTGACCGTGCTGATCCTTGCCATCGACACCTCGGCGGTCGCCAGCGCAGCGCTCGTTTCCGATGACTCGCTCGAATCCGTCGTCGGCAGCTTCGCCACCGAGGACACCCGCAGCCACGCCGAAGTGCTGGCCCCTGGCATCGCAAAGCTACTCACCGGCGCGGGCCTCAGCGGCGCCGACGTCGACGTCATTGTCGTCGGAGTGGGACCGGGCCCCTTCACCGGCCTCCGCTCCGGCATCGTCACCGCCCGCAGCCTGGCCTTTGTCTGGCAAAAGCCCCTCTACGGGCTGATGAGCCTGGACGCGATTGCCCTGGAAGTGGCCGAGTCCACGGAGGCTGCGGCCGAGTTCGTCGTGGCCACCGACGCGCGGCGCAAGGAGGTCTACTGGGCCCGCTACGCCCTGGCCGGCGGCCAGCTGCCTCAGCTGCTGGACGGGCCGCACGTGGGATTCGCCGCCGGGCTGCCGGACCTTCCCGTCTACGGCGCAGGCGCCGGCCTGTACCCGGAGGTCCTGCAGGCGGTGCCCGAATTCGCGGCCCGCCAGCCGGAAGCGCTCTCGCTGGGCCAGTTCGCGCTCGCTCGCCTTACCGCGGGAGAGCAACTCCTGGACACCACCCCGCTGTACCTGCGCGAATCCGACGCCCAAGTCCCCGGCCCGCGGAAGCGCGCCTTGTGACCGCTCCGGAAACACCACAGGTAACACCCCCTGAACCGTCCCCGTCGGGGGTGGTGCTGAGGCCTATGGTTGCGGCGGACATCCCTGCCGTGCACGCGCTGGAGTGCAGGCTGTTCCCCGTGGACGCCTGGCCGCTGCAGATGTTTGTCGACGAACTGGCGCAGGCCGGGACGCGGCACTACCTCGTCGCGGAGGCGTCCGGTGCCATAGTCGGGTACGCCGGGCTGATGTGCATCGAACCCATCGCGGACGTCCAAACCATCGCCGTCGTGCCTGCGCAGGAGGGCCGCGGGATCGGTTCGGCCCTGCTTACCGAGCTCATCCGGGAGAGCCGGCGACGCGGTGCCGCCGACGTGCTGTTGGAGGTGCGGGCCGACAACCCCCGCGCCCAGCAGCTCTACCGCCGCTTCGGCTTCGAGCAGATCCATGTCCGCCGCCGCTATTACCGCGACGGTGTCGACGCGCTGATCATGCGGCTCCAGCTCCACGCGGCGGACGGCGCAGCAGCAGCGGCCGACAAGCCGACGGAGAACCACCCGGCGGACAAACATCCCGCGACCACACAGCATCCACCACTGCCGAGGGAAACAGGCCAAGCATGAACCATCACCCGCAGAGCTTCCAGCCCCTGGTGCTGGGGATCGAGTCCTCCTGCGACGAGACCGGCGTTGGCATTGTCCGCGGCACCCGGTTGCTGGCCAACACCGTCTCCTCGTCCATGGAGGAGCACGTCCGCTTCGGCGGCGTCATCCCCGAGATCGCCTCGCGCGCGCACCTCGACGCCTTTGTTCCCACCCTCCGCGAAGCCCTGGCTGCCGCGGACGTGGCACTGGACGACGTCGATGCCATCGCCGTAACCTCAGGCCCGGGCCTCGCCGGGGCGCTCATGGTGGGGGTTTGCGCGGCCAAGGCGCTCGCCGTCGCTACCGGCAAGCCGCTGTACGCGATCAACCATCTGGTGGCGCACGTCGGCGTCGGCCTGCTCGAGCCGGACTCAGGCGCCGCGGGCGCCTTCGCCGAGAACATCCCCTCGGGAGACGCTGCCCCGGCGAACGCCTTGCCCGAGAACCTGGGCGCGCTCCTGGTCTCCGGCGGCCACACGGAAATCCTTCGGATCCGCAGCATCACGGACGACGTCGAGCTGCTCGGCTCGACCATCGACGACGCCGCCGGCGAGGCGTACGACAAGGTGGCGCGGCTGCTGGGGCTCGGCTACCCGGGCGGCCCGGCGATCGACAAGCTCGCGCGCACCGGCAACGCGAAGGCGATCCGCTTCCCGCGCGGGCTCACCCAGCCGAAGTACATGGGTACGGCCGAGGAACCCGGCCCGCACCGTTACGACTGGTCCTTCAGCGGGCTCAAGACCGCCGTCGCCCGGTGCGTGGAACAGTTCGAGGCCCGCGGCGAACCGGTGCCGGTGGCGGACATTGCGGCGGCCTTCCAGGAGGCCGTGGTGGACGTGATCACCGCCAAAGCGGTGCTCGCCTGCCGCGAAAACGGCATCACCGAGCTGATGCTGGGCGGGGGAGTGGCTGCGAACTCGCGGCTGCGCCAGCTGACAGAGCAGCGCTGCAG
The DNA here is from genome assembly GCF_056397065.1 of Arthrobacter sp. 05N428_2. NCBI lineage: Bacteria > Bacillati > Actinomycetota > Actinomycetes > Micrococcales > Micrococcaceae > Arthrobacter > Arthrobacter sp. 05N428_2. The sequence goes on along the minus strand of NZ_JBFTMR010000004.1, from coordinate 394,574 downwards.
CGCTGCGGGCATCCGGCTGAGCGTGCCGCCGCTGGCGCTGTGCACGGACAACGGTGCCATGGTGGCTGCCCTCGGTGCGCAGCTGGTGATGGCCGGAATCTCGCCCAGCGGAATCGGTTTCGCGCCGGACTCCTCGATGCCGGTCACCTCCGTAACCGCATAGCCGGAAGGGGCAGGAACTAGGCTTCGGGCCCCTGGCGCATCTGGTCGACCAGGTCCAGGACGACGGCGCGCAGGTCACCGCCGTGCTGTGCCGCCACGCGCCGCTGCCGCTGGTACCCGGCACCGCGCTCGACGATCTTCAGGACGTCGGCCAGCTCGGCGCTGCAGCCCAGTTTCGCCGCAACAGGTTCCAGCCGCGCGACCGTCTCACGGATGTGATCCGTGACGAGCTGCTCGTTGCCCTCGGCATCGAGGATGATGATGGCGTCCAGGCCGTAGCGGGCGGCACGCCACTTGTTTTCCTGGACGTGCCAGGGCGGCATGGTGGGGATGGTGCCGCCGTTGTCCAGGGTGCTGGAGAACTCGTCCACGAGGCACTGCGTCAGGGCTGCGATGGCTCCGACCTCCTCGAGCGTGGCCAGCCCGTCGCAGATGCGCATCTCGATGGTGCCGAAATGCGGGACGGGCCGGATGTCCCACCGGATTTCGGAGAGCGAATCGATCACCCCGGTGGTGAACATGTCCTGGGTGTACGACTCGAAGTCTTCCCAACTGGAGAACTGGAAGGGCAGGCCCGCCGTCGGCAGTTGTTGGAACATCAGCGCGCGCTGGGAGGCGTAGCCGGTGTCCTCGCCGCCCCAGAAGGGGCTGGAAGCAGACAGCGCCTGGAAGTGCGGGAAGTAGTTGACCAGGCCATCCAGGACGGGGAGGACCTTGTCCCGGCTGTCCAGGCCGACATGGACGTGGACCCCATAGATGACCATCTGGCGGCCCCACCACTGGGTGCGGTCGATCAGCTTGGCGTAACGGGCCTTGTCGGTGACGGGCTGCAGCTGCGGGGGGCTGAAGGGGTGGCTGCCGGCGCAGAAGACCTCGACGCCCATCGGGTCGGTGACCTCGCGCAGCGCGGCAAGGGAGCTGCTCAAGTCCGCCTTGGCTTCCGCCACCGTGGTGCAGATGCCGGTGACAAGTTCCACCGTGTTGAGCAACAGCTCCTGTTTGATGTGCGGGTGTTCGTCGTCCTCGTTTAGCTCGGGGTGCCGACGGGCCACGCCGCGGAGTACCTCGCCGGCCACCGAGGCCAGCTCGCCGGTTTCGGCATCGACGAGCGCGAGTTCCCATTCCACACCAAGAGTTGATTGCCTGGATGAAGCGAAATCAATCTTCATGTGGTCCCTTCGCTGCGTTGGTGTCGGCTATAGCTGCCGCCACTCCTGGCCAGCAATTTTGACTGCCGGGCCGGCCTGCTGTGGCACGCCGGCGGCGTTTCCAAGTGTAGTGCAGGGGTAGCATCGAGCTGGTGGCCAAGTTACAGCTGATGCGTGAGAGTTTTCACAGAAGAAGCCTGTTGCCGGCAGCGCTGGCGGTCCTGACCGCGCTGGCGGTGGGAATCGCGGGCTGCTCCGCCCCGGGGGCTCCGGGGGCTCCGGGGCCCGGCCCGGACCCGGAACGCAGCTCCGCGGCTGGACCGCAAGCGGACGACGCCCGGGCCGGCAGGCCGCTGGGCTGGGGTCCGGACCAGCGCGACTCCGATGCTGCCGCCAAGGCGGTAGCCGGGATGAGCCTCGAGCAGAAGGCCGGCCAGGTGTTGTTGCCGTTCTTTACCGGGCTCGACGCCGAGGCCCACGCCGGGACGGTTGAACGCCTGCACCTGGCGGGTTCCATCGTGATGGGCGACAACGTCCCTGCCACCCCGGACGGGCAGGTGGACACCGCCGCCATGCGCACCGCGGTCGAGCGCCTGCAGCGTGCCGCCCAAGCCGACGGCCGCAGCTGGCCCGGGCTGGTCGGCGTGGACCAGGAGGGCGGGGTGGTTTCCCGGCTGCGCGCCCCGCTGACCGAATGGCCGGCCCCGATGAGCTACGGTGCCGCCGGCAGTGAGCCGCTGGCGGCCGCCGCCGGCCGAGCCATGTCCGCGGAGCTGGCCGCTCTCGGCTTCAACGTCGACTTTGCTCCCACCGCGGACGTCACGATGGGCCCCGCCGACCCCACCATCGGCTCGCGCTCCATCTCCGGCAACGCGGACACCGCGGCGGGGGTCGGCACCGCTTACTCCGAAGGCATGCTTGCCTCGGGCGTCCTCCCGGCCGCCAAGCACTTTCCCGGCCACGGCTCCGTGACCGTCAATTCGCACGAGGGGCTGCCGGTCCAGGACGCCAGCCTGGAAGAGCTGCGGGCGAAGGACCTGAAACCCTTCCAGGCGGCCATCGACGCTGGCCTGCCGATGGTGATGACGGGGCACATTGCCGTGCCCGCCCTGCAGCCCGGCGTCCCGGCCTCCGTCGCCAAGCCGGCCTATGCGGAGTTGCGGCGGATGGGCTTCAAGGGGGTCGCCGTGACCGATGCGATGAACATGGGCGCGATCGAGCAGCAGTTCCCAAACGACTCCGCCGTGCCGCTGGCACTTGCCGCCGGCGCGGACCTCGTGCTCATGCCCGCGTCGGTGGAAACGGCGCACGCGGCGATCGTGAGCGCGGTCCGCGGCGGCACGCTGCCCGCCGCGCGGCTGGAGGAGGCGGCACAGCGGGTGGCCACGATGCAGCTCTGGCGGGCCCGTAGCCACCCGCCGCAGGGCCGGCCGCCCGGCAGCGGTGCGGCGTTGTCCCAAAAAGTCTCCCAGGAAGCCATCACCGTGCTGGCGGGCCCCTGCCGCGGGCCGATAGTTCCGGCCAGCGTCAGGGTGAGCGGTGGAACCGAGCAGGACCGCGCGCGCTTCGCCTCCGCGGCGAAGGAGGCCGGAGTCGGCATCGGCGCCGGGCCGCTCGTGACCCTGATCGGTTATGGCGGATCCCCGGCGACGGCGGACGTGGCGGTCGCGCTCGACGCGCCATGGCCGCTGGCAAAGTCCGCGGCGCCCGCCAAGATCGCGCTCTACGGCCGGAGCCAGGAGGCGTTTGACGCGTTGCTGGCGGTGCTGGCCGGAAAGGCCGCCGCCACCGGCAAGCTGCCGGTCGCCGTCGGGCCGCAGCAGGCGGGCTCCGGCTGCGGCTGAGCTGCCCGCGGCGTCTTAGCCGCGGTGTCGTTTAATGGTGCTGTGCCGTTTGCCGCGGTGTCGTTTGTCGCGGTGCCGTTTAATGGTGCTGTGCCCATCCTGAATAAAGACATGACCCTGTGCATCTCGCTCTCGGCCCGGCCGAGCAACAACGGGACCCGCTTCCACAACCATCTCTACGAGCAGCTGGGCCTGAACTGGATCTACAAGGCCTTCGCACCCACCGATCTGGCCCAGGCGATTGCCGGGGTTCGGGGTCTGGGCATCCGCGGTTGTGCGGTCTCGATGCCGTACAAGGAGGAGGTCATCGGCTTGGTGGACGTTCTGGACCCCTCCGCGAAAGCCATCGATTCGGTCAACACCATCGTCAACGACGGCGGCACGCTCACGGCCTACAACACCGACTACACGGCGATCGAGCAGTTGCTCCAGCGCAACGCCGTCCCCACGGACTATTCGGTCTGGCTGCTGGGCGCCGGGGGGATGGCGAAAGCCACCGCGGCCGCGCTGCGTGACGCTGGCTTCCGGGACGTGACCATCATCGCGCGCAACGCGGAGGCCGGGCCGGCGCTCGCGGGGCTTTACGGTTTCGCGTGGTGCGCCGGGATTCCGGCGGTGGAGGCCGGCGAGGGGTCGGCCGACATGCTGATCAACGTGACGCCGATTGGCATGGCCGGCGGACCGGAGGCCGACACGCTGGCCTTCCCGCACGAAGCCGTGGCGGCCGCGAAGGTGGTCTTCGACGTCGTGGCTCTGCCCGCCGAGACGCCACTGATCCAGGCCGCCCGGGCGGCCGGCAAGCAAGTGATCACCGGCGCCGAGGTCGCCACCATCCAAGCCCTTGAGCAGTTCGTGCTGTACACCGGCGTCCGGCCCTCCGACGAACGGGTCCGGGCAGCCGAGGAGTTCATGCGGGCCCAATAGGGCCGCCCGGTCCTAGACCGGCTGCACCGAGATGGCGACCCGTTCTTCGCCGATCCGGGTGAGGACCAGGGTAGCCGTGTCTTTGGCCGCGTTCCTGGCGCTCCTGCCGCCGGGGAGCAACTGCTTGCGCAGTTCCTCCGGCGTGACCGAGATGCCCCGCTTCTTGATGTCCAGGACGCCGATGCCGTTGTCCTTGACCCAGGCCTTGAGTGCCTTGACGTTGAACGGCATGACCTCGAGGACCTTGTACGCCCGGGCAAAGGGAGTATTGCGGAGCTCCGGCGCGCAGATGTAGGCGATGTGCTCGTCCAGCAGATGCCCACCCAGCTGGAGCGCTACGTCGGCGACCAGGCCCGCGCGGATCACGGCGCCGTCGGGCTCGTAGAGGTAGCCTTCCGCCGGGCCCACTGGGGCTGCCGGTCCGGCGTCGAAGTCCTCCGCGCTGGTGAGCTCCGCGGCGCCCTGCGGGCCCAGGATCAGCGCCGCGCGGCGGATTCCGGGCCGGCGGACGGCGTTGAACCAGAGCGCCACCTCGGTGACGTCGCCGCCCACCGAGACCCACTGCGCCTCGCAGCCGGCCGGCACCGAGGAATGCGGGATGCCGGGGCCCAGCTTCACGCCGACGGCGCGACCGGCGGCGGCCAGGGATTCCACGAAGGACAGCGGAGGGGAGAAGTCTTCCGGATCCCACAGGCGTTTGGTTCCGGAGCTGGAGGTGGTGCGGCGCGCCGGGTCGAGCCAAATGCCGTCGATCCCGTCCAGCGGGACGGCGGCGGCATCGGCATGAACCACCGCCGCGTTCCGGAACGGGATCAGGTTCATGGTGGCGCAGGCGGCCGTCGTTTCGTCCAGTTCCACGGCCGTGACTTTGATGTCAAGGGAGGCCAGTGCCATCGCGTCAGCCCCCAGCCCGCAGCCCAGATCCGCAACGTGCGCAATCCCCGCCGCGGCGAACCGCTGCGCGTGCCGCGCGGCGACGTTGAGCCGGGTGGCCTGTTCCAAGCCGGCCCGGGTGAAGATCATCTGCCGGGCGAATTCGCCGAACTTGGCCTCTGCCTTGGTCCGCAGCCGGGATTGTGTGAGGACCGCTGATACCAGCTCGGCGGAATGTCCGGCCTTGCGCAGCGAGGCATTGAGCCGGAAGGCCTCCTCCTCGCGGTATGGCCCCAGTGACGCCAGCAGCTCCCAGCCCTCCGGATTGAGCAGTGGGGCGATCTGGTCCTGCGTAGTCTCAGCCATGCCATCAAGCGTAGTTCAGGCGCGGGACGCCCTGCGTGCCCGTTAGGCTGGACGGCATGGATGACAGGGACACCGATGACATCGGCGCGGCAGGGACCCGGGAACAGCCGGACGAAGATTTTCCGGTCCGCCGGGGACTGACCCGCTTCGCCCGACCGGCGCTGATCGCGGGCACAGTGGTCGCGGTTGTCTGCGTGGCGTTGCTCGTCATCATCTTCTTCCTCGATTCCTTCAACGCGACCGTCTATTCGGTGGGCGGCAAGGACGTAAAAGACGCCACCGACGAGGCGCGGGCCATCCGTGATACCTACGCCGGAGCCCGGGTGGGCGGCATCATCTTCCTGATCCTCGGAGCGGTGGCCGCGCTGGCCGGGGGATTCCTGCTGTACCGCGACCGGAATAAGTCGCCCCAGATCGACGAAGACGACGACGGCCAGGACTGGGACTACGAGGACCTCGCCGGGCAGTAGGCGCTTTCGCTGTGCCTGCTGGTGTACGGCGTGGTGCGGCGTGACGTGGCACTGAATCGGTCCGCCCACTCCGGACATGCCCGTCCTTCGCGGGCAGCACTGGACATATTGCGTATATGTCCATCTCTGGCCACCAGCAATGGGCAGGTCCATCGCTCCCGGACGGCACGTCCATTGCGCCGGACCGGCAAGGAGCATGCCCATCGCTCAACTCCAAAACTGGGGCACAAGCTCCGCGCCTGGGCAACAAGTCCTTCGTTCCAAGCCGCCCGATGGGCATGTCCGTCCTGCAAGCCGCCCGATGGGCATATCCGTCCTGCAGGCTGCCTTATGAGCATGTCCGGAGCCCCGGGCAGCCCGCTGCGCACAACCGGAACGTAACAAACCTGAGTCCACCGGCTGCCTCGCAGAATGAGCATGTCCCGGGCCGCGCCGTCCCGGGCCGGGCCGCGCCGCGCCGCGCCGTGTCCGGTCCCGCCGTCGGACGTTCACGGGCGTTCACCCCGGGATGAACTTCTGGCACTCACCTTGACCGAGTGCTAACTACTTACATAGAGTCGTCATTAGCACTCGCCCTAGGCGGGTGCTAACACCTGAAGCTTTACCGGCCTGGCTACTGCCGGCACCGCGACGACGGTCTGTACGCCACGGCACCACAGCTTTAAAGTCCACGAATTTGCTGACGAAAAGGAGAGGTCCTTGTCGGTCTCTATTAAGCCTCTTGAGGATCGTATTGTTGTCCGCCCGCTCGAAGCCGAGCAGACCACGGCTTCCGGCCTGGTTATCCCGGACTCCGCACAGGAGAAGCCGCAGGAAGGCGAAGTTGTTGCAGTAGGCCCCGGCCGCTTCGAAGACGGCAACCGCGTTCCCGTTGACGTAGCCGTTGGCGACGTCGTCATCTACTCCAAGTACGGCGGAACCGAAGTCAAAACCGGCGGCACTGAGTACCTCGTACTGTCCGCCCGCGACGTTCTGGCGATCGTCGTAAAGTAACTCCCTTGGACCCCCGCGCCGCCGCTCCTTCGCTTTGAACGGACGGCTGCGCGGGGTTCTGTCTTGAAAGGACAAAACCATGGCAAAGCAGCTCGCGTTTAACGACGCTGCCCGCCGGTCGCTCGAAGCCGGCATCGATAAGCTCGCCAACACGGTCAAGGTGACGCTCGGCCCGCGCGGCCGCAACGTCGTGCTGGACAAGAAGTGGGGCGCCCCCACAATCACCAACGACGGTGTCACGATTGCCCGCGAAGTCGAGCTGGACGACCCGTACGAAAACCTTGGAGCGCAGCTTGCCAAGGAGGTCGCCACCAAGACCAACGACGTCGCCGGCGACGGCACCACCACCGCCACCGTGCTCGCCCAGGCCCTGGTCAAGGAAGGCCTGCGCAACGTTGCGGCCGGCGCGGCCCCGGGCCAGATCAAGCGCGGCATCGAGGTCTCGGTTGAGGCCATCGCCGCCCGCCTGCTCGAAAATGCCCGCCCGGTCGAAGGCGACCAGGTCGCCAACGTGGCCGCTATCTCGGCGCAGAGCGACGAGATCGGCGAGCTCCTGGCCGAGGCATTCGGCAAGGTCGGCAAGGATGGTGTGATCACCATCGAGGAATCCTCCACCACGCAGACCGAACTGGTCCTCACCGAGGGCATGCAGTTCGACAAGGGCTACCTGTCCCCGTACTTCGTCACCGACGCGGAACGCCAGGAGGCAGTCCTCGAGGACGCCTTGATCCTGATCAACCAGGGCAAGATCTCCTCGGTCCAGGAATTCCTGCCGCTGCTGGAGAAGGCGCTGCAGAGCTCCAAGCCGCTCTTCATCATCGCTGAAGACGTCGACGGCGAGGCTCTCTCCACGCTGATCGTCAACCGCATCCGCGGCACCCTGAACGTCGTCGCCGTCAAGGCCCCGGGCTTCGGTGACCGCCGCAAGGCCATGCTCCAGGACATCGCGACCCTCACAGGCGCGCAGGTTGTCTCAGCGGAACTGGGCCTCAGCCTGGACACCGTGGGCCTGGAGGTCCTCGGCACCGCCCGCCGGATCACCGTGACGAAGGACAACACCACCATCGTCGACGGCGCCGGTTCGGCCGAGGACGTCGCGGCCCGGGTTGCCCAGCTGCGCGCCGAGCTGACCCGCACCGACTCCGACTGGGACAAGGAAAAGCTGCAGGAACGCCTGGCCAAGCTGGCCGGCGGCATCGGCGTGATCAAGGTCGGCGCCGCCACCGAGGTCGAGCTGAAGGAAAAGAAGCACCGCATCGAGGACGCCGTGTCCTCCACCCGCGCCGCCCTCGAAGAGGGCATCGTGGCCGGCGGCGGCTCCGCCCTCATCCACGCCCTCAAGGCTCTCGATGAGGATCCCGCGGTTGAGGCGCTCGACGGCGACGCGGCAGCTGCCGTGGGCATCGTCCGCCGGGCATTGACCCAGCCGCTGCGCTGGATCGCCCAGAACGCGGGCTTCGACGGCTACGTCGTCGTTGCCAAGGTGGCCGAATCGGCCAACAACCAAGGCTTCAACGCCAAGACCGGCGAGTACGAAGACCTCATCGCTGCCGGGGTCATTGACCCCGTCAAGGTGACGCGTGCGGCCCTCCGCAACGCGGCCTCCATCGCCGCGCTGGTTCTCACCACCGAGACCCTCGTAGTGGAGAAGCCGGCCGACGAGGACGAGCACGCCGGACACCAGCACTAGTCCTCCGCGCGACAAAGGACCGGATCAGCGTCAGCTGGTCCGGTCCTTTTTGTTGTCCTCAGCTTGCCTCGCATCTCCTCGTCCTGTCGGGAAACTCCGCCGGGACACACGGGAAAATCACAACTTGGAATGCGTAAATGGAACGAGACGGCGGCCGGACGAGTAGCCGCGGAAATCAAGTTTGGTTAGTATTGACGTTTTGGTTGACCGTATTAGGGGATTTTTTATGACCCAGCAAAAATCCCTGCCCCGTCCTGCCGCCGCAGGGGGTGCGGCCCGAGCGGGCCGAAAAACCACCTTTAGGCCCGAGATCCAGGGGCTCCGGTCCTTGGCCGTGCTCATGGTGATGACCTACCACATCTGGTTGGACCGGGTCTCCGGCGGGGTGGACGTGTTCCTCCTCGTCTCGGCATTCCTGATGACCCTCCAGTTCGTCGGCCGTTATGAGCAGGGCCGGCCGTCGGGGCTGCTCAAACACTGGTTGCACCTGTTTCGCCGTCTCCTCCCTGCCGCCGTCGTCGTCGTGGTTGCGGTGATTGCCGCCAGTGTCCTCTTTCTGCCACGGACCCGCTGGCTGGAGGTCATTCACCAGGGCTGGGCGTCCCTGTTCTATGCCGAGAACTGGCTTCTGCAGTCGCAAGCCACCGACTACTACGCGTCAAACCGTGGCCTGGCGAGCCCGTTCCAGCACTTCTGGTCGCTGTCGATTCAGGGGCAGGTCTTCATCCTGTGGCCTCTTATCTTCGCGGGGGCGGCGCTGCTCGCGAGACGTTTCGGCCTGCGCTACCGCGCACTGTTGTGCTATGTCTTCGCCCTGGTGTTTATTAGTTCGCTGATTTACTCGATAGTTGTGACCGCCGCCAACCAGACTGAGGCGTATTTCGACATGCCTGCGCGGCTCTGGGAGTTTGCCCTGGGCACTCTGGTGGCCCTGGCACTTCCCTCGCTCCGGTTGCCCCGGTACTGGCGTGTAGCGCTTGGCTGGCTGGGCGTCGTGGCGATGCTTAGTTGCGGCATCTTGCTCAACGTGCAGGCGTCGTTTCCGGGAAGCATCGCACTCTGGCCCACCCTGGCCGCTGCCTGCGTGATCGTGGCGGGCCAGACCGGCAGCAAGCTGGGGGTCGATCGCTTCTTGAGCTCGGGGCCGTTGGTCCGGCTGGGAGACATGTCCTATGCGTTGTACCTGTGGCACTGGCCGCTCCTGGTCATAGCGCTGGACGTCACGGATAAGGACCGTGCGGGGCCGATCACGGGGGCCGTGATTGTGGCCGTTTCGATGATGCTCGCCTACCTGACCACGCGCTTCATCGAGAAGCCGTGGCGGGGATGGCTATGGCCGGAGCTGCGGCGCCGTCGCGCCTTCACTGCAATAGTGGCCGCTCTCGCGGTCGCGACAGTGCCCCTAGCAGGCCTCCAAATCACCCTTTACTTCCAGAACCAGGCGGAGCTGGCGAAGGCGGTTCGGAACAATCCCGGTGCCAAGGCGCTCCTGCCGGACTTCGTCAATCAGGCAGACGCTGACGCCGTGCTGCTGCCGGCCCCGGAAAGGCTGGGGCTGGACTGGGCGAGCTTACCGCAGTCATGCAGCGGGAAGCTGCAGCCGCAAGATCCGCTGCTCCAGAGCGACTGCAACCAAAACGGCCAAACCGATGCCGGGGCAAAGACCGTTCTGGTGCTGGGGGACTCCCACGCCGAGCAGTGGCTGCCCTCAATCACTCCAGTCAGCGACACCAAAGGCTGGCGGCTGTATGCGATGCTCAAGGGCGGCTGCAAGCCGAGCACCAGCGACCAGCACGAGTCGGCAGACTGCGACCACTTCAATGCGGCGGTAACCGCCGAAGTGAAGCGAAACCCGCCGGACGCGATTATCGTGGTGGGCACGGCGGCATCGCCATCCTCGCCGCGGGAGACGCTTATCCCGGGACTGGAATCCTCACTCAAGACCTGGACAGACCAGGGGATCGGGGTGGTGCTCCTGCGGGACAACCCGCGGTTCGGCTTCAACATCGCTAACTGCGTCGCCACCAAGGGGGCGAACGCGCAGGAATGCAGGCCCGCCCGCGACAGCCTCTTCGCAGCCACCAGCCCCTTGGATTCGCTGCAGGCGCCGGGCGTAGCCGCAGTCGACATGACCGACCTGATCTGTACCGCCACCGAATGTCCAGGTGTGGTCGGCAACACCTTCGTGTACATGGACGACAACCATCTGAGCCGCACCTACAGCGCCAGCATGGCGCCGATGTTCCAGGAGAGACTTCTCTCCGCCACCGGATGGGATTAGGCGGATTGGACGTCTTCCACCCCTCCTGCGCGCCCAGCCAGCCCGGCGGCGGTTTCGCTCAGCGCCGCTTCGGCTGCACCTTCCGGCGAAGCCGAAGCGCAGCGTCCCGCGGTAGGCGCTTGGTGATCACGCGGTAGTACAACAACACCCCCACCGCCGAAACCACAATCCCGATCAGGTTCAGAAAGAGCTGGAGCGCGGAGCCTGCGGCCTTTTGATACTCGCCCAGCACCAAGGCCACCGCCACATAGCCCGCCGCGGGGACCGTGGTCACCGAAATGAAGACGCCGATCAGGGCGGCCGACCGCCGGCTGATCACTGACAACATGCCGGCTGTACCGGCCAGCAAGGCGACGATCAGGGAGTACGGCCCCGGATGGTAGATGAACTCCACCGCCGAGCCGCGGTCCAGGGCATCGGGGGGAAAGAGGCCGAGCGGGACGGAAAGCCACGCCGTGAGGGCAGCCGCCAGCATGGCGACCGGAAACCCCACGCCGAGGGCGACGGCGGCGCCGCGTCCCAGCCGCCACTGGCGCCGCACCAAGGCCACGGCGAGGGCGGCGAGCGGCCCGAATTCCGGGCCCACTGCCATGGCCCCGACGATCGCGATGGGGGAGTCGGTGACAATCCCGATCGCGGCGAGCTGAGTGGCCAGGACCAGAAACACCACGTAGCTCCACGTGAGCTTTGAATCTTCCCCGGTCTGGCGCGATACCTCATCCCAGATCATGGCGTCCGCGCCCTCGCCGGGGGCCGCAGCGACCGCCCGGTCCGCCCGGTCGGAGAGCAGCAGCTCCGGGGTCGTGACCGCGATGGATCCGGCTTCCTGGACGTTCAGGGCGTGCAGTTTCTCGATCAGCGTGTCGACGGACTCCCGTGCCATGAACACCAGGATGACGTCGCCCGGCGGGACGACCGAGGCACCGGGGTGCAACGCGACCTCGGCCACACCGGACTCGCCGGAACAGCATTCCAAGACCGCGCGCGAGAGCTCGGCCGGAACACTTATTCGCAACTGCACGATCACTCGCGGCCTCCTACGACTCGTAAACAGACTAGCGGCGCGCGCGGGGCTGGGGCCCCTTGCGAGGCCGGTCCATACCAGCGCTCGACTGGCACGAAAAATTACGACTCGGTAACATGGATGCTTTGGAAGCCGGCCTGAGGGGTCCGAAGTGTCGAACCAGCGAACCGCAGCAAGTCCCGGCCAGGCGGCGGCGGGCCCTGCCGCGAGCCGCGAACCAGGCTACCGTCCCGAGGTGCAGGGCCTGCGCGCGCTGGCCGTCCTCATGGTCGTGACGTATCACGTGTGGCTTGGCCGGGTCTCTGGCGGCGTGGATATCTTCCTGCTCATCTCGGCTTTCCTGATGACCCTAAGTTTTGCCCGGAAGGTGGAAAGTGGGAAGCCGCTCCGCCTCCTGAACCACTGGCTGCACCTGCTCAAACGGTTGCTGCCCGCTGTCGTGGTGGTGGTCCTGGGCGTGCTGGCCGGCACCTGGGCCATCCTGCCGCAGAGCCGGTGGTCGGACATCCTTGACCAGGTCTGGGCTTCGTTGCTGTACCGGCAGAACTGGCTGCTCGCGGATACCGCCGTCGACTATTACGCGCAGGACCATTCGGGTGCCAGCCCGCTTCAGCACTTCTGGTCTCTATCCATCCAAGGGCAGGTCTTCGTGCTCTGGCCGCTGGTTTTCGCGGGCAGCGCCGTGCTGCGCAACGCGCTGCGACGCTGGACCGCCCTGGACCGGCGGCTGCTCGACTACCGGCTGTTCCTGGCCCTGGCGTTCGGCGCGATTTTCGCCGCGTCGCTGGCGTACTCGATTGACCTGACCGCCAGTAACCAGGCCTACGCCTACTTTGACACCCGGGCGCGGCTCTGGGAATTTGCCTTGGGCTCGCTCCTGGCGCTGGCGTTGCCCTACCTCAAGCCGGGCAAGGTGCTGCGCGTGGTACTGGGCTGGGCTGGCCTGGCCGGGATGCTCTCCTGCGGGCTGCTGCTGAGCGTGGACCGTTCCTTTCCCGGCTTCATTGCACTGTGGCCAACCCTGGCTGCGGCGGCCATCATTGTGGCCGGGCGGAGCGGAAGCCGCTTCGGCGTGGACAGCTTCCTGACGTGGCGGCCGCTGGTGGCGCTCGGTGACAACTCCTACGCCCTGTACCTTTGGCACTGGCCGCTGCTGGTGCTGGCCCTCGCCGCGATGGGATTGAGTTCGCCGAACCTGTGGCAGGGCCTCGCCATTGTCGCTGTGTCGGTGCTGCTGGCCGTGCTCACCACACGCTTCGTTGAAAGGCCGCTGCGCGAATGGCACTGGCCGCAGCGCCGGGCCTGGCGCACCGCCGTCGTGATCGCCGCCTGCGGTGCCGTGCTGGCCGGGCCGGTCACGCTCTGGCAAAGCCATATGGTGGCGGACGAGGCCGCTGCCGCGTCCCAGCCCAGGGAGCTGACGCCCGGTGCCGCCGCCCTGGCCCCGGAGAACGCCGGCAAAACGACGCCGGACGCGAAGATCATCCCGGCGCCGGGCGCCATGAAGAACGAATGGGCTGACATCGACGGGCTGTGCACGGACAAAAACATTCCCAGCGACCCGCTGCTGGCGGGCTGCCTGCAGAACAGCCGCCCGGACCCGGTCGTCAAGAGAATCGTTGTGCTCGGTGACTCGCACGCCCAGCAGTACATGGCCGCGCTGGGTCCGATCGCCAAGAGCCACGGCTGGGAAGTCGTCACCCTGCTCAAGGGCAACTGCCGCTTCGGCGGAGAATCCACCGAGCGCGACGCGGACTGCAACGCCTTCAACAAGGCCAGCTCCGACTACGTCCTGGAGCACAAGCCGGACGCCGTCTTCACGGTCGCTTCGCTCACCCTCAAGGACGCCCCGTACGAAACCGAGGTGCCGCAGTACCTCGAAGGCATCAAGCCGTTCACCGACGCCGGGATCGAAGTGGTCGGCATCCGCGACAACCCGCGCTTCAACATGAACATGCCCGAATGCGTCCAGAAGAAGGGCCCCCACGCGGCCGACTGCAACGTCCCGCTGCAGGAGTCCCTGGCCGCGTCCTCGCCGCTGGACGACTATCGCGGCAAGGTCCCCCGGCTCCATCTCATGGACATGAGCGACTTTATCTGCGCAGACCGGACCTGCCCCGCGGTCGTTGGGAATGTCTACGTCTATAAGGACGACAACCACTTGACCAAGACCTACGTGCAAAGCATGATCCCGATGTTCGAGGGGCGGCTGCTCGCCGCCACCGGCTGGAAGTGACGCCCGCGGCGCCTCGGTCGGATGGCGTTGCTCACATCCGTTGCCCGGAATATGGGGATGGCCGCCAAGGTTCTACTATTTACTCAATACTTCTGCACAGGCCATGCCCGTAATGACGGGCTGGTCATCTGCTGCAATCCCTACCCGTGAACCCGGAAACCCAAGGTAAGAGGCGCACTCATGACCCAGCCCGAACACGACCCCTTTGGCTTCGTCGGCCTGACCTACGACGACGTCCTGCTCCTGCCGGGACACACCAACGTGATCCCTTCCGAGGCGGACACTTCGTCCCGGATCTCCAAGCGCATCACCGTCAACACGCCGCTGCTTTCCGCCGCGATGGACACCGTGACCGAATCGCGGATGGCCATCGCGATGGCCCGCCAGGGCGGCCTCGGCGTCGTGCACCGGAACCTCTCGATCGCCGACCAGGCCGACCAGGTGGACCGGGTCAAGCGCAGCGAATCCGGCATGATCACCAACCCGCTCACGATCGGCCCCGAGGCGACGCTCGCCGAACTGGACGAGATCTGCTCGCACTACCGGGTATCCGGCCTGCCGGTCGTGGACGAGGGCATGCGCCTGCTGGGTATCGTTACGAACCGCGACACCCGGTTCGTGCCGGAGGCGGACTTCCCGATCCGGCTGGTCAGCGACGTCATGACCAAGATGCCGCTGGTCACCGGGCACGTGGGCATCAGCCGCGAGGAGGCCTCCCACAAGCTGGCCACCAACAAGATCGAGAAGCTTCCGCTGGTCGACGAGCAGGGCCGACTCAAGGGCCTCATCACCACCAAGGACTTCACCAAGGCCGAGCAGTACCCGCTGGCCACCAAGGACGACGAGGGACGGCTGCGCGTCGGTGCCGCCATCGGGTTCTTCGGCGATGGCTGGGAACGCGCCATGACCCTGGTCGACGCCGGCGTCGACGCCCTCTTCGTGGACACCGCAAACGGCCACTCACAGGGTGTCCTGGACATGATCCGCCGGTTGAAGTCCGATCCGGCCGCCGCGCACGTGGACATCATCGGCGGTCAGGCTGCCACCCGCGAAGGCGCGCAGGCATTGATCGACGCCGGTGCCGACGGCATCAAGGTCGGCGTGGGCCCGGGGTCCATCTGCACCACCCGCGTGGTGGCCGGCGTCGGTGTCCCGCAGATCACTGCTATCTACGAGTCCGCCAAGGCCGCCATCCCCGCCGGTGTGCCGCTGATCGCCGACGGCGGCCTACAGTACTCGGGCGACATCGGCAAGGCCCTGGTGGCCGGCGCCGACACCGTCATGCTCGGCTCCCTGCTGGCTGGCTGCGATGAGTCCCCGGGCGACCTGATCTTCGTCAATGGCAAGCAATTCAAGCTCTACCGCGGGATGGGCTCCCTCGGCGCCATGCAGACCCGAGGGAAGAACACTTCCTACTCCAAGGACCGCTACTTCCAGGCCGACGTCTCCGGCGACGACAAGCTGATCCCCGAAGGCATCGAAGGCCGCGTCGCCTACCGCGGCCCGCTGGCCTCCGTGGCGCACCAACTGGTCGGCGGCCTCCGCCAGACCATGTTCTACACCGGAGCCCCGACAATCCCCGAGCTGAAGGCCCGCGGCAAGTTCGTCCGGATCACCGCCGCGGGCCTGAAGGAATCCCACCCGCACGACATCCAGATGACGGTGGAGGCGCCGAACTACGGCTCGCGCTGAGCGAAAATGTCTGAATTGCGACCGGCCCGGGCGCCCAGCCGAAAGCTCACGCTGAGGCCGTACGCCCGGGCCGTCGCGCAGGTGCTGCGGGTCAGCTTCCGTGCCTCGCCCGCCGCCGTCGTGATGAAAGTATTGGGCTCGCTGATCTCCGCGGTGCTGCCGCTGGTCACCACCTACTTCGCCGCGCTGACCACCACGGCGCTGGCGGCCGCCTATGCGGGCAACGCGGCGGCGGGACCGCAGGCGATCATATATGTGGTCATCACAGCGGCGCTCGGCCTCTTCTGGGGAGCGTTCAGCAGCGTGGACCGTTACATCCAGCAACTCATGAGTTTCCGGGTCGGCGCGGTCGTGGGGGACCAGATGTACGAGCGGTTCCTCGCTCTCGACTTCTGGCGCTATGACGACAAGGAGACGGTGGACCTGTACGACCGGGCCAAGCGTTTCTCCGACTCCTACGCGCGGGTCCTGGACCGAATCGCCGCCATCTTCACCCAGCTGGTCTCCGTGATCTTGGCCATCGGCGCCCTGCTGCTGGTCAGCTGGTGGATCGCCGTGATTGTCCTGATCGCGATCGTGCCCAGCGTCTACCTGCAGTTCAGGCTCTCCCGGGAACAGATCGCGCACTGGAACACCCAGGTCGATTCGCGCCGGCAGCGCCGGATGATCGAAACGAACCTGCTGCGGCCGCAACACATCGCGGAGATGCGGCTCTACGGGATCGTCGGCTACCTGATGGGGCTCCGTTCCCGGCTCCGGGACGCGGATGAGAAACGCCGGCTGGACTTCCAGAAGCGCTACATCCCCAAGCAACTCGCCGCCGACGCGCTGCAGTACGGCGCCGAGGTGGTCTCGTTGATCTGGGTGGTGGGACAGGTCATCGCCCGGGCCGCGCCGGTGGGGCAGTTCCTCTACGTCCAGCAGATTGTCAGCCGTGCCCTGTCCACCGCCAACAACTTGGTCTCCTCGCTCAGTTCCATCGACGAGGACCTCTCGAACCTGACGGACTACGAGTTGTTCATGGCGCTGCCGGCGCACTCCGAGCACGCCCCTGCCCTACTGCCGGCGCCCCGGACGGTGGAACTGCGGGACATCCGCTTTACCTACACCGGCAGCGAGCTGGAAGTCATCAGGGGCATCTCGCTGACCATCCGGCAGGGCCAGCACATCGCCATCGTGGGGGAGAACGGCGCCGGCAAGTCCACCCTGATCCGGATTCTTGCCGGGCTCTACCGGCCGGATTCCGGGCAGGTACTGCTCGACGGCGTCGACCTCGCCGCCGTCGACGTGAACTCCTGGCACCGCCACCTTGCCGTGCTCAGCCAGGAGTTCCTCAAGTACGAGTTCGCCACCGCGGCGGAGAACATCTTCTTCGGCGACGTCGACGCACCCCGGGATGACGCACGGGTCCGCCGGGCCGCGGCCGACGCGGAGGCCCTCGAGTTCATCAACAAACTGCCCAACGGGCTGGACAACCACGTCAGTAACTGGATGGAGGATCCCCGCGGCCGGAAAGGCAGCGGGCTCTCCGGCGGCCAGTGGCAGCGACTGGCGATGGCCAGGAACTTCTACCGCGACGCGTCCTTTATGGTGATGGACGAGCCGACGTCGGCGATCGACGCCCTGGCCGAGCACCGGATCTTCACCCGGCTCTTCGCGGACCGCAGCAGCACGATGATCGCCATCAGCCACCGCCTCGCGACAATCGAGAAGGCGGACATCGTCTACATGCTCGAGGACGGTCGGATCGTCGAGCAGGGCACCCACAAGGAACTCGTGGCCTTGCGCGGCCGCTACTTCCGGATGTTCGAATCACAACTGACGGTGGAGGAACCCGAAGAGGTCTGAGCCGCGTCGGCCGTCCGGCGCCGGGCCCTCGACCGTGGTCCGGACTCGTGCCAGGCTCGGTTGCGCTGGGACGCTGCTGAAGCCGAACGTCACCGGGGGCCGCACGGCTGTCAAAGCGCCCGCACTCCGGCCCTCCCAGGTGACGTCGGCATGGCGGATGCGATGGACGTCGGTGACACCGTAGGACTCGCGTTTTCCATTGCCCGCGGTTCCCGAGGTCCTGGCGCCCGGGCTGAGGAGGCTGGCCAGCGGGCTGACCGCGCGCAGCCACCTGGGATGTACTGCGAGGGGCCGCGGGACGGCGCGGAGGGCGAACCCGAGGGGAGTCCTGCCGCCGGTCCCGGCGGTGACCGTCAAAGGCCCGGCATCCACCACGAGCGTCCCCCACCCCAGCGAAACGTCCACACCGATCACGCGCACCTCGTCGAAGGTGTAGGTCGCGGCGACGAATTCGGCCACTTCCCGCGTGGGTGCGAGCAGGATCCGGTGGCCGGAGGGCAGCTGCACCATGACATCGGCGAACGGACCGAACGGGGAGGCCTGCCAGAACCCGATCACGGCCCTGAGTCCGGACAGCGTTCCGATGCCTGCGATGTGGCCGTCAAAGATCCATCGTTTGCCCATCGAACCACGGTAGCCACGCCAGCACGCGTGTTCCACCTGCCGGTGGCACTGCCGCCCGGGCCGGGGCCCGACTGGGATAACCTAGAGCAGTGACTTACGAGATTGAGATTGGCCGTGGCAAGCGTGGGCGTCGTGCCTACTCCCTGGACGACATTGCGATCGTCCCCAACCGGCGTACGCGCGACCCCAAGGACGTATCCGTCTCGTGGCAGATTGATGCCTACAAGTTCGACATGCCCGTCATCGCCGCGCCGATGGATTCCGCGATGTCGCCGGAAACGGTCATCGCGCTGGGCCGGCTCGGCGGCCTCGGCGTCCTCGACCTGGAAGGCCTGTGGACCCGCTACGAGGACCCGCAGCCTGTGCTGGACCAGATTGCCGCCCTCGAAAACGAAACCAACAGCCCGGCCGTCACCCGGCGGATGCAGGAGCTCTACCAGGCCCCGATCCAGCCCGAACTGATCACCTCCCGGCTGGCGGAGATCCGCGCTGCCGGAGTCACGGTGGCCGGCTCCCTGACACCGCAGCGCACGCAGGAGCACTACAAGACCGTGGTTGCCGCCGGCGTCGACATCTTCGTCATCCGGGGGACCACTGTCTCGGCGGAACATGTCTCCAAGGACCACGAGCCCCTGAACCTCAAGCAGTTCATTTACGAACTCGACGTCCCCGTGATCGTCGGCGGAGCGGCCGGCTACACCCCGGCCCTGCACCTGATGCGCACCGGCGCCGCGGGTGTGCTCGTCGGGTTCGGCGGGGGAGCCACCACCACCACCCGCCGCGCCCTCGGCATCCATTCGCCGATGGCGTCCGCCATCTCCGACGTCGCCGCCGCCCGCCGGGACTACATGGATGAATCCGGCGGACGCTACGCGCACGTGATCGCCGACGGCGGAATGGGCAGCTCCGGTGACATCGTCAAGGCCATCGCCATGGGCGCCGACGCCGTGATGCTGGGCAGTGCCCTCGCGCGCGCCGAGGAAGCACCCGGCAAGGGCTGGCACTGGGGCCAGGAAGCCCACCACCTCGAACTGCCCCGCGGCGACAGGGTCAACGTGGGAACGGTCGGTCCGCTCGAGGAAGTCCTGTTCGGGCCGGGCCACCACACCAACGGCACCTCCAACCTGATCGGTGCGCTGCGCCGTTCGATGGCAACCACCGGCTACTCGGACCTGAAAGAGTTCCAGCGCGTCGACGTCGTCGTCTCGCCGTACGCCGGCAACTGAACCCCGCGCCAGCGCAGCCTGGGGCCCTGCCCATCCGGAGAACTTGGAAGTAGTGTGGTGCACTACGAGGTTTGATCCGGATGGAGGCGTGAGATGAACAGTTTTCCTGGTGGGGCTCCCTTGGCAGGCGGGGCACTGGGGCCAGCGGAGCGTGAAGCGTCCCTCGCTGCCCTCAAAGCCAGCACGGAACCCGGCAAGGAGCTCGACATCCTGATCGTCGGCGGCGGCATCGTCGGCGCCGGAGCCGCCTTGGATGCCGTGACGCGCGGCCTGAGCGTGGGCATTGTCGAGGCAAACGACTGGGCCGCAGGCACATCGTCGCGGTCCTCGAAGCTCATCCATGGCGGCTTGCGCTACCTGGAGATGCTGGACTTTGCGCTGGTCAAGGAAGCGCTGCACGAGCGCGGACTGATTCTCTCCGTCCTGGCCCCGCACCTTGCCAGGCCGGTGCCGTTCCTGTACCCGCTCACCAAGCGCTTCGTGGAGCGGCCCTACGTCGGCTCCGGGATCGCCCTCTATGACGCCATGTCCATTACCGGCGGTCACAGCCGCGGCGTCCCGTTCCACAAGCACCTGTCGCGGCGCGGCACCCTGCGGGCGGCGCCGAGCCTCAAGGACGATGCCTTCGTCGGGTCCATCCGGTACTACGACGGGCAGGTCGACGACGCGAAATACGTCGCCAACCTGGTGCGCACGGCGGCGTACTACGGCGCGCATGCCGTGAACCAGACGGCAGTGGTCGACTTTACCCGGGAGGGCGAACGCGTGGTCGGCGCCAAGGTCGTCAACCACGAGGACGGCTCCAGCTTCAATATCCGGGCCAAGCAGGTCATCAATGCCACGGGCGTCTGGACCGACGAGACCCAGGCCATGGTCACCGACCGGGGCCAACTGAAAGTGCGGGCCTCCAAGGGCATCCATCTGGTGGTGCCGCGGGACCGCTTCCAATCCACGGTGGGCCTGATCTTGCGGACCGAAAAATCCGTGCTTTTCGTCATTCCCTGGGGCCGGCACTGGATCATCGGCACCACCGACACCGACTGGCACCTGGACAAGGCACACCCGGCGGCGTCCAGCAAGGACATCGACTACCTCCTCGAACACGTCAACAAGGTCCTGAAACGGCCGCTGACCCGCGAAGACGTCGAAGGCGTCTACGCCGGCCTGCGCCCGCTGCTGGCGGGGGAGAACGATTCGACCGCCAAGCTGTCACGCGAGCACGTGGTGGCCCATCCGGTTCCGGGCCTCGTCGTCGTGGCCGGCGGCAAATGGACCACCTACCGGGTCATGGCGAAAGACGCCGTCGACGAGGCGACACGCAGCATGGACGAGCGCGTCCCGCCGTCGTGCACCGAGTCCATTCCGCTGCTGGGTGCGAGCGGCTTCAAGGCCGCGTGGAACAGGCGCAACCGGATGGCGGAGGAAACCGGGGTGCACGTGGCGCGGATCGAACACCTGCTCAACCGCTACGGCTCCATGGCGCCGGAGGTGCTGGCGCTCATCAAGGAGAACCCCGATCTCGGTGAGCCGCTGCCCGGCGCCGACGACTACCTCGCCGCCGAAGCGGTGTACGCGGCCAAATTCGAGGGCGCCCGGCATGTCCAGGACGTGCTGACCCGCCGGACCCGGATTTCGATCGAGGCGTGGGACCGCGGCGTGTCAGCCGCGCCGGTGGTCGCTAAACTGATCGGAGAAGTTCTCGGCTGGAGCGACACGCAGCGCGAGAGCGAGATCAAGCACTATCTGGCCCGGGTCGACGCCGAACGGCTGAGCCAGCAGCAGCCGGATGACGAATCCGCAGACGCCGCACGCCTGGGCGTCGAGGACATCGTTCCGCTGCGCTGACCGGGGTGCCGTACGGCGCACCGGCGCCCTGCACCGACGCCACTTCGAAGGGACACCTCTTGGCGGAACCACTGGACCGGTACGATGCCGACCTCACCACGCCGCAGATGGTGATCCTTGAGTTGGATGCGGAGGATAAATTCGACGCCTCCGCGCAGCTGGCCCAGCGGATGTACGAGGCCGGCCGGATCTCCGACCTGGAGGGGTTCCTCGGCCACGTCAACGCCCGCGAACACCAACTGGCGACCGGACTCCCCGGCGGGATCGGCCTGCCCCACGCCCGCAGCGAGTTTGTCTCCCGCACCTCAATCGCGGTGGGCATCACGAAGTACGGCAGGGCCCTGGACTTCGGTGCCGCCGACGGGCCGGCCACCGTCATCCTGCTGATCGCGACGCCGGCGAGCTCGTTCTCAGACCACCTCGAAGTGCTGGCCACCCTGGCGCGCTCGCTGTCCAAGGAGTCGTTCCGGGAGTCGCTCCGGCGCGCCTACGACCCTGAGGTGATCTCGGAACTGATCAATTCCAGCCTGGTGTTCTTCGACCACTGAACACCGGGCGGCCGCTCCTGCGCCGCCGGCCCGTTTCGCTGTTCTACACGCGGACGAAGTACGGTTAAGGGGTGCTGAAAACCGCCCTCCAACCCCGCTGGATCGCAGGCCTCGTGCTTGCGCTCGTGATTTCGGGCGTCTTTGTGCTGCTGAGCCAGTGGCAGTTCGGCCGTTCCACACGGTCCGAGGCGCCGGTCTCCGCCGGTACCGAGGAGCCCCGGCCGCTCACCGCCGTGCTGAAGCCGGGGGTGTTCTTCCCCGGCTCCGCGGCCGATCAGGTTGTCACCGCGTCCGGCCACTATGACCCGCAGAAGCAGGTGCTGGTGCCCGGACGGATCAAGGACGGCGCGAAGGGTTTTTGGATCGTCTCCGCCTTCGCAGTCCAGGGCGCTCCGGCGCTGACCGGCGCCGGAGCCTCGCCGCAAACCTGGATTCCAGTGGCCCGCGGCTGGGTGGCCGACGCCGCAGACGCCCCGGCGCCGCCGCGAGGCACGGTGGAACTCACCGGGCGGCTGATTCCCTCCGAGGCGCCGCTGCCGAACACCGACGACGGCCCCGGGCGCGCCAGCGCCGTCTCCGTCGCGGAACTCATCAACGTCTGGGACGTAAGCAGTTTCCCAGGCTTCGTCGCGGCCAGCGCGGAGCGCTCCGCCGGCACGGACGTGGCCGTCTCCGGCCCGGTCCGGCCGTTGAACATCGGGCCGCAGCCGCCCGCGCAGACGGTCAACTGGCTCAACTTGTTCTACGCCGCGGAGTGGGTCGTTTTTGCCGGCTTCGCGCTGTTCATCTGGTGGCGCCTGGTCAAGGACGACTACCGACGCGGCCTTGAAGACGCCGAAGACGAAGCGGCGGCCCTCCGCGCCGCCGGCGGACCCCAGGACGCCGATTCCACCGAAACCGACCCGTATTCAACCAATCCGAGAGTGCAATCATGATCGAGCCCAAGCCGGCCGTCCAGCCGCAGCAGCCCAACGGAACGGGAAGCCCCAGCGGCAAGAAGCGCCGCTTCGGCGGAACTGAGGCGCAGATCCGCTCCGCACTGAAGTTCTACAAGGTCCTCGCCTACCTCACGGGCTCCATGCTGCTCCTCCTTTGCGCCGAACTGATCGCCCGCTACGGCTTCGGCCACTACTTGTTTGCCGGCGGCACCAACGCTGTCACCGGCAAACCGTTCGGTTTCGGTTTCACCGACGCCGAGCCGCCGGGAGTCATCGGGGGAGTGAACGTATCTGTCGCGGTGCTGATCGTCCACGGCTGGATGTACGTCGTTTACCTGATCTCCAACTTCCGCCTCTGGTCGCTGATGCGGTGGCCGTTCGCCAAGCTCATCATCCTGGCCCTGGGCGGCGTCGTGCCGTTTCTGTCCTTCTTCGTGGAGAAGAAGTTCCACGCCCAGGTGGAGGCGGAACTGGCCGCCAATCCGCAGGCATCGCAGCGCTACTGACCGGCCCTTCTGAACAGCCCGCGCCGGCTTGTGAGTTCGCTTACCCGAGGCTTCTCAAGGTGCGGGCGACCGGCGCCGCAAAGTAGGCTGGGAGCGTGACCACTCCCACTGCATCCCAGACGTCCCACAGGCCCGTGCTGGTTGTTGACTACGGTGCCCAGTACGCGCAGCTGATTGCCCGCCGCGTCCGGGAAGCGAATGTGTATTCGGAAGTCGTTCCGCATACCTACAGCACCGAGCAACTGCTGGCCAAGAACCCGGCCGCCATCATCCTCTCCGGCGGCCCGGCGAGTGTATACGCGGAAGGCGCCCCGAGCGTCAGCGCGGACCTGTTCGAAGCCGGCGTCCCGGTCTTCGGCATCTGCTACGGCTTCCAGGCCATGGCCAACGCCCTCGGCGGGAAGGTGGCCCGGACCGGGCTCCGCGAATACGGAGCCACCGAGACCACTACCCTCGGCGAAGGCCGCTCCATCCTTGAGGGGATGCCCCAGCACCAGAGCACCTGGATGAGTCATGGCGACTCCGTTCATGAGGCCCCGGAGGGCTTCGAGGTCCTCGCCACGACGGCGGGCGCCGACGTTGCCGCGTTCGCCAACGAGGAGAGGGGCCTCTACGGCGTGCAGTGGCACCCCGAAGTGAAGCACTCTGCCTACGGCCAGCAGGTGCTGGAGAACTTCCTGTTCAAGGGCGCCAAGCTGGAACCGAACTGGACCGCGGGCAACATCCTCGACGAACAGATCGAACGGATCCGCGAGCAGATTGGCGGCGCACGGGTGATCTGTGGGCTATCCGGCGGCGTCGACTCCGCCGTGGCGGCCGCCCTTGTCCAGCGCGCTGTCGGCGACCAGCTGACCTGTGTCTTCGTGGACCACGGCCTGCTGCGTGAAGGCGAAGCAGAACAGGTCGAGCGCGACTTCGTGGCCGCCACCGGTGTGAAGCTCTACATCGCCAACGAGCAGGAACGCTTTCAGGCGGCTTTGGCCGGGGTCAGTGATCCCGAAACCAAGCGCAAGATCATCGGCCGGGAGTTCATCCGGGCCTTTGAGGAAGCCGAACACGCCATCATCGCCGAGGCCGCGGCGCACGGCGAAAAGATCAAGTTCCTGGTCCAAGGCACCCTGTACCCCGACGTCGTCGAATCCGGCGGCGGCGAAGGCGCGGCGAACATCAAGAGCCACCACAACGTGGGCGGCCTGCCGGAAGACCTGCAGTTCGAACTCGTGGAACCGCTGCGGGCATTGTTCAAGGACGAGGTCCGTGCCGTCGGCGCCCAGCTGGGCCTGCCGCAGGAGATCGTCGGCCGGCAGCCCTTCCCGGGCCCGGGCCTCGGCATCCGGATCGTCGGCGAGGTCACCAAGGAGCGGCTGGACCTGCTGCGCAAGGCCGACGCGATCGCGCGTGCCGAACTGACGGCGGCCGGCCTTGACAACGAGGTCTGGCAGATGCCCGTGGTGCTGCTGGCGGACGTCCGCAGCGTCGGGGTGCAGGGCGACGGCCGCACCTATGGCCACCCGATTGTGCTGCGGCCGGTGTCCTCCGAGGACGCCATGACGGCCGACTGGTCGCGGCTGCCGTACGACCTGCTGGCCCGGATCTCAAACCGGATCACCAACGAGGTGGACGGCGTCAACCGCGTCGTGCTGGATGTCACCAGCAAGCCGCCGGGAACCATCGAGTGGGAATAGCGTTGTGAATGGCCGGCCTCCTCCGAGGCCGGCCATTCTCTATTTCCTGTGCCGGGCGGCCTGGCGGCAATTCGCCGGACCAATTTGGCGTGCGTCAGTGTTGCGGCCGCTCTCCGACGCCGGATTCGGGCTACCCTCGAAAGCATGCCGGTATGGTCCAGAGCGTCCCGCGCGAGCGCAGAAACCGCGAGAGTAGAAAAGAAGGCAGCAGTGTCAGTTGGTCAAGGCCACCCCGAGGGCTCCGAGGAGTTCAGGAAATGGCTGTCGGGCCTCAAGCCCGTCACCGGAGCAGACACCATGCTGCGCTTCACGAAAACTCCCGAGGGCTCCATTGACCTGACCCACGCCCATCCCTCCGGCCTGGCCCAACTGATGGCCGGCCGCCGCACCCGTCTGTCGACCCTGATCCGGGACCGTCAGCAGTACGTCGTCGCCGCCCGGGCCTCACGCAACCTTCGATCCAAGATCTTCGAACTCGCCAACGACCGCGGCATCGACGCCGGCTATTTCTCCGCCGGCACCGTCGTCTGGACTTCCGCCGTCGGGGGCAAGCCGCAACGCGTGTCCGCGCCGGTCATGCTCACCGCCATTTCCCTGACCATTCGCCCCGGCGAGGACGATTACGAACTGCAGCTCACCGAGCAGGCCCGGATCAACCCGGCCCTGGTCCGGCACCTGAAGTCCATTCACGGCATCGTCTTCGACGTGAACGCTGTGACCCGGATGGCCTACAGCACGGCCCGGTACGATCCGCAGCCTGTCCTGGACCGTCTCGGCACGCTGATCCAGCCGATCCACGGCGCCGAAATCGAGCACAACCTGCTGGTCTCGACCTTCGCAGACCTTTCCGGGAACCTGGATGATCCGTGGATTAACCAGAGCAACCCGCTCGTGGCGGCGCTGGAACGCGCCGCCACCGGTGCGCCGGTGGACGTGCCCGTGCTCCAGGACGGAAGGTTTCCGAGCACGGATCAACGGAGCCCGGCCGAGGAGCTCCTCCTCCTCGACGCCGACACGGACCAGCAATACGTCGTCGACGCCGTCCGCGCGGGCGATTCGCTCGTGGTCAGCAGCCCGCCGGGCACCGGCCAGACCCAGACCGCGATCAACACCATCGGCGCCCTGATCGACGAGGGCAAGAGCGTCCTGGTCGTCGGCGACCGGCGGGCCAGCCTCGGTGAACTCACGGCGCAGTTGGAGACGCTGGGGCTCGAGTCGGTGCTCGTCCAGCTCGCCGGCAACTCCACGCCGCTGCAGCTCAAGGGCCAGCTGGTCCGGGCGATCGTCCGCAACGAAAAGTCGCTCGAACCGCAGCTGAGGAACCTTCACTCCACCCTAACTGCGCACCGGCACGCGCTGATGGACCACGTCGCTTCGCTGCACAACGTACGCCAGCGCTGGGGGTGCTCGCCCTACGAGGCGATGCAGTCCCTCGCGGCACTGACCGCGATACACCCGGCGCCGGCCACCACCGTCCGACTCAAGCGCAGCGTCCTGGACAGCATCCGCGACCGCGAGGAACTCGCGGGACGGCTGCGCCGGGCGGCGGAACTGGGCAGCTTCAGCCGCGCGTCGACCATGAGCCCGTGGCACGGCGCCCGGCTCCTGACGCGTAAGGAAACCGAGGAGGCACAACAGGTAGCCTGCTCGGTCGCCGAAAAACTCCCTCAGTTGCGCGAGCGGATGAACGGCGTCGCCGAGCACGCGGAGATCCGGCTCGGCGAAACCTTTGCCGAGTGGGGCGACCAGATCGACCTGCTGGTCGCGGTCCGCGAAAGCCTGGACAAGTTCACCCCCGACATTTTCGACCGGCCCGTGCATGACCTCATCTCGGCCACGGCCCCGTCGGCGTGGCGCCGGGAACGGAACATCGACATGCCCTCCATGCAACGCTCCCGATTGCGCAGGGTTGCCAAGGAGTACGTGCGCCCCGGCGTGCACATCGCCGACCTCCACAGTTCGCTGCTGCTGGTCCAGGACCAGCGCGCCACGTGGGCGGAGTACGCCACCACCCAGCGGCACCCGGCCGTGCCGTCCGGACTGGCCGAAATCACCGCACTGTTCCGGGAACTGGAAGCCGAGCTGGCTGAGCTGGGCGTCGCCGTCCAGCACACCCGCGCCGGTGGAGGCCTCCACGACACCCCCTACGGCGAGCTGACGGAACGGCTGGACCGCCTCGTCGCGGACACCGGTACGCTTGAAACCCTGCCCGAGCGGACGCTGCTGGTGGAGAACATGCGCGAGCACGGCCTCGGCGAGCTGCTCGCCGATCTGGCCGAGCGGGAGGTGCCGGCCGAATCGGTGGCCGCGGAGCTTGAGCTGGCCTGGTGGCAGTCGGCCCTGGAAGCCATGATCAGCGGCGACGACTATCTCGCCATGTCCGACGGCGACGCCCTCCGCCAGCTCGAAGCAGAATACCGACTCGCGGACAACGCCCACATCGCCAGCGGTGCTGCCCGACTGCGCTGGAAACTGGCCGAACGCTGGCGCGCTGCCCTTACCGAACACCCCCGGCAGTCCGAGCTACTGCGCAGCCTGCTCAAGGACGGCCGGGTAACGCCTGCGGCGTTGACCGCGCAGTCACCCGAGCTCATCCCCATGCTGGTGCCGGTCTGGTCCGTCAGCCCCTATCTTCTGACCAGCCTCTTGCCGGCCGAACAGCGCTTCGACGCGGTCGTGATCCTTGACGCCGAGGCGACGTCACTGCAAGCCGTACTGCCCGCCGTCGCGCGCTCCCGTCAAGTCATTGCCTTCGGCGACGACCAGATCGCCAGCCCGCGCGGCTTCACCGTGGGCGTCGAGCGGCTCGCCGCCGGCGAAAGCTCGCACCAGCGCGTGGACAGCGCGTACCAGGCCCTGGCGGCCGTGCTGCCGGTGCGGAAACTCAGGACCGTCTACCGCGCCGTCGACGAGGACGTCGTGCGACAGCTAAGCAATGGGTTCTATGACGGAGAACTCCGCCGGCTGCCCGAGGGCCAGTCTGCGACCGGCCTGGAGCGCGCGCTGACGGTGGAATACCTGCCGGATGGGACCGGCTTGCCGAGCGCTGACCACGACGGCGTCGAATCGGTGGTAGCCGAAGTGAACCGCGTGGTGGACTTGGTCTTCGAACATGCGAGACTCCGCCCCCGCACCTCGCTGGCGGTCGTGACGGGCAGCCTCCGGCACGCTGCCCGGATCGGCGAGGCCATCCGGCGGCAACTGCCCAACCACCCCCTGCTGGGCAGTTTCTTCACCGCCGGCGACGAGTCGTTCCGGGTGGTCGACCTGGAGCGTGCCCAGGGTCTGGTCCGCGACCGGGTGATCTTCTCGCCCGGCTATGGCCGCACCCCGCACGGGCGTGCGCTGCACAACCTCGGACCGCTGTCTGCCGAAGGCGGCCGCGCCCGGTTCGCCCTCGCGATGACCCGGGCCCGGCGCTCCTTGCACGTGCTGAGCTGTTTCCGCCCCGAAGACCTGGATGTCACCCGCCTGAGCCACGGCGCGGTGGACTTCTACGAACTCCTGGACCGGGAAATCGCGGGCAACTCCGCGTTGGGAAGCCCGGCCTCCCGTGCGGCTGCCAGCGAACAGGCACTCGGCGCCGACCCGTTGGTGGCAGACCTCGGCGACCGGCTCCGCGCCCGCGGGGCCCGGGTCTGGCATCAGTACGACGGTGTCCTGGACATGGTGGCCGCAGCCGACCCGATGCACACCATCGGCCAGGACGACGCCGAGATCCCCAGTCCCGTCGCCATCGAGTCTGACGGCACCGAGCGGTACCGGCGGATGACCGTTCGTGAGCGCAGCCGCCTGCGCCCGCAACTGTTGGAACGCATGGGCTGGCGGTACATGCCATTATGGACGATAGAGGTGTTCACCGATCCCTCGGTCTGCGCGGACCGGATCGGCGGCTACCTCGGCTTGGAGAAGCCCGTCGCGTCGAACCGGCTTCGGACCTCGCCCGGCTTTTCCGACGACATCGAGAACCTGAGCGTAGAAGACGGGCAGGACACGTATGCGTCCGCCGCGGACCGGGGATGACCGGCGGATAATTGCCCACAGGCAAGCTAGAGCTATTCGCAGCAAGGAGGCCGGCGGCATGAACGCAGACGGCGACAAGAGCAACGATACGGGGCGGGACGGCGGCGAACGCCGCGATGCCCAGCGGGGGAGCGTCCCGGCGGCCGCTTCCCCGGCTGTCCCAGCGGCGGACCTGACGGCAGGAGACCCGCGGCACGATCCGCAGCAGCACCGACCCAAGCGTCGGGCCGCGGCACCCGCCACAGGTCCTGGGGGAGTGCTTCCCAACAAGGCCGCGGAGGACGATCCGCGCCGTTGGGGCGACCAGCCCGGGAGCTATGACCACGACGCCTGGCTGCTTGAGCAAAAGCCTCCACACTGGGGCTGACCTCCCGCGGACGGCCCCAGGAGTTCGGCTGTCACCCGGCTAGCCTGGCCGTGCGCCGACCAGGACAAAGAACAACTTGCCTTGGGTTGATGCGCCGGCGAGTCTCCGGGCCTGGTCGGGGTCGGCCGCTACCACCATCAGGCCGTCCGTCTCCCCGCCGTCGAGCCATTGGCCGGCGCGGCCGCCGTGTGCGGAGGTCCACAGCACTGGCACCGCGGTCGCGAGCAGTTGGGACGCAGCGGCCTGCTCGTAGCCGTTGCCGCTGGTCATCACGACATTGACGAGCTGTCCGGGAGAGACCAGCTGGATGGATGCAGGGTCCGCCATGCGGAGCGGAACGGCCGCAGCCCCAGGCGGGCTGCCAGCCAGAAGCCCCGGACCAACGAGTTGGGAATCTGAGAAGAGCTGGCCCTGGCGGAGCCCCACGGCGAGCTGTTGACCCTCCAGCGCGGCGAGATTGAGGGAACCGCCGGGAAGCACGCCCGGCGGGACTTCGATCGCGGCGAGGTCGGCGGCCGCCAGTACTCTCCCGGCCGGAAGGTCCTTGGCGGCTGCCCAGGCGGGAACGGTCGCGTCGGGTGCCGGCGTCAGCTGCTGAACCGTCAGGCCGGTGGCGAGGCACAGCAGGAGGGCAACTGCCAGCCGGCGGTTGCGCCTGATCCATCCCTGGAGGCGACGGCGCCGCGGCGGTTGGCGGGAGCTGCTGCCGGAGCGGAAGACGGTGCCATACGGCCGGGACCTTCCATGCGGGGAGGGCGGGGCCGCCACACGTAGGCGTGCTGGAAAGGAGTCTGACGGGCGGCTGCGATGGGCCATGTCGACACGCTATGGCGGTTCCGCCCAGCGGCGTCAGACCTGGTCGGCGCTATGTGGACAACACCTCGGGCTGATAACGCTGTGCGCCGACAGGATGTTCTGCAGCGAACGCAATCCGGAAATCCGCTCGCGGCCTCGGGAGTCTTAGCTGGCCGCTGCCGATGCCGGTGCGGCGGCAGGTGCTGCCGCGGTGGGAGCGGGCGTCACGGTGCTGCCCTTGGAATCGCGAGAGTCGGTCCGGTAGAAGCCGGAGCCCTTGAACACGACGCCCACGCTGTTGAATTTCTTGCGCAGGGTCCCTTCGCACTCGGGGCAGGACGTCAGTGAGCTGTCCGTAAATGACTGCACGATCTCGAAGGCGTGGCTGCAGTCCTTGCAGGCGTATGCGTACGTGGGCACCGGGTTTCCTCCTCTGGGGCAAACGAGCAGGTCCCTCGGCTGCCGCGGGCGGTTCGCCGTCACCGGCTTCGGTGTATAGCGAAGTGCATTAGCAGTCTCAGGGCCTGAGTGCCAATTCTATCACCCGCCGGGGGGCGCCTCGGCAAGTGGCGCTAGCGGGACGAGCCCTCCGGGGGTCAGTGCGGACGCAACCTTACGGTCGAAAGACTCGGCCGGAATGCTGCCGGCCGGCAACACTTCGGCGTCGTAGACGATCGCCGCCGTCGGAAGCGGGGCGCCAGCGGGGGCGGCGCCGTCCCCGCGAAGTTTCATGAGCTCGGCAAGGAACTTGTCGTAATAACCGCCCCCCTGGCCGATCCGGTTGCCCGAGCGGTCCAGGGCGGTGGCGGGCAGGAAAATCCCGGTCACGTCAAGCATCACGGACGTGCCGAGCCGTTCACCGGCTGGCTCTTGGATGGGCGCGTAGCGGCTGCGGACAAAAACGGAGGCCGGGGTCCAGTACACCCAGCTCAGAGTAAGGCCCGGTTCGCAGACCGGCAGCAGTACCCGGTGCCCGGCGTCGTGCAGTGCCCACAGGAGTGGCAGGGTGGGCGGCTCGGAGCCGACGCCGAGGTAGGCGCCGAACGTGCGCTGTCCGCCGCGGGCCAGTCCGGCTGCCCAAGCCAGGCCGTGACGGGCCAATGCCGAGCCGGCGGCGTCCAGATCCGCTGGCGACAAGGCGGCCCGGTTGCGCCGGTGTCGCGAGCGGATCTCTTCTTTGGTGCTCATGCAGTAGCGTCCTTTCGGCTGTGCAGTGCCGCCTCATCTGGCGGGCGTCGCGGCAGCCATGCCGCGGGAACAATTACCTGTTGTTTGCCCCCTCCGCTAGATTAGTCGAGTGACTACACCCAACGCCCCAGTCCGTAAGGCCGTCATCCCCGCTGCGGGCCTCGGCACCCGCTTCCTTCCCGCCACCAAGGCGATGCCCAAGGAGATGCTGCCCGTCGTTGACAAGCCGGCCATTCAGTACGTGGTCGAGGAAGCCGTCAGTGTCGGCCTGAACGACGTCCTGATGATCACCGGCCGCAGCAAGCGGGCCCTCGAAGACCACTTCGACCGGGTGCCCACCCTGGAAGCGACGCTGGAGGCCAAGGGCGACACGGCCAAGCTGGAGTCCATCCAGGCGGCCAGCAACCTCGGCGACATCCACTACGTCCGCCAGGGCGACCCGATGGGCCTTGGCCACGCAGTGCTGCGCGCCAAGCAGCACGTCGGCTACGAGCCCTTCGCCGTCCTGTTGGGCGATGACCTCATCGATGCCCGCGACGAACTGCTCAGCACCATGATCGAGGTGCAAGCGAAGACCGGCGGCTCCGTCGTAGCGCTGATCGAGGTCGAGCCCTCGCAGATCAGCGCCTACGGCTGCGCCGACGTCGAGATGGTCGAGGGCGAGGAGTACGTCCGCATCAAGCAGCTCGTAGAGAAGCCGGACGCCGACGAAGCTCCATCGAATTTGGCCATCATCGGCCGATATGTCCTGCACCCCGCAGTCTTCGAGGTCCTCGAGCGGACCGAACCGGGCCGTGGCGGCGAAATCCAGCTCACAGATGCCCTGCAGGAGCTTTCCGCCGGCCAAGGCGAAGGGTACGGCGTGTACGGCGTCGTCTTCCGCGGCCGCCGTTACGACACCGGCGACAAGCTGAGCTACCTCAAGGCCTGCGTCCAGCTCGCCTGCGACAGTGAGGACCTCGGCCCCGGACTGCGCGACTGGCTGCCCGGCTTCGCCGCTGGCTTGACGAAGTAGTTCCGTGGGGGGCGGCTTCACGTGGCCGGTGACTTTGGAGTGCGGTGACCTTGTGCTGCGTCCGATCCGGTACCGGGACCGCAAGGAATGGAGCGAGCTGCGGGCGCGTAATGAGCAGTGGCTTGCCCCCTGGGAAGCGTCCAACCCGGTTCCCGGCGGCGGCTTGCCCGACTACCGCCAGATGGTGCGCTCGCTCAAAGCGCAAGCGGCGCAGGCGTCCGCGCTGCCATTCGTCATCACCGCATGGACGCCGGGCTTCAAGGACCCCGTGATCGTGGGCCAGTTGACTGTCTCCTCGATTGTCTGGGGGTCGGCCATGATGGCCACACTTGGTTACTGGGTCGACCGGGACCGGGCGGGGCACGGCATAGCACCGACCGCCGTTGCGATGGCCACCGACTATTGCTTCCGCACGCTGGGGCTGCACCGCATGGAAATCAATATCCGGCCGGAAAACCGCCCGAGCCTGCGGGTGGTGGAGAAGCTTGGGTTCCGTGACGAGGGATACCGGCCTCGCTTCCTGCACATCAACGGGCAGTGGGCGGACCACCGCACCTTCGCGCTGACAGCCGAGGAAGTATCTGAAGGGCTACTGGCCCGGTGGCTGGAAAACCGTCCCGCCTAAGCATCGAAAATGCGTGCCTGACCAGCCCTTTCGGCATATCTCCAGTGAATTGGCAGTTCTCTCGCGACACACCGCAGGCAATGCCGCCCGGGTCGCCGTCTTGCTCATACCGTTTTGATTGTGGACTTCCCTCTTAGCAGCTCAGTGATCCTTGTCATTGCTGTTGCGCTCTGGATCGTGTGGGTGGCTCCCTACATGCTCCGGAATGGCCGTACCCGGCTGCACCCGGCGGGGGAGTTCTTGATGGACGTGGTAGATGCAGGCAAAACAGACCCCCAGGCCGCATACGTGATGAAAATGGCGGCCCCGCAGGAGAAACCGATGACGAGTACGCAGCGGCCCGAGTCCGCCCCGAGTTCCCTTGACCTCGACGGCGATCGGAAGCCCGCGGTGCCCGCCCCGGCATTCCGGATCCGCTATGGCCGCTCGGCGCTCGCCCTGCTGGGCACGCTCGCCCTCCTCACCGGCGTCGTCTCCGGTGTCCTGCGGCTCTTCGGACTGGGGTCCGGGTGGCTTCCCGTCCTGACCCTCCTCGGCGCGGTGGCCGCCGTCGTACTGCTCCGCAGGCTTGCGGTACGGGATCGACGGCGCAAAGTCGATGCCGCGTTCCGCTCAGCCATGGGCTCACCGGTGCGCGGTGCCGCCGCGGCGCCCGCCGCGGGCCGGGCAGCCGCGGTCCCCGAAGCGGGACCCGCGAAAGAGAGCCCACTGTTCGACGCCGAAGCCGGCGCCGCTCCGCTCGCGCCCGCCGCCAAACCCTTGACGGCCGACGAATTGCGGCGGGCCGCTCTGGCCGAAGCTGCTGCGTCGGGCGACACTTACGTCCGCCGCGTCGAGGATCCCACCGCCGCGGCAAGCTGGGAGCCCGTGGAGGTTCCGAAGCCAAGCTACGTCGAGGCCCCCAAAGCCGAACGCCCCGCCCCCGAGCCGCTGGACCTGCCGGAAGCCCCGAAAGCCGTCGGCAAGCCCTCGCTCAAGCAGGCCTCGGTCCGCCAGCCGGAGACGCCCGACGCGGAGTCCAAGCCGCTGGGCAAGGGCCAGAGCGCACTGAGTAACCTCGACGACGTCCTGCAGCGCCGCCGCGCCTGATCCTCCCAGGTCCCGCCCCGAGCAGCCGTCGCATCGGCGGCCCGGGGCCATTTATTGCCCGCGGCCGCTAGTCTGAGGACCATGACGAAAATCTGCATTGCCGGGGGAACCGGACAGGTGGGCCGCGAAGTTGTACGTCAGGCGCTTGCCGGCGGACACCAAGTGGCCGTGCTCAG
This sequence comes from Arthrobacter sp. 05N428_2, assembly GCF_056397065.1. Lineage (NCBI taxonomy): Bacteria > Bacillati > Actinomycetota > Actinomycetes > Micrococcales > Micrococcaceae > Arthrobacter > Arthrobacter sp. 05N428_2. The sequence continues at coordinate 360,373 of NZ_JBFTMR010000004.1, read as the reverse complement.
CCGCAATCCTCCCGCACCGGAGACCGCCGGTCATGAAGGCGGAGCGGAGTATTTCCGTGGTGATGTGACGACGGGGGAGGGGCTGGCCCGCAGCGCTGGCCGGAGCCGACGTCGTCATCGATTGCCTGGAGGGACGGGCAGGCAAGGCACTGAAGAACTTCGCTGACGGCGGCGCGCGGCTGCTGGCCGCCGCACAGGAAGCCGGCGTCAGGACGGCAGTCATGCTCTCGATCGTCAACTGCGACCGCAGCAGCCTGGGCTACTACAAGTCCAAGGCGGCCAAGGAACAGGCCTATGGACGGTCCGGCCTCGAGACACTGGTGGTGCGGGCCACTCAGTTCCATTCTTTGCTGGCACGCGTGTTTGCCGCCGGCGCCAAGGTCCGGCTGATTCCTGTGGTGAAGGGTGCAAGGTTCCAGCCGATCGCGCCTGCCGAGGTGGCCGCGGCGCTGCTCGAGGGAGCGCTGACGGCGCCATCAGGCGAGCGGCACAGGATCCGGACCGTCGGTGGCCCGGAAATCATCGGCATGCGGGAACTCGCCCGCACATGGCAGCAGGCTTCTGGGGCACGCGGACGTCTGGTGGAGCTGCCGCTGCCGGGCGGGATGGGAAAGTACCTGCGGGCTGGCGATAACTTGGCGCCGGCAGAGCGACACGGCACGCAGACTTTCGAGGGCTGGCTGGCAATGCGGGCGGATAGTTTGTAGCCTAAGAACGTTGGAAACGCCGTTCCCCCGGGAACGGCTTTCTTACGGGGCTATAGCTCAGTTGGTAGAGCGCTTCGTTCGCATCGAAGAGGTCAGGAGTTCGAATCTCCTTAGCTCCACATTTGCGGGGGTTTTTGAACCCTTGAGTGGGTGTCTTAGGCGCTCCGTCTGCGCTTCGGGTCTTCGCACATTTTCCAAGCACGAGGACGACAGCCACCCCGCACGGGCCGACCGGGCCCAGGACCGGAATGAGGGCCGCCACGAAGGATCTGGCCGCTAACCAGCCAACACGAGGGGAGGGCCTTGGGGTTCTCCCTTTTGTGCCCGCCGGCCAGTTCCAGCCGGCCAGTACCCGCCGGTTCAAGGACGAACCGGTGGGGACCGGCACGGATCGGTTGCCTGCCGGGCAGCCGTGCCTTCCGAGGTCTGTTCGCGCCGCCGGACACGGACATACACTGGAGCATCCGCGACGCCGGCAACCTGGCGACGCCGGAGCGGGCAACCGAAGTTCAAGTTCATATCGGGAAGGTCTAGCCATGGGCAATGCCTCGCAGAAGGCTAATCGGGCTGTATCCGAGGCGGCGTCGGCGAGCCGAAGCCCCGCCCTGCGAATCCTCGCACGCACCGGATTCGTTTTCATCGGCCTGGTCCACATCGTGATCGGCGGCATTGCCCTGCAGGTAGTCAGGGGGCAGGGCGGTGAGGCTGATCAGTCCGGCGCGATCGGGTCGATCGCCGCGAAGCCGGGTGGAACGTTCTTGCTCTGGGCTGGGTTTGCTGCGTGCGCCGCGCTGGCCCTCTGGATGGTCAGCGAGGCCGTCTTCGCAGCCCGCTCGGAGACCGATTCAAAGAAGAAGCTGAAGGAGTCGGGGGCGGCGGTGGGGAAGGCCGTTGTGTTCGGATTCCTGGCCTTTACTTTCGCCGTCTTCGCCTCGGGCGGCAACAAGAACTCCAGCCAGTCGGCAAGCGACTTCACCGCCAAGCTCATGGGGACGCCTGCCGGGGTGGTGCTGCTCATAGCGATCGGGCTCGCGGTCATCGGAGCGGGCGTCTATTACGTCTACCGCGGAGTCACACGGAAGTACATGGAGGATCTGCAGGACCCGGGCAACGCCCGCACGGCCGTCGAATGGATAGGGACCATTGGTTATTCCGCCAAGGGCGTGGTCCTCGCAGTCGTCGGCATCCTGATGATCGTTGCCGCGGCCACAGCGGATCCGTCGAAATCCTCAGGTCTGGACGGCGGCCTGAAGACCCTCGGCTCCCAGCCGTACGGCGTGTTCCTGCTCGCCGCAATCGCGGCGGGGCTGGTCTGCTTTGGCGTGTACTCGATGGCCCGCGCGCGCTATGGAAGGTTTTAGCGGCCGGACCAGCCAGGGACCCGGATTGCCGGGCAGAACGAAGGGCGCACCACTTAACTAGTGATGCGCCCTTCCCCTGCGTTCGGGTCAGTCCTTCTTGAAGGCGTCCTTGACCTTCTCGCCGGCCTGCTTCAAATCGCCTTTGGTCTGGTCAGCCTTGCCTTCAGCCCGCAGGCTCTCGTCGCCCGTCGCGGTTCCGGCAGCTTCCTTGCCCTTACCGCCGGCCTTCTCGGCTGCGTTCTGAATCTTGTCGCCTAGTCCCATGGTGTTTCCTCCTCTGGTTGGCGGCCGTTCAATCCGGCCATAACCCATCCTAAGCCTACTTAGCATCAGGACCGCAAGTGGGAATTTGTCAAGGGTGGGGGAGTCAGGCCTTCTCGCGGGCCGTAGAGAGCAGGGGCCGGCCGCGGTTACCGTGCTGAGGACAGGACCCCGGAGAGCGGCCCGTTCCGGACGGGCGCGGGAACAGGCGTCGCAGGTCCCTGCCGGCGATGCCGCCGGGTGGCACTGCCGACTATTTCCAACCGGTGGGATCGCCGGTAACGTGACACTCACTCCGAGCTACAGCGGCTGGCGGCATGGTTGGAGCGATAGCAGACCCGCGATGCCGCCCGTCCCGGCCATTCGAAGGGATTAACAATGAGACTCAGCCACATCCCGCTGCGCGTCGTCACGGGCGCGTTCATCCTCAATTCCGGACTGGGCAAGCGCAGCCTGGACCGGGAGAGCGCAGCCGGTCTGCAGGCGATGGCCGTCCGGGTTGTTCCACAGTTGGGGCGATTCGAACCGGAACAATTCGGCAAGTTCATCAGCTACGCCGAGACTGCACTGGGCGCAGCCCTTCTGACGCCGTTCCTCCCGAGCCGCCTGGTGGGGCTGGGGCTGGGAGTTTTTTCGGGATCGCTGCTCACGATGTACCTTAAGACCCCTGGCATGACTCTCGACGACGGGATCCGGCCGAGCCGGCAGGGAACGGTGCTGGCCAAAGACATCTGGATGTTTGGCATCGCGGTGGCCCTGGTCCTGGACCCGAAGCCAAAGCCACGAGGCACCTGAGGCTTCCTCGGATCCGTCGGCAGCGTACTCTTGGCGGCCTTATGCCCCGCTACCGCGGCCGGTCTTCCGCGCGTGGTCGAGGGCGGCCAGGGCGACGGCGCTGGCCGTGAGCCGGAAGGCATGGATCCTGTACCACTTCTTCAACAGGGGCTTGCGCCTCATCTCGCTTAGCGGCTGCGGACTGAAGAAGAGCCTCGGGTTGATGAAACGGAGCAAGTAAACGGTGGCCGCCGCGCCCGCCGTAGAGCTTCCGGCCGCCACCGCCAGCCAGGTCCTGCTGCCGGGGCGGTTCCAGCCGGCCACCAGGGCGGCGATGGCGGCGGGGGCGCTGAGCGGCGCGATCGGGGCGTAGTAGCGTCCGGGGCTTCCTGATCCAAAGGGGGACCGGGGCAGGCCAGGGCTGCCTTCCGCCGCCGCAACCCGGTCCGGGATCTTAGCGACCGCCTCGTAGAGATTGCCGAAAAACCAGTGCGCGTGAGTGAACTCTGCAACGCCCAGGAGGCGGTCAACGAGCGCTCCCCGGCGGTCTGATGTCTGTGCCATGACCACAATCTACGCCGGACGCCCGGCGTCGGGCGAGCAGAAGGGCCGCTCTCGTCTTGCCGCCGGCCGCCGAGGGTGTGGCCCCGCGGACAGCTGGCATGTAAGAATCTATATATGTATGCAGACAAGCAAATATGTGGTCGAGAACCCGACAGCCAGTATGTGGAACTGGCCGTTGAAGTATTTGGCATGCTGGCCGACGCCACCCGGGTCCGGATCATCCTTGCACTGCGCGACGGCGAACTGCCGGTCGGCCAGCTGGCCGAGATCGTCCAGAAATCCCCGGCGGCTGTGTCCCAGCACCTGGCAAAAATGCGCCTCGGGCGGCTCGTGACCACCAGGCAGGACGGGACACGCGTGTTCTACCGTCTGGAGAACGAGCATGCGAGCCAGCTCGTCACCGACGCCATCTTCCAGGCCGAACACTCTCTCGGGGGAACCCCCCGCCACCACCACTCCGAAAGCACGGACATCTCATGAGCCCGGACCACGATCGCCGCCGTTTCGGACCGGCGGCCGCTGCCGTCCACGAGCACCCCGCCGACGGCGCACACGCCCACGGCGGCCACGGGCATGACCATGACCATGACCATAGCGGCCACGGCCACGACCACGGTCACGGCCACGACCACGGTCACGGCCACGACCACGGTCACGGCCATTCCCATGAGCATCCGACCGGGATCAAGGGATTCTTCTACGGGTTGTTTGTTCCGCATACACACGACGCCGCAGACTCCATTGACGACGCGCTCGAGGCCAGCGTTCAAGGCGTCCGTGCCGTCAAAATCAGTCTCTTCATGTTGCTCGGCACCACGGTCCTGCAATTCATTGTGGTGCTCATCAGCGGATCCGTGGCCCTGCTGGCGGACACCATCCACAATTTCTCGGACGCCCTGACCGCGGTGCCGCTGTGGATCGCGTTCATTCTGGCCCGCCGTCCGGCGAGTCGGCGGTACACCTACGGCTTTGGCCGGGCCGAAGACCTGGCCGGCCTCTTCATCGTCGTCGTCGTCGCGCTCTCCGCCGTCGTTGCCGGCTGGCAGTCGATCGACCGGCTCATCCACCCCCAACCGCTGCACAACCTGGGGTGGGTGGCAGCGGCGGGGCTGGTGGGCTTCGCCGGCAATGAGGCGGTGGCCATCTACCGGATCCGCATAGGCCGGAAGATCGGCTCGGCGGCGCTGGTCGCCGACGGCGTTCACGCCCGGATGGACGGCTTCACCTCCCTGGCCGTCGTGCTCGGTGCTCTCGGGGTGTGGGCCGGTTTCCCGCTGGCCGACCCGATCGTCGGGTTGCTGATCGCCGCGGCCATTGTGGTCCTGCTATGGGGAACCGTCCGGAGCATCGGCCGTCGCCTGATGGACGGCATCGAACCCGAACTGGTGGACAGGGCCCGGTCGGCGCTCGCCGGCACGCCCGGGGTTGAGGCCGTCCCGGCGCTGCAGCTGCGCTGGATCGGACACCGCCTGCAAGGCAACGCCACCATCCAGGTCGCGGACATGCCGATTTCGGCCGGCCAGCAGATCGTCCGGGACGCCGAGCGCCGGCTCGGGCAGGCCCTGCCCAACCTTGACGGCATCTCCGTCCGGGCCGCCACGGTGCCCGCCGACGTCGACGCCGAGGCCGACGTCGTTGCCGACGCCGAGGTGCTATCCGCCGGAACGAAGGGCCACGGACACTAGCCCAGGATCTTCAGCGCAGTGCCCCAGTTGAAGTTCTCGTACGCCGGGTTGGCCTGCAGTGCCATCAGGAGCAGCTGGAAGCCTTCCAGTTCGCGGGCGTGGTGCAGGCCGCCGACCTGGAGCGGGCGGAGCCCGGCGGCGGTGACGAAGTCGGCGACCTCATTGCGAGCGTCCTCGGAATCCGAGGCGATGAAAACGTCCAACGGCTGGCCGGCCACCTCGCCGGCGATCAGGGTGCCGGCGAACGTGGTGTTGAATGCCTTCACGACGCTGGCCCCCGACGGGGCCAGCTTGGCAATTTCCTCCGCCGCGGAGGTGCCCGGGTCCACGACAAGGGAGTCGAAGGTTTCAAAGTTGATCGGATTGGTGATGTCGATGATGATGCGGCCGTCGAGGGCATCACCGTAGCCGCTGACAACCTCCTTGGCGGCGTCGAACGGCAGGGCGAGTACCACGATGCGGCCGGCGGGAGCCTCGGTGGAAGCTGCACCGGTGGCGCCGGATCCGAGTTCGGCTGCGAGCTTCTGTGCCTCTCCGGCGCTCTTGTCGAGGACCTGGATGGAGCGTCCGGCCGCGACCGCACGGGTTCCGATGCCGCGTCCCATGTTGCCGGAACCGATGATGGTGATGTCAGTCATGGTGCTCTCCCTAAAGAAACGGATCAGGTGAAGATACGGATCATTCGGTGGGACCAGGCCGTTGATCGGGTAACCAAATTGGCGATCGAATCTAGTCCGGCCCCGCTGAAAGTCAACCACTCCGGTGCAAGCCAAGACCACCCCTTATTCACTGTGAAGTTGTTGCACCTGCAGGGGAGCGCCCGTCGTTACGCGGCGGAATTCGCCGATCACCACGCGGTCGGCGGCGGTGGCCTGGCGGACGGCGGAGTGGGCCAATTGGATGCGCCACACCAGAGGCGTGTGGATGGCCCTGATCCCTGCCCCTTGGCCGCGCTGTAGCGCCGACTCGGGCAGGAAAGCGACGCCCAGGCCCTCCCGGACCAGGTCCGTGGCCATGGTGAAGGTCACCACTTCGGTGTGGACCGTGCGGTGCAGCCCCGACGTGGCGAAAGCTGCGTCCACCGTGGTGCGGTTTCCCCAGCCTTCGGGAAAGTCAATGAACGGCTCGTCTGCGATCTCGGCCAGGCTCACGCGCTTCCGGCCGGCCAGATGGTGGGAGTCGGGACAGGCAAAGACGATGGCCTCGGCATGCAGCGGGTACAGCTCGACGTCGGGCGCGGCCTCTTCGGGCACGGACACCAACGCCAGATCCAGGGCACCGGAACGGACATCCGCCAGGCTGGTGCGGGTTCCCTGGACCGTCTGGCGCAGCTTGATGACGATTCCCGGGTAGTGGCGCCGGACTGTCCCCAGGATCTGCAGCACATCGACGGACCCGGCGTAGGCCAGCGTACCCAGGGCCACCGTCCCGCGGACCGTCCCGCGGACGGCGTCGACGGCGTCCCGTGCGGCCTGCACATCGGCGAGGATGGTGCGGGCACGCGGGAGCATGGCCTCTCCCGCAGGGGTGAGGCGGATGCTTCGGCCTTGGCGGATGAACAGTTCCGAGCCGAGTTCGTGTTCGAGCTGGCGGATGGCTGCCGAGACGGCAGACTGGACGATGTTGACCCGCCGGGCAGCCTGGGTGAAGCTCAGCGCTTCGGCCACCGCGACGAAGTATTCGATCTGAAACAGCTGCATGGATTCATTATCGCCGATGACGATGGATATCAGCGCCAATAAGCGTTGGACGCGATTACTTGGGGGCCCAATACTGGAGGAATGACTCACACTCTCACCTCTCCCGCCCTTCGGGCCGACGCATCCCAGCAGGAGCACCGGCGCAGGCACGGACGCGGGTTCTGGATTGTCACCTTCGTCTTCATGGTCACGATGGCGTTTGCCGCCGCGCCGGCCCCGCTGTACGTGCTGTACCAGCAGCGGGGCGGGTTCAGCGCGTTCACCATCACCATCATCTTCGCCGCCTACGCTGCCGGTGTGGTGGCGAGCCTGTTTCTGGCAGGTCACATCTCCGACAGGTTCGGCCGCCGCAGGGTAATTGCGCCCGCTGTCCTGCTCAACGTCGTCGCGGCGCTGATCTTCCTCGTTTGGCCGGACCTTCCAGGACTGCTGCTTGCCCGGTTCGTCTGCGGCCTCGGCATCGGCATGCTCACCGCCACGGCCACCGCGCACATGACCGAACTGCACAGTGCGGCCCGCCCCGGCACCGGGTCACGGCGCGCCGAGGTCATCTCCACCGCAGCCAACATCGGCGGCCTGGGCCTGGGCCCGCTCATCACCGGCTTCCTCGCCGAGTATGTGCCGATGCCGCTCTACACCCCGTACGTGGTGTTCGCGTTTCTCCTGCTGGCCGGGCTGCTGCTGATCGTGACCGTCCCGGAAACCGTCAACAACGTCGACGACACGTGGGTCTACCGGCCGCAGCGGGTCGTCGTTCCCCGCGCCGCCCGCGGACAGTACGTGGCCGCGGCCATGATGGCCTTCGTCGGGTTCGCCATGTTCGGCTTCTTCACCTCCTTGGCGCCGTCCTTTTTGGCACGGCAACTGGGCATCACCTCGCACGTAGTGGCGGGCGCAGTGGCCTTCGTCGTCTTCGCCTCCTCGGCAGCGTTCCAGGTGCTCTCCTCCCGCTGGGAGCGCAGCAGGCAGTTCGTCGTCGGCCTGATCCTGTTGGGCGCAGGGCTCGGTCTTGTCACCGTGTCGATCGCTGCTTCTTCACTTCCGCTGCTGATCGCCGGCGGCCTGGTCGCGGGGTCCGGGGTAGGCGTGACCTTCAAGTCCGCGATCGGCACGGTCATCGCCATCTCCGCTCCGGAGACCCGCGGTGAAGCGCTGGCCGGGCTGTTCCTGGTCGGGTATGTCGGCATGGCAGTGCCGGTGGTGCTGCTGGGGCTGATCCTTCAGACGACCGCACTGGTTCCGGCCGTTGTGATGTTTGGCGCGGTTATGCTGGCACTGATAGTCATCACCGCTGTCACCCTGTCCCGCGCCTACGGCCGGGGCCGCCCCCTGCCCGCCGGTTCGCCCGTATCCTCGAAGTAGCCGATCCAAAGGAGAACTAATCATGGCTGGCTGGCAGGATACCCTTCCCCTCTGGGCCGCCGCCTGGGCGGCCGTCCGCGGGCAGTCCTCGGCCCCGGAGGGATCCGGAGTGGTCACCGCGGGTACACATTCCCAACCGGAGTACATCCTCGCGTGGCCCGGAACCGGCGCGGACCGTGCGGCGGAGACCGTCCGTCAGCGGCCCGGGGCCGTCCTGACCCTCGTTACCACCGACCCCGGAGCTGCGCTGGGCTACGCCGCGACCCTGGGGTTGGCCCCGGTGGGGGAGGCCGTGCTGCTCACCGCCCCAACCGAGGACCTGAACGCCGCGCCGGCTCTGCCCGAGAACGCCGAGCTTGCCCAGGCACCCCTGGAGCTGTATGACCTTGTGGAAATTTCCGTTTTCGACCACCCGGTCGCCAGCGGACGCGTCAGCATCGAGGACAGCCTGGCCGTCATCGGCAGCCTGCAGGCGGAGGCGACGGAAACCGGGAAGGGCTTTGAAGCGGCGGTTCTGGCGGCCTTGGCGGACGAGGCGTACGTGCACGGCGCGGACATCCTCTATACGGTCGTCAGCCAGGACCAGGTGGCGGCCTACACCGGCTGGGGTTGGACTGCGGCCGCCCACCTCATCAGTCTCGGCGCAGGCGCGTAAACCGAGAAACCCGATTGCTCATCACGGCGGCTCCGGACGCCGTGGCCATGGGGGAATGGAGCGCTTTAGCGGACCTGAGCCGGGTTCAGCTTTATGCGCCGCAGCAACTGCGCGTTCAGGGCGACCACAACCGTGGAGATGGACATCAGGACTGCGCCGGCGGCGGGGGAGAGCACCACCCCGGCGAAGGCCAGCACGCCGGCGGCCAGCGGCACCGAAATGACGTTGTAGCCGGTGGCCCACACCAGGTTTTGCCACATCTTCCGGTAGGCGGCCCGGGACAGGTCCACCATCGACAGGACAGCGCGGGGATCATTGCCGGCCAGCACCACTCCGGCCGATTCCATGGCGACGTCGGTGCCGGCGCCGATGGCGATGCCCACTTCGGCCCTCGCGAGTGCCGGGGAATCGTTGACGCCGTCACCGACCATCGCCACCTTCAGGCCGCGCCCCTGCAGCTCGGCAACCTTCTTGTCCTTATCTGCCGGGAGGACTTCGGCGAAGATCTCGTCGATCTTCAGTTCCGACCCTACGGCCGCGGCGACCTGCCGCGCGTCCCCGGTAATCATGGCGACCCTGATGCCGCGGTTCTGCAGGGCGGCAACCGCCTGGCGCGACTCTTCACGCACGGCGTCTTCCAGGCTGACGGCGCCGAGGACCCGGTTCCCGTCAAGGACGTGCAGCACGGCCGCACCGCGGTCCATCCACGCCTTGGTGGTGGCAGCAAGGACTGCCGGTTCGACGACGCCGAGTTCCCGGAGCAGTGCGGGCCCGCCCACGGCGACGTCCCGGCCGTCGACCGTGGCGCGGACGCCGCGTCCCGTCATGGAGCTAAAGCCGGTGGCCAGCGGAACGTCCAGCCCCTGGTCCCGGGCGGCCCCGACGATGGCGCGCGCCACAGGGTGTTCGCTGTCTGCTTCCACCGCGGAGGCAAGGGCGAGCAGCTCTTCCCGGCTGACGCCGTCGGCCGCGGCTACGTCCTTGAGTTCGGGTTCGCCCTTGGTCAGGGTTCCGGTCTTGTCGAACAGGACGACGTCGATGGTCCGCATGCGTTCCAGCGCCATCCTGTTCTTGATCAGCACGCCGGCCCGGGCCGCCTGCTCGGTGGAAATGGCGATCACCAGCGGAATGGCCAGGCCCAGGGCGTGCGGGCAGGCGATCACCAGGACGGTCACGGTCCGTGTGACGGCCTCGGGGACGCTGCCCAGCAGCGACCAGACGATGAAGGTAATGACGCCGGCCCCCGCGGCGAAGTAGAAAAGGAACGCGGCGGCCCGGTCGGCCAGGGCCTGCGCCTTGGAGGATGACGCCTGCGCCTCGGCGACCAGGCGTTGGATGCCGGCCAGGGCCGTGTCATCCCCGATCGCGGTGACCCGCACCCTGATTGTGTTGTCGGTGGCGACCGTTCCGGCCACCACCGGGTCGCCGGCCGAGCGGAGCACGGTCTTGGATTCGCCGGTGATCATCGATTCATCAAACTCAGCCTGGCCGTCAACCACGACGCCGTCGGCCGGCATCCGGGCCCCCGACCGGACCAGGAGGGTGTCCCCGGTCCGGAGTTCAGAGACGCCCACCGTCTCGGTTCCAGCGTCCGTGATGCGTTCGGCCTCGTCGGGAAGCAGCGCGGCCAGGGCGTCGAGGGCGCCCTGGGCCGAGCCGAGGGCGCGCATCTCAATCCAGTGGCCCAGCAGCATGATGGCCACCAGCAGGGCCAGCTCCCACCAGAAGTCCAGCTCGAAGCCGCCGATGCCCAGGCTGGTGACCCAGGAAGCAACGAATGCGACGCTGATGGCCATGCCGATCAGCAGCATCATCCCCGGCTGCCGGCTCTTCAGCTCGTTGAGGCCGCCCTTCAGGAACGGCATGCCACCGTAGAAGAAGATCATGGTGCCCAGCAGCGGCGGGATCCAGGCCGCGCCGGGGAAGTCCGGGGGCAGGTAGCCGAGCAGATGCCCGAACATCGGGCTGAAGTAAACGACCGGAACGGACAAGGCCAGCGTCAGCCAGAACCGGTCCTTGAACATCGCAGTGCTATGCCCGGCGTGCTGGCCGTGGCTGTGGACTACGTGATCGTCGTCCGTGCCGTGGCCGGGCCCGTGTGAGCCGCGGGCGTGGTGGTCGTGATGCTGAGTGTGGTCTTCCAAAGGTTTTCCTCGAGACGATCGGCAGGCCGCTTACCAGCGGTCCGCATGTCGCACCTGTCAGTGTCCATTTTTCTTGCAGAACGAGGTGATGGGAGCTGTGGTTGAACGGCTGTGATGGCCGGGGGCGTCGGCCGGGACATACCAGTTCACTGACAACGATTCAAAGATACCCCCAGGGGGTATAAAGTACAAGGGCCGGGCCGCTCCCGCATGCTTCCGGTGCGGCATGATGAAGGGCATGACCATCGCAAAGTCCGTGCTGCTGTTCATTCTGGCCGCAGTCGCTGAGATCGGCGGGGCCTGGCTGGTGTGGCAGGCCGTGCGGGAAGGACGCGCCTGGTGGTGGGCCGGGCTCGGAATCATTGCCCTGGGTCTCTACGGATTCGTTGCGACCCTTCAGCCCGACGCGCATTTCGGCAGGATTCTGGCCGCGTATGGCGGCGTCTTCGTCGCCGGGTCGCTGGCCTGGGGAATGGCATTCGACGGGTTTCGGCCTGACCGCTGGGACGTCATCGGATCACTGATCTGCGTCGCGGGGGTGGCCGTGATCATGTTCGCTCCCCGCGGCCCCGTTTCCTAGGGCCCGGCCAGGGGAGTCGACGCGTCAGGCCGTCCCGCCCGTTCGGGATAGTCTGAAGCGGCACCCCACCCCCTGAGAGGACAGCATTAATGAGCCCGATCCGGCTGCATGACGTCAGCGTCCGCTTCGACAACACCCAGATCCTCCGTGAGGTGTTCTTCCGGCTGGAACCGGGCGACCGGGTGGGTCTGATCGGCAAGAACGGATCCGGAAAGACCACCATCCTGAAGCTCATCCTCGACCAAGTGGCTCCGGACACCGGCACGGTCAGCGTGGAGCTCGGGACCCGGGTGGGCTACTTCTCCCAGTTCTCCGAGCTGAATGGCGAGTCGACCATCACCGAGGTCCTGGACGGGCTGTTCGGCGAGATCAAGGCCGTCGAGGCCGAGCTGGCCGCCATTGACGCCGCCATCGCCGCGGAGCCCGCACCCGACGAACTGGACCGGCTGATCGGACGGCAGGCGGCACTGTTCGAGGACATGGACCGGCTCGATGGCTGGGACTACCCCCGCCGCATCGATACGGTGCTGACCACCCTGGGATTCGACGACGCACACCGTCACTGCCCGATCGACGCGCTGTCCGGCGGCTGGCGCAACCGCGCCGCGCTGGCCAAGATCCTGCTCGAGGGCCCGGACGTCCTGCTGCTCGACGAGCCCACCAACTTCCTGGACGTGGCCGGCGTCGAATGGCTGGAGGGCTGGTTCCGTGACTTCAAGGGCGCCGCGGTGATCGTTTCGCACGACCGGAAGTTCCTTGACGCCGTCGTCACCCGGATCGTCGAGGTCGAAAACTTCCACCTGCACGAATACCCGGGGAACTTCGGCGAATACGTGGTCCAGAAGCAGTTCCGGCTCAAGACCCTCGAGCAGCAGTTCGTGCACGAAGCCGAACTCCTCGCGTTTGAAGCCGAGGGAATCGCAGACCGCCGCGAGGCCGCCAAGGCCGCCGGCCGCGGGCTGGGCAACCAGCTCGCCAAGATCAAGAAATCCCGCACGCCCCGGCCGGTGGACCAGATCGTCACCGAGATCTACGGCGGACTCCACGTGAAGGACGTCCTGTGCCGGGTGCAGGGGCTGGGGAAGTCCTACGGCGAGAAGCAACTGTTCGACGACCTGAGTTTCGAAATCCGCAAGGGAAACCGGATCGCGGTGCTCGGCGCCAACGGCAGCGGGAAGTCCACCCTGCTGAAAGTGCTCACCGGTGAGGAGAGCGCCGATGCCGGCGAGGTGGCCTGGGCCAAGGGCCCCGGCTTTGTTTCGTACAACCGGATGCTTGAGGACCTCGACGACGGCGACACCGTGTCCCACGCGGTTAACGCCCTGCCGGACAGTCTGGCCTTCAGCGCCACAAAGAAGTCAGTCAACGGTTTCCTTGCCATGTTCCAGTTCTCCGAGGCGGACCTCAAGCAGAAGATCGGCAACCTCTCGGGCGGCCAAAAAGCCCGCGTGGCGATGGCGCAGTGCCTGCTCTCCGGCGCCTCGGTACTGCTGCTCGACGAACCCACTAACCACCTGGACCTCAGCAGCACCCAGGTGATGGAGCGGGCGCTGCTGCATTTCCCGGGCGCCGTCGTCGTGGTCAGCCACGACCGTTTCTTCACCGAAAAAATCGCCACCCGCCGGCTCATCTTCGGAGCGGACGGCGCCGGTCGCGGCAAAATCGCGCAGCAAGCCGCCTGAGCGGAGGCTTGCGGTAACGGGGGATAATAGGGCTATGGCCGAACAGCGTCGGGAACCCGAGCGTGATCCGTGGGAGGAATTCGACCGGCTCCAGCCGGCTCCGCGGGACCGCGTCAGCGGATTCCCGGGTGGCGAGCCGCACGGTTTCGGTTTCCGCACGGGCGTGCGCAGCGCGCGCGTTGCCGTCGGCTTCGCCGTGTACGCCCTCGCCCTCGGCACCGTACTGGTCTCCCTCGGGGCGGTCTACTTCATCGGCCACGGGCAGTGGCTGTTGCTGGCTCTGATGGGATTGATCGAGACCGGGTTCGTGCTCGCCTTCGTCCGGCTCGTGGCCCAAGCCCGCAACCGGCGCCCGACGCCCTAGCTCAGCGCCTTAATCTGCACTGCCGCCGGGCTGTTAGAGCCAGCCCTTCCGCTTGAAGATGACATACATGATCGTCGCAGTGCCGGCCATCATGCCGATCGCCATCGGGTAGCCGTAGGTCCACTGCAGCTCCGGCATCCGTACAAAGTTCATGCCGTAGACGCCGGCCACGAATGAGGGCGCGAAGAAGATGGCGGCCCAGGACGAGATCTTCTTGACCTGTTCGTTTTGTTCCGCGCTGGCCTCGTTCTGACGGTTGGCGGTCAGCGTGCCGTCCAGGGTGAGCGCGTTCTGCAGCAGTTCACGGAAGGAATCGGCGCGGGAGATCAACCGCTCCACGTGGTCCTCGACGTCCCGCAGGCTGTGCCGCAGTTCCGAGTCCACCTCGTACTTCTCGAAGCCCCCCCGAAGGTGTTGCATCATGGCCGGCAGCGGGTGGATGGCCCGCTGGAAATGGATGACTTCCCGCGCGAGGTCGTAGATGCGCCGGGAAACCAGCGGGTCCCCGCTGAAGAGTTGGTCCTCGATCTCGTCGATGTCGTTCTCCAGCCCAGCCACCACCGGGAGATAGTCATCCACCACCTGGTCCAGGAGGGCGTAGAGGACGGCTTCCGGGCCGAGGCGCAGCAGGTCCGGGCGGCCCTCCAGCCGGTGCCGGACCTGCCCCACGACGCGGGTTTCGGCATGCCGGACGGTCACGACGAAGTTCCGGCCGGTGAAGACGTGAAGTTCGCCGAATTCCACGGTCTCCGATTCTTCCAAGTACCGGGCCGGACGGAGCACCGTGAACAGGTTGTCGTCGTAACGCTCCAGCTTGGGGCGCTGGTGCGCGGAAATCGCGTCCTCGACCGCCAGGCGGTGCAACCCGAACTCTGCCGAAACCGCGGCCATTTCCTCCTCGGTCGGCCGGTACAGGCCGATCCAGGCCATCCCGCCGAGCTCGGTCATGGTCTCGAAGGTCTGTTCAAGGCTGGTCGGGTCGGCCCTGCGGACGCCGTCAACGTACACGGCGTTGTCAATGATAGTCACCGGGACATTATCCAGTGTTTGGCCGGCGTTCCCCGGATGCAGTGCGGCGCGGGGTGGCCCTGCCGGGGGCGACCGCGCTGCCCTGGGCCAGCCGGCTGATGAGCGGTTCGGTGCGGTACTGGATGTGGGTGTGCAGGGCGAGCACGGTTTCGGTCCGGATCACACCCTTGATCCGCAGGATGGACCGCAGCGCGGCCTGGAGGTTGTGCGTGTCGGTTGCCACCACCCGGCACCAGACATCACCGCGGCCGGAAATCTCGTGCACCTCCAGGACCTGCGGGATCAGGCGCAGTGCGCCCACCACGCCGTCGAGTTCGCGGTGGTTCACCTCGATCGTCACGAAGGCGACGACGTCGTAGCCCACCGCCTCCAGATCAATCTCGCGGCCGCCCTCGTGCAGCAGGCCGGAGCGCAGCATGCGGCGGACGCGGGACTGGGCGGTGTTCCGGGCGATCCCTAGGGCGTCGCTAAGTTCGCCGATCTGGATCCGCGGGTCCTTGATGAGTTCGAGCAGGATCCTGAGGTCGGTGGGGTCAAGGCTATTCAAATCATCACTCCGGTTCATGCAGGCGAATGTTGATTGATGGTTTTGCTCAATTTTGGCACAAAATCTAGTCCGAAAGTTCATCTGTGCCGCATCCTGTAGGTATCCATCGTCACCCGGGTTGGCGGCTCCCCACCGGGAACCAGTGCGCCCGGCTTCACTGCAGGGGCGCCGCCATGACAGTCTTCAGCGAACTTCGCATGCGCCCGGCTACAGCAGAACACTGGGGCTGGGACGCTTCCGTCACCGCGCGGCTGGTCATGGCCGGCGTCGTGATTTTCACGCTGCTGGTCGGCGCCAACCTTGCGACCCCGCTATATCCGTTGCTGCAGGCCAAACTGGGCATCACCGCCCTGGACGTCACTGTGGCCTTCTCCGCCTACGTGCTGGCGCTTGTGGCCACCCTGATCCTCGCCGGGCATTGGTCGGACCACATCGGCCGGCGGGCCGCCCTGGTGCTGGCGGTGCTGGTGGGCCTCGCCGGCGGCTTCGTCTTCGCCAATGCGGACAGCCTGCTGGCGCTGTGCGTCGGCCGGGCGCTGCAGGGGGCCGCAGTGGCGCTGGCCACCGGCGCCAGTTCCGCCGCCCTGCGCGAGCTGCTGCCCAGCCGGCCCGAATGGGCCTCGCGGTTCACGCTGCTGGCCTCCGCCGGCGGCGTGGCGGCCGGCCCGGCGATCGGCGGGGTGCTCTCCGTCCTTCCCGGGCCCACCTCCACGCCGTACTACCTGCACTCGGTCGTCCTGCTGGCGCTGCTGGTGCCGCTCTACCTGCTCAAGGCCCGGCCTGCCATCACCTCGGTCGCCGGCCCTCAGCCGCTGAAGGTCCTCGCACCCCGCCGCCCCTCGATATCGAGTGAGGCGCGGGGCGCCTTTTGGCTGGCGTCGGCCGTGGGGTTCCTGAGCTTCGCCGTGTTCGGCTTTTGCCTATCCCTGGCCCCCGGCTACTTCGCCCAGATTGTGCACGCCGACTCACGGCCCCTGATCGGCGTGCTCGCCGGGCTCACGCTGGCGGCCTCCGCGCTGAGCCAACTGGTGGCGGTGCGCGGGCGATTTGTGGTGCCAGCTGGGCTGACCCTGTTAGCCGGGTCCGTGCTGCTGATCGCGGCGGCCGCGGAATGGAGCAGCCCCTGGCTGCTGATTGCCGCCAGCATCACTGCCGGCCTGGGCCAGGGCGTCTCCTTCCGGACCGTCTTCAACGACGTGGCGGGCAAGGTTGAGGCGGCCCGCCACGCCCAGATCGTCAGCACCGTCTACGTGATCACGTACCTGGGGAGCGCCATTCCGGTGATCGGGCTGGGGCTGGCGGCCGGTGTCTTTGGCCTGCAGGCCGCGGTGGCCGGCTTCGTCGTGCTCTGCGCTGTGTCTGCCCTCGGCCTGGCCGCCGTCACCCTCCGCTCGGCCCGCGGCTAGTCCGGCAGGGGACCGTGGTTGCCCTGGATGTGGTCGAACACCAGGGTGGTCTCGGTGTGGCCCACCACCGGATCCGTCGCCAGGTTGTCGAGGACCCAATCGCGCAGGTCCTCCGTGGTGGCGACGGCGATGTGCAGCAGGTAATCCACCGAGCCTGAGGTGTGGAAGGTGGACAGCACCGCGGGCAGCTTGGGGACCCGGGCAGTGAAGCGGTCGATCTGTTCGCGATCGTGCGCCCGCAGCCGGACCGCGATCAGCGCCTGCACCGAGCGGCCCACCGCGGCGAGGCTGAGTTTGGCTTCGAAGCCCTCGATGATTCCGCGCTCGGACAGGGCGCGGGTGCGCATGAGGGCAGTGGACGGGGCAATCCCCACGAGTTCGGCCAGTTGCTTGTTGGAGATCCTGGCGTCCGCCACCAGGGCGGCCAGCAGCCGCTCATCGATGGCGTCCAGAGGTTCGGCAGCCCCCGCGCCGGGCCGAACATTCTTCGTGGTGCTGCTCACGGATCCTCCTTGATGTTGTGTGGGTTCATCATAAACACCCCAAACTGACAGTTCCATTCGTATGCCCTTCAAAACTCCGAATTATTGCCAGATACTTTCTGCATTCAATGGCGAATATTCATAAGGAGTACTGTGCTTTCTCAAGACTCGCTGGCGGTCCACGCAGGCCGGAACGACCTCACGGAGCTCGGCGTCCATGCCGTCCCGATCGATCTCTCCACCACCGCCCCGCTGCCCTCGGTTCACGACGGCGGCCTCGCCTACGAACAGATGGCCACCGGCGGCCCGCATCTGGAGGGCCAGAGCACCGTCTACCAGCGGCTCTGGAACCCGACAGTGGCCCGTTTCGAAGAGGGCGCCGCGTTGCTGGAAGGCACTTCCGAGGCGGTGGCGTTCGCCACGGGCATGGCCGCCCTGAGTGCGGTGCTGCTCGCCGTCGTCGGCGCCGGGAAAAGGCACGTGGTGGCGGTCCGCCCGCTGTACGGCGGCAGCGACCACCTGCTGGCTTCCGGGGCGCTCGGCACCGAGGTCACCTTCACCTCGCCCGAAGGCATCCGTGCGGCACTGCGACCCGACACCGGACTGGTCATCCTGGAGACGCCGGCCAACCCGAGCCTGGAACTGGTCGACATCGCCGCCGCGGCGGCCGCGGCGGACGGCGTGCCGCTGCTGGTGGACAACACGTTCGCCACCCCGGTGCTCCAGCAGCCCTACCGGCACGGGGCGGCCCTGGTACTGCACAGCGCCACCAAATTCTTCGGCGGCCACGGCGATGCCATGGGCGGTGTCGTCGCAGCCTCGCCGGAATGGGCCGTCCGGCTCCGGCAGATCAGGGCCATCACCGGCGGGATCCTCACGCCGTGGCCCGCCTACCTGCTGCACCGGGGGATCGCCACGCTGCCGGTCCGGGTACGGGCCCAGCAGGCCGGCGCGGAGAAGGTCGCGGCAGCCCTGGCGGGGCACGAGCTGATCCGGCGCGTCTACTACCCGGGCCTGCCCGAGTGCGACCCGCGGGGCCTGATCGGAACGCAGATGGCGGGTCCCGGTTCGCTGCTGGCGTTTGAACTGGCCAGCGCCGAGCACGCCGAGCGGGTCCCGGCGGCCGTCGGGATGATCACCCACGCCGTCTCGCTGGGCGGGGTCGATACGCTCATCCAGCACCCCGCCGGGCTGACCCACCGGCCGGTCGCCGCTGAAGCCAAGCCGCATGCCGCCCTGCTGCGTGTCTCCGTGGGCCTGGAAGATCCCGCCGACATCGTGGCGGACCTGGTCCAGGCCCTCGAGACGACCCGCTAACGCGCTCCTGCCGGTTCCCCGTTCGAGACAACGGCGTCCCCGGCGCCGGCGGGATGCACGACGGCGGTGATCACCGCCGTCGTGCAGGCCAGCCCCATCACCGCCAGGGCCAGCGCGCTCCAGCCGACGGACTGGAACAGCAGGCCGCCGGCCCAACCAATGACGCTGGAGCCAAGGTAATAGGCGAGGTTGTACAGTGACGCGGCCTGGGCCCGGCCGGTGCTCGCGATCACCCCGGTCCAGCCGGAGCCGATGCTGTGGGCCGCGAAGAAGCCGCCGGTAAAGAGCAGCAGGCCAGCGAGGATCAGGACCAGGAGCTGGGTCAGGGTCAAGGCGAGGCCGGCGACCATCAGGATCGTGCCTGTGACCAGCACGTTGCGCCGGCCGAAGCGCCGGGTCAGCCCGGCGGCCCAGCGGGCGGAGACGGTGCCGGACAGGTAGGCCAGGAAGATCAGGCTGATCAGCGTGGCCGGCAGGCTGAAAGGCTGGCCGGACAGCCGGAAGCCGAGGTAGTTGTAGACCGCCACGAAGCCGCCCATCAGCAGGAACGCCTGGACGTAAATGGCCAGCAGCCGGGGATTCCGGCAATGGCCGGCCAGCGTTGAAAGGGCGCCCCGGAAGCCTGCGGCGGCGGCGGGGGCAAAATTCCGTGCCGGCGGCACCAGGACCAGGAACAGGACGGCGGCGGCCGTCGCCATGACCGAGACGGCCAGCGCCGCGGCCCGCCAGCCCCACAGCTCGCCGACGGGGCCGGCCACGAGCCGGCCGGCCAGCCCGCCCAGGGTGGTGCCTGCGACGTAGGTGCCCGCCGCCAGGGCGGCGTGGGCCCTGTTGACTTCCTCGTTGAGGTACGCGATGGCGATGGCCGGGATGCCGCCCAGGGCCATGCCCTCCAGTGTCCGCAGGCCCAGCAGGACCGGGAAGCTGGGCGCCAGCGGGGTCAGCAGCCCCACTACGGTGGCAGCCGAGATGCCCCACGCCATGGCCCGCACCCGTCCGATGCGGTCGGCGAGGAAGGACCACGGAATGACCGTCACGGCCAGGCCCACCGTGGCCAGCGAAACGGTCAGGGCCGCCTCGGCCGCCGTCACCTGCAGCTCGCGGGCGATCCGCGGCAGCACCGCCTGGGTGGAATAGAGCTGGGCGAAGGTTGCGACGCCTGCGAAGGCCAGACCCGCAAGGATCCGGCGGTAGGCCAATGACCCTTTGRCATGGCCGGACCAGAGGGCTGCTGGCGGCACCTGGCCGGCGCGGGGGGCGCGGTCGGGGGAGGAGCTGGGCATGGAACCAGCGTAGGCCTTGGCAATAGCATGCCTCCAATGCATGATTTCCATAGAACATATGCTTGATTCGCAACAATAATCGCAACGATGCTTGCACCGATTGGAACGGGCGGCCATGGACCTCGAACACAGGCAGTTGGTGCAACTGCTGCCGCTGCTGCCTTTGCTCGCCGAACTCGGCCGCACCCAGCACATCACCGCGACGGCAGAGGCGCTGGGCGTCCCTCAGTCCACGGTGAGCCGGGCCGTCGCGCGGGCCAGCGCCGTGGTCGGCACCGAGCTGCTGGTCCGCGACGGCAGGGGCGTCCGGCTGACGTCGGCGGCAAAGGTCCTGCTGCCCCACGTTGACGCTGCGCTGGCCGAGTTCCAGACCGGGCTTGATCTGGTCCGGCACGAAGCCGAGGTGGTCCGCGGACGGGTCGCGGTGTCCTTTCAACACACCTTCGGCGAGGCGATGCTGCCGCTGATGATCAGCGCCTTCCGCCAGCGGCATCCGCAAACCGAGTTTGCCCTCAGCCAGGGCGCGCGGGACGGATGCCTGGCTGAACTGGCGGCCGGAGATGCGGACCTGGCGCTGACCGCTCCCATCGCGGCGCCGAGCCGGCTGATCTCCTCGGCAGCCCTGTACCGGGAGCCGCTGCGGCTGGTCGTCCACCACCGGCACCCGCTGGCCCGGCGCCGGCGCGCCCGCCTTGCGGAGATCCGGCAGGAACCCTTTGTGGCGATGGGCGCCGGCTACGGCATGCGCTCGCTGACGGACGCGCTGTTCCGCGAAGCGGGTTTCCGGCCGCGCGTCGCCTTCGAAAGCCAGGACACCCATACGGCCCGCGGACTCGTCTCTGCGGGGCTGGGCGTGAGTATCCTGCCACCCGGCGGGCCAGCCCCTGGGCGCCACACGCAGGAGCAGGCCGGAGACCTCGGCTCGGTGGAGCTCGCGCTGGATTCGGGCCTGGCCTTCCGCGAGATCGGCCTGGCCTGGCGGGAACGGCGCGGGGGACCGGCCGCCGAACCCGACCCGGTGAGGCTGTTCCGGGAGCTGGTGCTCAGCGAGGGGCCGGCACTGCTGGCCGGCTTTGTCCGCGGCCGCTCCGGCAGCTGAGCCGTCCGCCCGTCGTCGTCCGCCCCGTCAGCCCAGCAGGCCCGCTACTACCTCCGCCACCGACCCGGCCTGAGCCTGCTGCCAGCCGGTGCCGGCCCAGAGGTTCAGCCGTTCCGCATCCCCGGCGGCCGCAGCGGCCGCGCGCAACGGGGCGGTGAGGTGGTGCACGGCCGGGTAGGCGTCCGGGGCGTCGGGGTGGTCCCGGACGAATTCGTTGACCAGTGCCCGGGCGGCCCGTCCGGTGAACGCCCTCGTCAGCGCGGTCCGGGCAAAGTGCGGGCTGGCCAGGGCGTCCTTGTGCAACTGCCGGGCCCCGCTCTCGTTGGCGCGGAGCAAGGCCGTGCCCAGCTGGGCGGCCTGCGCCCCGGCGCCGAGCACGCTGTCCAGGCCCGCGGCGTCCATGATCCCACCGGCCGCAGCGAGGGGGAGGGCCACGGCGGAGCGCACCGCCGCAGCAAGCTCCGCCGTCGTGGCCGGTACCGCGGAACCCGCAGCGGCGGCGCCCGGCAAGAAGGCTGCGCTGTGGCCGCCGGCGCAGCCATGCTGCACCACCAGTGCGTCCACGCCCTGCTCGGCCGCCTGTCGGGCCTCGGTCGTGGTGGTGACAGTGGCAAGCACCGCCGACCCGGCCCGTTGCAGGGCACGGACGATGTCCGTACCGGGCAGCCCGAAGGTGAAACTGACCAGTTCCACCGGATCCGCCAGCAGGGCATCGATCTTGCCCTGCCAGTCATCGTCATCATCGAGCCGCGGCGGTGTGAGCTCCACGCCGTACCGCAGGGCATCGGCCCGCAGTTCCTGCCGGTATTCCTCCAGCTCCGCCAGCACGGCCGGGGGCGGCGCCAGCTGGGCGCGGTCCGGGACGAACACGTTCATGCCGAACCGGGCGCCGGCGTCCCGGGTGGCGCGGATTTCCGCCTCCATCCCCGCAACCCCCTTGTAGCCCGCGGCCAGGAAGCCGAGGCCGCCTGCGGAGTGCACGGCTGTCACGAGAGCGGGCGTGGAGGTCCCGCCGGCCATTGGCGCCGCGATGATCCGGGTGCCGAAGATGTCCTGCGACATTGCTCGCTCCTGTCGGTCGTTCAGTAGTCTGGTCCGGTGACTCATTCTGACATCCCCACCCCGCCGGGCGCCCGCTCCTCCGCCGCTGCCGGCACCGTGATCGGGCTCGACATCGGGGGCACCAAGACCCGCGGCGTCCGGTTCGAAGACGGTGCGCCGGTGGCGGACGAATCAGTGGGTAGCGCCAACGTCCAGAACGTCACGCCGGAGGAAGCGGCCCGCAACCTGGCGGAGCTCTTCGCCCGGATCGGCGGGGGAAGCGTCGACCAGGTGTACGCGGGAGCAGGCGGCATCGACACCGACGACGACGCCGCGGCGCTCGCCGCGCTGATCGCCCCGCACGTGCCAGGGGCCAAAATCACCGTTGTCCACGACTCACGCCTCCTGTTGGCGGCCGGCGGTGCCAGCACCGGCGTGGCCGTGATCGCGGGCACGGGCTCCGCCGCATGGGGCAAGAACAGCCGGGGCCAGGAAGCCCGCGCCGGGGGCTGGGGCTACCTGCTCGGCGACGAAGGCAGCGGCTACTGGCTGGGCCGGGAGGCCGTGCGGCACAGCCTGCGCCGGATGAACCAGGGCCTTCAACCCGACGACCTGACCCGGGCACTGTTGGACTCTTGCGGCGTGGACCACCCCAACAAGCTGATCGCCTTGTTCCATTCACCCGACACCGGACGACGCTTCTGGGCCCAACGCGCCCGGCTCGTCGTAGAGGCTGCCGACGCGGGCCACATTCCGAGCCGGGCGCTGATCGACCAGGCCGGCCGCGACCTCGCGGGCCTCGCGGAACAGACGGTCAGGCAGCTAGGCATCGAGGGGCCGGTCATCCTGGGCAGCGGGCTCGGCATGAACGTGCCGCGGCTGCAGGCAGCATTCCGCGGGGCACTGGCCGCCGCCGGGATCACCGATGTCCGGATGCTGCAGCAGGAGCCGGTGTTTGGGGTGCTGCAGCTCGTGGCCGAGCAGGACTGAGCCGCCAGGGCCAGGGCCGGGGCCGGATCTGCGGCCGGAGCCAGGGCCGGCGCCGCGAGGCTACGCTGGATCAATGACTTTGCCATTCGACACCCGCCCGGCCGCCTACGGCATCATCATCCGGGACGACTCCCTCCTGCTGGCGTATTGGAAGCAGGGCGGCCGCGAGGGCTGGACACTGCCTGGCGGCGGCCTCGACCTTGCCGAGCATCCGGTGGATGGTTGCCGCCGCGAGATCTACGAGGAGACCGGCTACCGGGCCGCGATCGGCTCCCTGCTCGGGATCGACGTCGGGCACTGGCCGGCCGAGGCCCGGCTCGACGGCGGCCAGCGCGACTTTCAGTCCCTCCGGCTTGTCTACGAAGCGAGCATCACGGGCGGGGAACTGCGGCACGAGGTAGGCGGCAGCACCACCCACGCGGCCTGGATTCCGCTGGCCGAGGTGGTCGGCCTGAACCGCGTCTCGCTCGTGGACGCAGCACTCCGGCTCTACCGCGAGCGGCCGCTCGACGGCAAGCTCTCCTGACCCGCCGGGCCCTCGCGGAAACAATTCCTGGCCACTCGCGCCGCGGGCGGTTACCCTAAAGAAACCGCGGCCGGTAAGGCCGCCAGGGAGCCGGGGAGGTGGAACCAATGAACGCAACGGAACTGTGCGCGCAGCGCACAACCCAAATCACGTCATTATTCCTGCCCCGGCGTCACGCATCTCCTAGCCCTCATAGCTGACGGGTCGTTCCCGACCGCAGTAGGCAAACGCGCATCCGGGGCCCATCAAAGGGTTTCCATTGACTATTCTGCGCAAGCAACAAACAGGCCTGCAGGGGCCGTCCCGTTTCGGGTTCACCGAGGCCGTTACGGAACTTTTCACCGC
Source organism: Arthrobacter sp. 05N428_2 (assembly GCF_056397065.1). Lineage (NCBI taxonomy): Bacteria > Bacillati > Actinomycetota > Actinomycetes > Micrococcales > Micrococcaceae > Arthrobacter > Arthrobacter sp. 05N428_2. The sequence continues at coordinate 336,469 of NZ_JBFTMR010000004.1, read as the reverse complement.
CAATCCCGTCCCCGGCGGCACCGGCGCCGGGCGGGTAGTCCGGGTGGACCGCAACCGCGTGCTGGTCGCGGACCAGGACGGCCAAGTCCGGCTGCCCTATCCCCGGTCGGGACTTATCCCGGCCACCGGCGATTGGGTGTGGCTCGGCAGCAACGCGGCGGGCGAGCCGATCATCGCGGGCGTGCTGCCGCGCCGGTCCGAGCTGAGCCGCAAGCGTGCCTTCGAAGGGTCGTCTGAGGCGCAGGTGCTGGGCGCCAACATGGATATCGTCGGCGTCGTCGTTCCGGTGGACCGCCCGCTTACGCACAACCGGCTCGAACGGACGCTGGTCGCGGCGTGGGATTCCGGCGCCATTCCGCTGGTGGTGATCACCAAGGCCGACCTCGCGGAGGTGGCGGACGACGTCGTCGGGCAGGTCATGGTACAGGCAGCCGGCGTGGACGTGGTCACCACCTCCGCCGAGCAAGGCGACGGCCTCGACGAGTTGCTGGCGCATCTGCCGCCGGGAGCGACCATCGTGCTGCTTGGCCCCTCGGGCGCCGGAAAGTCCACCCTGATCAACGCGCTCGTCGGGTTCGAGACCCAGGAAACGGGTGCGGTCCGGGCATGCGACGGCAAGGGCCGGCACACCACGACCTCCCGTGCGCTGGTTCCGCTGTCCGGCGGCTCGGTGCTGATGGACACGCCCGGGGTGCGGGGCTTTGCCCTGTTCGACGCCGAGGACGGCATGGACGAGGTGTTCGGCGATCTGGAGCAGCTGTTCGATCAGTGTCGGTTTGCCGACTGCGCGCACGGCAGCGAACCCGCCTGTGCCGTCCAGGCCGCCCTCGCCTCGGGTGCCCTGGACGGGCGCCGCTGGGCCAGCTACCTCAAGATGCAGCGCGAACTGGCGGCCCTGGGCCGGCGCCACGATGCGGCTGCCCGGCGGGCCTACCAGCGTGAGTGGCACCAGAAAGTTGTCGTTGCCAGCAGGAGCCAGCGCGCGGCCGAGCAGCTGCGCGACGGGCAGCCCGAAAGGGGAAGGGGGCACGGCAAGGGAAAGAGCCAGAGAAGGAGCAATGGAAAGGGCCACGGAACTGGATAGGCGAACGGCCGCGGCCGGGTAGATTGGGCCGTCTGGAGCGGGTTCGCGGGGAGAGCCCGGCGCCGGCCCGAAACGGCGCCCATCCGAAGGCCGGCCGGTGCCGAATGAAAAGGGGAGTCCCGGCCACCTGGCGCGGTCCTGGGAAGAATCCGGCCCGTTTCTTCGATTCGGGTCGTCCACTTCGTCAGTGCCGCCGGTTAGGCTGGGGCGTACCTGCTTTACAGCCAAAAATCGGCATGCATATGATCAGGTGGCTGGACCGTCCCTTGTTGCCGCCAACAGATAGGTAAGCCCGGAATGGCAGAGGCCATGATCGAGTTCCAGAGCGTCACCAAGCAGTACCAAGGCGGCCAAGCCGCCGTCGACGATCTGAGCATGTCCATCGACAAGGGCGCCATCACGGTGTTCGTCGGTCCGTCGGGCTGCGGCAAGACCACCTCCCTGCGGATGATCAACCGGATGGTTGAGCCGACGTCGGGCACCATCACCGTGGACGGTCAGGATGTCACCTCCGTGCCGGCAGCTCAGCTGCGCCGTTCCATGGGCTACGTCATGCAGTCCTCCGGGCTGATGCCCCACCGTTCCGTGCTGGACAACATCGCAACCGTCCCGCGGCTCAACGGCGTGTCCAGGGCGGCGTCGCGCAAGCGGGCGCAGGAGCTGCTCGACGTCGTCGGCCTCGCCTCCGGGCTCGGCCGGCGCTACCCTTCACAGCTTTCGGGCGGCCAGCAGCAGCGCGTGGGTGTGGCCCGGGCCTTGGCCGCGGATCCGCCCGTGCTGTTGATGGACGAGCCGTTCAGCGCGGTGGACCCCGTGGTGCGCGACGAACTGCAGAAGGAACTGCTCCGCCTGCAGCGCGACCTGGCCAAGACCATCGTCTTCGTTACCCACGACATCGACGAGGCGACAGTGCTGGGGGACAAGGTCGCCGTCTTCGCCAGCGGCGGGAAGCTGGCACAGTACGCTGCACCGGAAGAGATCCTGCGCGCCCCGGCCAGCGACTTTGTCGCGGCTTTCGTGGGCCGCGACCGCGGGTTCCGGCACCTGGCGTTCAGCCCCTCGGACGGTGTCACGATCCACCCGGTAGACACCATCAGCCTCGCTGAACTTGACCGTGACGGAGGTCCGCGGGCGGACGAGTGGCAGCTCGTGGCGGACGGGGACGGGCGGCCGCTCGGCTGGAGCGCGCCCGGCGCCGGCCCCAACAAAGTCCCGGGCGGCTCGCTGTTCCACAAGGGCGAGACGCTCCGGCGGGCGCTGGACGCGGCCTTGTCCTCACCGTCCGGACTGGGCGTGGCCGTGGATGCGGACGGTCGGGTGGCCGGCGTGATCACTGCCGAAGAAGTGCTCGCCGTGATCGAAACGGCGCGCCGCGTCCGGCAGGGCGCGCTCTGATGGAATGGTTCCTGGCCAACAGCGGGCAGGTCTTCAGCCTCGCGGGCCAGCATCTTGTCCTGGCAATTCTGCCGATGCTGTTTGGCTTGCTGATTTCCATCCCGCTGGCCCAGTTGGCCCGGCAGAACCGCACCCTGCGCACGGTGATCCTGACCGCCTCGTCTCTGCTCTACACGATTCCCTCGCTGGCGCTCTTCATCATCCTTCCTACGGTGTTGGGCACCCGCATCCTGGATCCGGCCAACGTCGTGGTGGCGCTGACCATCTACGCCGTCGCACTCCTTGTCCGGGCCGCCCTGGATGCCTTCGACTCGGTCGATGAGGACCTCGAACAGGCCGCCGTCGCCATGGGCTTCAAACCCCTGGCCCGCTTCCTGCAGATCGATCTGCCGCTGTCCCTGCCCGTGATGTTCGCCGGCCTCCGGGTCGTTTCAGTTAGCAATATCTCCCTGGTCAGCGTTGCCGCCCTGCTCGGTATCGGCAACCTCGGAATGTTGTTCACCTCGGGGCTTCAGCGCGACTTTGTCACCGAAGTGCTGGTGGGCATTATCGCCATCCTCGTGCTGGCACTGCTGATGGACGCCGTGCTGGTGCTCCTGGAGCGGCTCCTGACGCCCTGGACCCGGGCCGGCTCCGGCAAGTCCGGCGGCTCCGACGGTTCCGGCGAGCCGGCCGCGGCCCGCAAGCTGTCCGACTCCGCGGCGGGGGCATCCGTATGAGCAACGTGTTCACCGACACCCTCGCCTGGCTGGCCGACCCGGCAAACTGGTCCGGCAGCAGCGGAATCCCCGTGCGCCTCGCAGAACACCTGCAATACACCGGTCTGGTGATGCTGATCGCGACCGCCATCGCTGTCCCGATCGGGCTCTACGTCGGGCACACCGGCCGCGGCCGGGTGGCGGTGGTGGCCCTCGCCGGCGCGCTGCGCGCACTGCCGACCCTCGGTCTGCTGACGCTCTTCGTCCTGCTGGTGGGGATCGGGCTGATGCCGCCGGTCTGGGCGCTCGTGATCCTGACTGTGCCCCCGCTGCTGGCCGGCACCTACGCGGGCATCTCCAGCGTGGACCGGAACGTTGTGGACGCTGCCCGGGCCATGGGCATGACCGAACTCCAGGTCCTCTTCCGCGCCGAATTCCCGAACGCGCTTCCAGTGATGTTCGGCGGGTTCCGCACGGGAGTCCTTCAGGTAATAGCGACGGTGTCGGTCGTCGCGTACATCAACCTGGGCGGCCTGGGCCGCTATCTCTTCGACGGCCTCGTCCTTTCCGACTTCCCGCAGATGCTCGGCGGTTCGCTGCTCATCGCGGTGCTCGCGATCGCCGTCGACCTTTTGCTTGTGTTGTTCCAGCGGGCCTTCCTGACCCGCGGAGCCGCCGCCACACCGAACCGGGGCCAGCAGGCCGCGGTTGATCTTACAGACCCCGCGACCGCGGAGGCTGTTGTTCAAGGAGGTACGTCATGAAGGAAATCCGCCAACGAGCATTGGGCAGGCGCGCATTCGGCAGCTTGGCCGCCGCCGTCGGACTGGCCGTTGCCCTGTCCGCATGCGGCGGCTCGTCCAACCCCCTGTCCTCGGCACCTGCCAGCGGCGGCTCCTCCGGGGCGGGCGGGGCGCTCGTGATCGGGTCCGCCGACTTCACCGAGAGCCAGGTCATCGCCGAGGTCTATGCCGGGGCACTCAACGCCGCCGGTGTCACGGCGAGCACCAAGCCGAACATCGGATCCCGCGAGGTCTATTTCAAGGCGGTGCAGGACGGCTCGGTCGACGTCGTCCCCGACTACAGCGGAAACTTGCTGCTGCACGTAAACAAGGACGCTACCGAAGTCTCCGCCGCCGACATTGCCCAGGCCCTGCCGGGCAAGCTTCCTGACGGCCTGGCCGTGCTGGATGCCGCGAAGGCCGAGGACAAGGACGCCATGGTGGTGACCAAAGCCACCGCGGAGAAGTACAAGTTGAAGTCCATCGAGGACCTGGCCAAGGTCTGCAGCGAAATCGTGGTCGGCGCCCCGGCCACCTTCAGCGAACGTGCCTACGGGCTGCCGGGCCTGAAGAAGAACTACAACTGCGTGCCCAAGAAGCTGGAACCCTTCAGCGACGGCGGCGGTCCCGTCACGGTCAAGGCACTGCTCACGGACCAGGTCCAGGTAGCCGACATCTACACGACCACCCCGGCCATCGCGGACAATGACCTAGTGGTACTGGAAGACCCGAAGAACAACTTCATCGCCCAGCAGGTCCTGCCGCTGTACAACAAGGCCAAGATGACGGACAAGGCCAAGGAGGCCCTCAACAACGTCTCCAAGCTGCTCACCACCGATGACCTGATTAACCTCAACCGTGCTGTCGGCGGCAGCCAGAAGCAGAACCCGAAGGACGCCGCAGCGGCCTGGCTCAAGGACAAGGGCCTGGTCAAGTAGGCCGGAAGACGCGTACTTCCGCTGTGAGACAAGTCTCACAGCGGAAGTACATCCGCCATATGGCATATTTGATGAATGGCAGAATTCAAGCAGTCCACCAAGCTTCATAATGTCCTCTACGACATCCGTGGACCGATTCTTCAGGCCGCCCAGCAGATGGAGGCGGAGGGTCACCGGATCCTCAAACTGAACATCGGAAACCCGGCCCCGTTTGGCTTTGAAGCGCCGGACGCCATTCTGGTGGACATGATCCGCCACCTGCCGCACGCCCAGGGCTACAGCGATTCCCGGGGTATTTTTTCCGCCCGCACCGCAGTCTCGCAGTATTACCAGACCCGCGGGATCCAGAACATCCACGTCGATGACATCTACCTCGGCAACGGGGTCAGTGAGCTCATCACGATGTCGTTGATGGCGTTGCTGGACGACGGCGACGAGGTCCTGATCCCCACTCCGGATTACCCGCTTTGGACGGCCTCCGTGGCCCTGGCCGGCGGCCGTCCGGTGCACTATCTTTGCGACGAGGACTCCGGCTGGCAGCCTGACCTTGAGGACCTGGAAGCGAAGATCACGCCGCGCACCAAGGGCATCGTAGTGATCAACCCCAACAACCCCACCGGTGCCGTCTATCCGGAGGAAACACTCAAGAAAATCGTGGCCCTGGCCGCGAAGCACGGGCTGGTGCTGTTCGCCGACGAGATCTACGAAAAAATCCTCTATGAGGATGCTGTGCATGTGAACATGGCCGGCCTCACCGGCGACGACGTGCTGTGCCTGACCTTCAGCGGACTTTCCAAGGCTTACCGGGTTTGCGGTTTCCGGGCCGGGTGGATGGCCATCTCGGGTCCGAAGAAGGACGCCGGGGACTACCTCGAGGGCATCAATCTGCTGGCCAACATGCGGCTGTGCGCCAACGTCCCCGCCCAACACGCCATCCAGACCGCCCTCGGCGGCTACCAGAGCATCAACGACCTGATCCTCCCGGGCGGGCGGCTGCTGGAGCAGCGGAACAAGGCTTATGACATGCTCAACGCCATCCCGGGGGTCAGCACGCAGCAGGCCCGGGGGGCGATGTACCTGTTCCCGCGGCTGGACCCCGAGGTGTACCACATCCGCGACGACGAGAAGTTTGTGCTGGATCTGCTGCGCCAGCAGAAGATCCTTGTCTCCCACGGCCGCGCGTTCAACTGGGTGCGCCCGGACCACTTCCGGATGGTGACTCTGCCGAACGTCAAGGACCTGGAAGAGGCCATCAACCGTATGGGGGACTTCCTGAGCCGGTACCAAGGCAACTAGCCTGAGCTCAGCAGCGCGGCGCGGGCAGTTGTCCGGCGGTCCGAACGGCGCCTGCCCGAACCGGAAAGAGGCTTGCAATGGCAGACGTCGTGAGATTCAAGGAGCACCCCTCTGACACGCTGAGGGTGGGCAAAGGCTTCAAACTCAAGGACACGGACCCGGACGCCACACCGGGGTACCCGGGGGACAAGAACGACGGCGAGGTGCTGCTCGCCGATCTGGACGACAACCTCGCCATGCTCCAGGAGCAGCTTTTCGCTGAATCTCGCTTCGGCGGCACCAAGCGGATCCTGCTGATCCTCCAGGCCATGGATACGGCAGGGAAAGGCGGGATCGTTACGCACGTGATGGGCGCCATGAACCCGCATGGCGTCCAGATGAAATCCTTCAAGGCACCCACCCCGGAAGAGAAGTCCTACGACTTCCTGTGGCGGATCGAGAAGGAAGTCCCGGCCGCCGGCATGGTGGGCGTCTTTGACCGGTCCCATTACGAGGACGTCCTCATCCACCGCGTCCACCGCTGGGCTGATCCGAAGGAACTCGAACGCCGGTACGAAGCGATCAACGAATTCGAGGCACGGCAGACGGCTTCCGGCACCAAGATCGTCAAGGTCATGCTCCACATCAGCCGGGACGAGCAGAAAGACCGGCTGCTGGCCCGGCTGGATGAGCCCGCCAAGCTCTGGAAATACAGCAGCAATGACCTGAAGGAACGCGCGTTCTGGACCGACTATATGGACGCCTACCAAAAGGCATTCGAGAAGACGGACACCGAGGCCGCCCCGTGGCACGTGGTCCCGGCCAACAAGAAATGGTACGCGCGGATCGCTGTCCAGCAGCTGCTGCTCGACGCGCTGCAAGGGCTCAAGCTAGAGTGGCCGGTTCCGGGCCTGGACGTCGCGATGGAACGGGAACTGGTCCAACGCTCCTGATCGGCCGGCGCCGGCTAGCCTTCCTGGGCGGCCTGGTCACGCGCCGCGGCCAGGCGTTTGCGGGCCCCTTCGAGCCACTGCTCGCAGCGCTTGGCGAGGGCCTCTCCCCGTTCCCACAGGGCGAGGGAGTCCTCAAGGCTGACGCCGCCGGCCTCGAGCTTGCCCACCACACCGACAAGCTGTTCGCGGGCCTCCTCGTAGCTCAGTCCGTCAATGTCCGTGCTCGGCTTGGCGCTTGCCGCGTTCTCTGCTGCCATGTTGTTCTCCTTGTCTGAATCCCGGCGGGTACCCGTCATTGCGGGCCGGGAAGTCTGATTTCTCTTATTCGGGGCGGAATGCTCAGTTTTCGACGGGCTCCTGGCCGCCGGTGGACTGGGCCGTGAACCCGCCGCCGGCCACGCGGACCGCCAAGGAGGTGCCGGCCGGCACCTGGTCCGGGTGCCGCACCACCTTGTGATGCGCCAGGCCCGGGACCCCGTCGTCGAGTTGGACGACGGCGTAACCGCGGTCCAGCGTTTTTTGCGGCGACAGGGCCCGCACCTGTGCCTTGAGGTGGACCAGCTGGTCGGTTGCCCGGACGACGGCGGTGGTGACCGCGGCCCGGGACCGTCCTTTGAGCCGTTCGACGTCGTCGTGCCGGACACTGACCATGACCTCAGGGGACGCTAGCACGGGACGGGAGCGAAGCGAGGCGAGGCGGTCCGATTCCCGCTCCACCAGCCGGGTCACGCCGCGGCGAAGCTGGTCGCGGGCCTGACGGACCCTGGTGAGTTCCTCGACGACGTCGGGGACGATCCGCTTCGCCGCGTCGGTGGGCGTCGAAGCGCGCAGGTCGGCGACGTCGTCGAGGATGGGGCGGTCCGCTTCGTGGCCGATCGCGCTGACGACCGGCGTGGTGGCGGCAGCCACTGCCCGGATGAGTTCCTCGCTGCTGAACGGGAGCAGGTCTTCCAGTGCGCCGCCGCCGCGGGCGATGACGATGACGTCCACCTCCGAATGGGCATCCAGTTCCCGCAACGCGCCGAGGACCTGGGCCACCGCGGTGTTGCCCTGGACAGCGACTTCGCGGATTTCGAATTCGACGGCGGGCCAGCGCAGGGCCGCGTTGCGGAGCACGTCCTTCTTGGCATCGGAATCGCGGCCGGTGATCAGTCCGATCCGGTGGGGGAGGAGCGGCAGGCGCTTCTTGCGTGAATCGGCGAAGAGCCCCTCCGCCGCAAGTGCCTGGCGCAGCCGTTCAATTCGGGCCAGGAGGTCGCCGAGCCCGACCGGCCGGATGTCCTTGACCGACATGTTCAGCCGGCCCGTCTTTAGCCAGAACTCGGCCTTGAGCAGCGCGACGACCCGGGAGCCGCGCTCCAGCGGCAGTGCCTGCCGGTCCAGAACGCTGGTCCAGACCGACGCCGGGAGGGAAATCTCGGCGTCGATGTCCCGGAGCGTGAGGTAGGCGTTGGTGCCGCGCCGGTTGAGCTCGATGACCTGGCCTTCGACCCAGGCCGCGGGAGCGCGGTCGATGTACGTTTTCAGGTTTTGCGAGAGCAGCTGCAACGGCCAAGGGTTGTCCGGGCTGGTGCCCGCAGCGGTGGCCGGCAGGGTGCTGGCGGCGACAGTCTCTTCAAACATGCCGGCAGCCGCCGGGGGAGTGGGCCTGGTGCATGTGCGTGGAGTCCTTTTGACGGAGCCTGACGGAGTCTGGCGGAGACGGGGATCTGCTTCAACTCTATCCATAGCTATACCTGCAGGGCCGGACGTTTTGGGCGCCCGCGCTTTTAGCTTGGCCGCAGCGCCCCCGTAGGATGGCACTACTCCCAACCTCCTAGGAGACTTTCGTGCGCACTTTTGTCTCAGCCATTGCCGTGCTGATCGGCCTTGCCCTGGCGGCCGTCGCCGTCCCGGCCATGTGGGTGGACCGCAACATTGTCCAGGAGGACGGATTCGTCGCACTCACCGCGCCGCTCGGCAAGGACCCCGCCTTCCAGCAGCGGCTGGCTTCGGCCGCCGTGAACGGGATTGGCTTCGGCGGCAAGCAGCTTCCCGATGCCCTCGCCGCGGTGGTCAAGCCGATCATGGACGACGCCGCGCAGTCCATGACTGCCATGCCCGGTTACTCGGACGCCTGGGCCGAGACCCTGCGCAGAAGCCACCGGCTAAGCTTCGCGGACCCCCGCACCCTTCCGCCGGAGGTGAACGGCACCACCTCCCTGACCCTGGATGTCGCCCCCTTGGTGGGGCTGGTGGTCGCCAGGGTTTCGGCGGCATCGCCAGTGCCGCTGAAGGCGCCGGACCAGGTCCGGATCGGCATCGGGCAATCGAACCAGCGCCAGCTGATTGAACGTGTTTCGGCATACGCCCCGATGGGTTCCGCCGTGGCTGTGGGTGCGGCGATCGCCTTCATCCTGGCCTTCGTCGCGGCTCGGCGGAAGTGGACGGTCCTCGTAGGGACCGGGATCGGCGCCCTCGTCCTGGCAGCGGTCTGGAAGTTCGGTGCGGATGCAGCGGGCCGGCTGGTCCTGGGGGCCGGCAGCGGCAACGACGTGGCCGAGATCTTCAAGCGCGAATTCGTGGCCGCCTCCACGGCAGGCTTCGGGCAGTGGATTGTTGTGGCGCTGGTGGCAGGAGCGGTCCTGCTGGTTGTTGGGATCGTGCTCCGCGTCGTCACCGGCCGCCGGCCGGCGCCAAATGTCCGGCGATAGCGAACACCGGTAGCATTGGGGGCATGACCTCCACCGCTGTTTCCATTCCGATGCCCTCCGTTCCGCGACGTCGTCGAACGCCGGAAGAGGTGCTGGCGGCGGCACCCGTGACAGGTCCCAAGAAGGTGCTCCTGGCCGCGCCGCGCGGCTATTGCGCCGGCGTGGACCGCGCCGTGATCGCGGTGGAAAAAGCACTGGAACACTACGGGCCGCCCGTCTACGTCCGCAAGCAGATCGTCCACAACGTCCACGTTGTGAGCTCCTTGGAGGAAAAGGGTGCGATCTTCGTTGACGAGACCGATGAGGTTCCCGAGGGCGCCCTCGTGATCTTCTCCGCACACGGCGTCTCGCCGGCGGTCGTTCAGTCCGCCGAGGACCGCGGCCTGCGGACCATCGACGCGACCTGCCCGCTGGTCACGAAGGTGCACCGTGAGGCGGTCCGCTTCGCGAAGGACGACTTCGACATCCTGCTGATCGGCCACGACGGCCACGAGGAAGTCGAAGGGACCGCCGGTGAGGCGCCCGAGCACATCCAGATCATCAACGGCCCGCACGAGGTGGACAAGGTGACGGTCCGGGACCCGGAGAAAGTCATCTGGCTCTCCCAGACCACCCTGAGCGTGGATGAAACCATGGAGACGGTACGCCTCCTGAAGGAGCGATTCCCCACCCTGCAGGATCCGCCAAGCGATGACATCTGCTACGCCACCACCAACCGCCAGGTGGCCATCAAGAAAATCTCGCCGCAGGCCGATCTGGTGATTGTGGTGGGTTCTGCCAACTCCTCGAACTCGGTGCGCCTCGTCGAGGTCGCGCTGGAATACGGGGCGAAGGCCTCCTACCGGGTGGACTTCGCCAATGAGGTGGACGAGGCCTGGTTCGAAGGCGTCGCCACCGTCGGCGTGACATCGGGCGCTTCCGTGCCGGAGGTCCTGGTCAAGGACGTGCTCCGGCTCCTCGCCGACTACGGCTACGGCTCCGTCGAGGAAGTCGTCACGGCGGAGGAGGACCTGCTGTTCTCCCTGCCGAAGGAACTCCGGGCCACCCTGAAGCAGGCCGGGGACGTGTCCCGGGCCCTTGGCGGCCGCGGCGCCCGCCCCGCCAATCAGGCCTAGGCGGCACTAGGCGGCAGACTCCTCCCCGGAGTCTTCTGCGGCGCCGTCACCGTCGGCGTCCCGGGAGCCGTTGGCCTGCTGTAGTTCCGGTGCGGCCACCGAACGCGGCGTTGCCTCGACGGTGATGGGAGTCGCCAGTCCGGACGCGTCCATGGCGTTCAGTTTCCGGGCCGTGGGGAGCACCCGTGCTTCGAGCGTGCCGACCAGCGAGTTGTAGCGGTCCACCGAGGTCTTGAGCGATGAGCCAAGCTTGGAGACGTTGTCGCCGAGGGTTCCCATCCGCTCATACAGTTGCTGGGCAAGTTCGAACAGCTCCCGCGCACTGTCGGTCAGCACGTCCTGCCGCCACGTGAACGCCACGGACTTTAGCACCGCCAGCAGGGTCCCCGGCGAGGCGAGGACGACATTCCTCGACAGCGCGTAGTCCAGCAGGGCTGGATCCGCTGTGAGGGCGGCTGCCAGGATCGACTCCGCGGGCAGGAAGCAGACCACCAGCTCGGGAGCGTTGCCCGGGATGTCCCAGTACCGCTTGTTGCTCAGCGCGTCGACGTGCGCCTTCAGGGCTTTCGCGTGGCTGGCGAGCAGGGACTGCTGGCTGTGCTGGGAACCCTGGCCGGTGGAGCGGCCGCCCGCGGCGGTGCCTAGTTCCTGCGCCTCAAGGTAGGCCGACAGCGGCACCTTGGCGTCCACCACCAGCTGCTTTCCGCCGGGGAGCTGGACCACCAGGTCGGGCCTGACGGTGTTCTCGGACCCGGCGCTGTGCAGCTGCTCGTGGAAGTCCACGTGCCGGAGCATCCCGGCCGCCTCCACGACGCGGCGCAGCTGTACCTCGCCCCACTGGCCGCGCGCGCTGTTGGACCGCAGGGCCGATTCGAGCGCATGCGTTGAGCGCAGCAGCTGCTCGTCCGAAAGCCTGGCATCCTGCAACTGCTGGGCGAGCTGGCCGTACTGTTCCAGCCGGTCCCGCTCCAACAGGGACACCTGCTGCTGGACGGCGGTGAGCTTCTCGGCCACGGGGGCCAGCGCGCGCAGGACGCTGCCGTCCTGGTTCCTCGCGTCGCCCAGCTCGCGGTTCTGGGCCGAGAGCAGGCGGCGTTCGGCGTCGGCGGCGGCGAACAGGGCGCTGACCTCCGAGAGCCGGGCGGAGACGCCGTCGAAGTCCGCTTCCAATGCGGCGCCGCGTCGCCTGGATACGACAAAAGTGAAGGCAGCGCCGGCCACAGCGCCGATCAGCAGCATCAACAGGGCAAGAATGAGTGCGAAAGCGTCCATGACTTCACTCTGGCACGCAGCACTGACAGTTTGAGCCAGTGACGCACTCGACGCCGGCGGCCGGACCGCCGTCGCTGGCACCGGGTGACCCGGCGCCAGCGGAGGGACGGCCCCGTTACCGGTAGAATCTATACTCGTGGCTCTTACTATCGGCATCGTCGGACTGCCCAACGTCGGCAAATCAACTCTTTTCAACGCACTGACCCGCAACCAGGTGCTCGCGGCGAACTACCCGTTCGCCACGATCGAACCGAACGTCGGCGTCGTGAACCTGCCGGACCCGCGGCTCAAGCAGCTCGCGGAGATCTTCGGCTCCCAGCGCCTGCTGCCCGCGCCCGTGTCCTTCGTGGACATCGCCGGCATCGTCAAGGGCGCGTCGGAGGGGGAAGGCCTGGGCAACAAGTTCCTGGCGAACATTCGCGAGGCCGAAGCCATCGCCCAGGTGGTCCGCGTGTTCGATGACCCCGATGTCATCCACGTCGACGGCAAGGTGGATCCGCGGTCCGACATGGAAACCATTAACACTGAGCTGATTCTGGCAGACCTTCAGACCATCGAAAACGCCATTCCGCGGATCGAAAAAGAAGTCAAGATCAAGAAGCGCGACGCCGCCGAACTCGCCGCCGTCAAGGCTGCCCAGGCGGTCTTGGAGCGCGGCGATACGATCTTCTCCTCGGTCACCAGCGACAAACTGGAAATGGAGCATCTGAAGGAGCTCGGCCTGCTTACGGCCAAGCCCTTCATTTACGTCTTCAACTCGGATGAGGGAATCCTTGGCAGCCCCGAAAAGCAGGCGGAACTGCGAGCCATGGTGGCCCCGGCCGACTGCATTTTCCTCGACGCCAAGCTCGAGTCCGACCTCGTGGAACTGGATGAGGAAGAAGCCCGCGAGATGCTGGAAATGAACGGCCAGGACGAGTCCGGCCTGGACCAGCTGGCCCGCGTCGGATTCCACACGCTGGGGCTACAGACGTACCTCACCGCCGGCCCCAAGGAGACCCGCGCCTGGACTATCCGCCAGGGCGACACCGCCCCCCAGGCCGCCGGTGTCATCCACTCCGACTTCCAGCGCGGCTTCATCAAGGCCGAGGTCGTCTCCTTCAACGACCTGATCGAGGCCGGCTCGATGGCGGAAGCCAAGGCCCGCGGCAAGGTCCGGATCGAAGGCAAGGAATACGTGATGGCCGACGGCGACGTGGTTGAATTTAGATTTAACGTTTAGTTCCGCCCCGATGGTGGCTCCCGGTGCCATATGTCGGCTTGATTCAAGACCAGTAAGTGGGCCCGATCCAGGGCCGTCCGAGAGCATCCCGGCAGACTAAGCCTCGTCCAGGAGCGCAGGCTTAGTCTGCCCACAACCGGGGCCAACCCTCGGGTTATCCAACGCTACGGCGGTTGGGGAGCTACACCAGTTGCTCACTATTCCAGCTGTGGACAACCCGAATTGACTCCCGGCTGTGGACAGCTGGGGTGGTAGCCCCGGAGTTTGATCCTCGAGTTGCCCGGCCCGCATGGCTGCGATGACCCCGCCATCCATGAGGAGGTCCGAGACGGTGATGCAGGCACTTCGGGTCCGAGGAGGAACGTCGCAGTGGTAGCCATTGCACCCGGCGGCTGAGGTCCCGATCATGGTGCGGTCGCCGTCGCGCGTAACGGATCCCCGGGCTGGGGTATCAGAGGTGTCTCAGAAACACTTCGTCTGAGAGACAACCCTCATGCAATGACGTTGAGAGCAAGCGGAATGCGTTTGCTATGGACCTGCTTCAGCGCCGGGGGAGGTGTTCACCGGTTTCGTCGGCGAGGGCCGAGAGGAGCCGGTCCTGGAATGCCGTGTCGTGAACGGAGGGGTGGGGTTCTTGTGGGTGCTGGTGGCGCCAGTATCCGCCGCTGGTGCGCGCTTCAGGGTCATCGCTGGTGGCGAGCCACTCCTGCGTGCGGTGGCCTAGTTCGAGGCTGTCGGGGGCTCCGGCTCCGCCCATTCGGGTGGGTACCCATCCGGGGTCGACGGAGTTGGACAGTACCTCCGGGTACATGCGGGCAATGGCCGCGGCGAGGGTACTGACGTAGAGCTTGCTGTCACCGTAGGAGCCGCCCCTCTTGCCCTGCCAGTCGACACCGTCCAGGCGCGGTTGGCCGCCGAAGTGGGACGCGCTGCTGAGGTAGACCAGCCGTTCCGGGAGTGGAAGAAGCGCGGTCAATAGGTACGGGGCGATGATGTTGACGGGCATGACGTCCCGCCCGCTCCAGACACCGGCGTTGTGGATGACGGCGTCCAGCGGTGCCTGTTCGACCAGTTCGGCGGCGATACGGCGTACGGCGTCGCGATCGGCGAAGTCTCCGATGACGATGCCGGCACCGTGGTCGGTGAGAGGGCGAAGGTGCGTTGCCCGGTCAGTGTTTCGGGCGTGCACGATGACGTCGTGTCCTTGGCCCTGCAGTGCCTCTGCGGTGAGGCGGCCCAGTCCGTCAGCTGACCCGGTGATCAGGATGCGAGCCATGATTACTCTCCTTCGTGAGCAGTACGGATGTCCCCGCCCGTTGAGGCTGCGCGGTTGATCGCGATGTTGAAGCCGAACGAGCCGAACGAGGCTGCGAGCTGAAACAGAAGGTAGGCGTACATTTCGGGTCCGCGGGAGGCCCGCACGTCGCCGAGGTCGTGAATGACGTCATTTTCCCAGCCGAACTGTCTCAGGAGGGCACGCACGGTCTTCTTGGCCTCGATGTCGTTGCCGGTGACGAAGACGACGTGGTCACCGGGCACCCGCCCCGGATCGACCATGAGCGGCGCCGCCATCGTATTCAGCGTCTTCACGACCCGCACGCCGGGTGAGCGTGCTGGATCTGCTCGGCGAGGCTCAGTTCCTCCACACCGGTCAGGGTGGGAGGAAGGCCCTCGTGACGTTTTAGCGGGAGCGCCGTGTCGAGCAGAACCTTGCCCTCCATCGCGCCCGGATCGATGTGTGAGAGGGCATCCAGGGTGACGACACCCGGCAGGGCGTTCACGATAATCTCTCCGTGAGTTGCAGCGTTGGACATGCCGGCCAGCCGTATCGCGGGGTGTTCCGACAACCTGGCTCCTCGCCAAATTCCCATCCCATCCTCCATTCGTTCCAGACCCTGAGCCACGCCCGACGTGGAAAGGATCCTACAGCTGGTGCGCCGGGATCGCGTGGGCGGCAGGGGTCGTGGCGCTGATCGTGACCGCGCCGGCATCTATTCCCGCACCGCACGCCACCCCCGCATCCCACACTAGAAAGCCGCCCCCGTCGTTCGGGAGTCCCGGCGTCGCCGGCGTGAAAAACGGGAGTCGGCGACGATCTATTGCCCATATCTTCGCCGCGAACCCGCACGCCTTATGCAAATCGACGCCGATGGGTGCCGGCTGGTATCAGGGCAGGGTGCCGTTGTATTCGTCGTCGGTGATGTGTTCGCCCCAGGTTGTGGTCTTGGACGGGTCTTCGCCGTTTTGGAGCATGGCGATGTGTTCCATGAAGCAGCCGGGGCCCGCTGCGTGCCAGTGCTCTTCACCGGGCGGGGTGTATAGGGTCTGGCCGGGGTGGACCTCGATGATGGTGCCGTCGCGGCCGCCGAAACGGGCCACACCCTGGGTCACGCGGAGGTACTGGCCATGTTCGTGGGAGTGCCAGGCGGTGCGGGCGCCGGGCGCGAAGCGAACGGTGGCGACGACCATGGTCTGGTCGGACTCGTGCGGCAGCGCGATCGGGTCGAGCCAGACGTCGCCGGCGAACTGGGCTGCCGGGTTCTTGGTGGTGGGCAGAGCGGGTTCAATGTTCATAGTGGATTCCTTAGGCGTTGTCTGCGAAGAGTTGCTTGGCTACGCCCATCGCGGCCATGCCTTTGGGCCAGCCTGCGTAGAGCGTGATGTGGGTGATGGCTTCGATGAGTTCGTCGCGGGTCACGCCGTTCTCGACGGCGCGGCCCAGGTGGAAGCCCAGCTGTTCGGTGTTGCCGCCGGCGGTGAGCACGGCCACGGTGATGAGGCTGCGGTCGCGGGCGGAGAGCTCGGGCCGGTTCCAGACATCCTCGAAGAGCACGTCGTCGGTGAGCGCGGCGAGCTTCGGGGCGAAGCCCCGAACATCTTGCGCCCGCCGCCGACCTGCCTGGGTTGTTCGGTCATGTTCTCTTCCTTCTTTTGATAGGAGTGCTGCGGTCCTTGACGGTTGCAGCCGGGGCATACAGTCCTGAACGGCACGGGCCCGGCCGCGTGCTGGCTAAAACGCGACCATCACTAGGGCTTCGCGGTCGTCCATCGCGCGGTAGGCGTCGTGCTCATACTTAGATCCTTTCCGGGGACATGGGGCGAATCGGCGGCCCAGCCGATGTTGCTAGAGGTGGGCGCGGAATGCGGTGCGGCGCCCGTAGATGGTCAGCATGAGCGCGGCCAGTCCGGCTACGATCATCACGACCGCCAGGATGAGGCCGCTGAAGTTCGTCAGCAGTGCGGCGCCGAGAATGCCGGCGGTGAAGATGGCGAGGTTGAACGCCACGGGCAGGAATGAATTGGCGACGTCGGAGTCTGCGCCTCCGGTGGTCGTGAGCGCGGCTTGGAGTTGGGCGGCGGCGCCGCCGAAGGTGATGCCCCACAGCACGGTCGCGGCGATCACCGCCGGCAGGAACGCATGCCCCACCAGCAGCACCACGGCGGCAGTGATGAAAAGGGCGACGCTGCCGTGCAGGAGCGGGCGGGGATGGCGGTCCAGGAGCGCCCCGGTGATGATGATTCCGGCGATCGAGGCTACTCCGAAGATGAAGAGTTCGACGTCGGCGGTGAGGTTGGTGCTGGTAGTGCGCAGATAGGGGGCGATGTAGGTGTAGATGGTGTTGTGGGCCAGCATCCAGGTGAAGATGACGGCCAGGATCACGGCGATGCCGGGGATGCGGAACACCCTGGCCAGCGGAAGCCGGGAGACTCCGGGCTGCCCCTCGGCGTCTGGCGCGATCGCAGCGATGAAGGCTCCGGCGATCACGGCAACCGCGGTGAGTCCGGCGAAGGCCCACCGCCAGTCGAAGGTCGTTCCGAGCCAGGCCCCCAGTGGTGTGCCGAGGGCGAATCCGACGGGCGCCCCGACGGAGACGATCGCCAGCGACAGGCCTGCCTGGGAGGGTGGGCTGATTTTCCGGCCGTAGGCGGCCAGCATCCCCCAGATGATTCCCGAGAACGCGCCCGCGGCGAACCGCGATACCAGTGACAGGGGCACGTCGCTGGAGAGGGCGGTGGTGCTGTTGGCCAGGATGAGGCCGAGGATCGCGCCGAGGAGTAATGGCTTGCGGCGCATGCCCCGGGTCAGGGTGATGGCGGGGATCGTGATGATCACTGTGCCGAGGGCGTAGGCGCTGACGAATAGTCCGACGGTGCCTTCGGTGGTCCCCATCCCGGTGGCGATAAGGGGCAGTAGACCGGCCGGCATGGTCTCCATTGCGACGAGGACGAAGCCGATGACCGCAAGAGCGGCCAGACTGGCGAGCGGCAGCCGTTTCGGAGTCGCAGTAGATTCCGGGGCCGGCGCCGGAGCGGTGGTAGTGGTGGTCATTCTTCTCCTTGCCCGCGACTGGGTTGCGCGGTTACTTGCTGGTCGGGAACGGGGGAGTCAATATCCAGTCAACGCGCGAACCGCCCGGGGCGGGAGTCTCTGTCAAGGGGTGTACCACCAGGGCACCTCAACAAGAGTTGGAGGGACGTATTCTCGTGGCATGGACAATAAAGCCGAGGTACGCGATTTCCTGATGTCGCGCCGCGCGAAGGTCACTCCCGAACAGGCCGGACTGCCCGCCGGGGCGAACAGGCGCGTTGCCGGGCTTCGCCGCACGGAAGTTGCGGCACTCGCAGATGTCAGCGTTGAGTACTACGCCAAGCTCGAACGTGGTGCTATCGGCGGAGCTTCCTCGTCCGTGCTTGACGCCATCGCCCGCGCGCTTCTCCTCGATGACACAGAGCGGACACATCTCTTCGACCTGGCCCGTGCGGCCGACGGTATTCCGCTATCCGGGCGTCCCCGCCGGAGGTCCACCAAGAACGCCGTCAGTCGACCCAGTCTGCACTGGGTGCTCAGCACGATCACTGATGGCGTCGCTTTCGTACGCGACCAACACCAAGACCTCCTAGCCACCAATGAGCTCGGCCGAGCTTTCTACTCGCCCCTCATCGGCGACGGCGGCCGCACACCGAATCTGGCCCGGTTCCAGTTCCTAGACCCTGCATCCCGGGAGTTCTATCCTGACTGGGAGCTTTTCGCTGAGATGTGCGTGGCGATCATGCGGACCGAAGCCGGCCGAGATCCCCACGACAAAGGCCTCCAGGACCTCGTCGGTGAGCTGTCCACGCGCAGCGATGTGTTCCGGCACCTCTGGGGCGCCCATGACGTCCGGACCCACGGGTCCGGCACAAAACGATTCAACCACCCGGTGGTTGGCGAACTCACTCTTGCCTATGAAGAACTCATCATCACCGCCGACCCAGGCTGCGTCCTCATGATCTACACTGCCGAACCCGGCTCGCCCAGCGCCGAGCGACTCAAGCTACTGGCCAGCTGGGCGGCTACAGGATCCATCGGTCACAACGACAGAGCGGGCAGCAGCTATCGTCCTTGATAGCCGTGAGGTGTCGGCCCCGAGCCCGGCAATGCGGGCTA
The DNA here is from genome assembly GCF_056397065.1 of Arthrobacter sp. 05N428_2. Lineage (NCBI taxonomy): Bacteria > Bacillati > Actinomycetota > Actinomycetes > Micrococcales > Micrococcaceae > Arthrobacter > Arthrobacter sp. 05N428_2. The sequence continues at coordinate 317,614 of NZ_JBFTMR010000004.1, read as the reverse complement.
GGCCCTAAGCCCATGGCCCGTCTCTAGCGTGCGCGGGTGTTTGAGCTGCGTGCCGCTTTAACGGGTAGGCCGAATCCCGCTGAGTGAGCGTCGTTACGAGGTGCGTCCCAGGTGCTCGACTCCGGCCGGGGCCCAGCCCAGGGCCGGACCCAGGTTCGTGGCGATGTCGGTGAGGATTTGGACGTAGTCCGCATGGTCGAAGCTGAACGGCAACGCGAAGGCGACCTCGTCGACTTCCTGGAACCCTGCGTGCGCGTGCAGCTGCGCGGCAATCTGATCGCTGGTGCCGATCAGGTCGGCGGCGAAGAGCATCCCTTTTGGCCCCTGCGGCGACAGCGTACGGGGAGTGCGTTCGTCAACGTAGCGTTGGTACTTTTCGCGCTGTTTCGGTGACGCCGAATCGGTCGGGATCACCACCAGGCCCTGCGAGACCCGGGCTGCTCCGTGTGCTTGAGCTGACTTTGCTGCGGCTTCCCGATAGGCGCGGATTTGTGATTGCTGGATTTGGGCAAAAGCCGGTTCCTGGCCGGCTTCGGCGAAGACCACACTGCTGGAGAGCAGATTGAATCCGTTTTCCCCGGCCCAGATGGCCGACTTCTTGCTGGCCGCCCCATACCAAAGACGTCCTCGCAGCCCCGAAGAGTGCGGTTCGACGCGGTTGGAGAATTCCTCCACGACGCCCTGCTTGCCGGAGAATTGCCGGACCGGTTCCCCGGCAATGAAGCGCGCGAGCCGCTCCACTCGGGCGTAGCTGAAATCCTCCAGCTCGGCGGAGTCCGGGTACAGCTCGTGCTTCACCGTGTCGTAGTGCATCGGTTCACCTACGCTCAGGCCCGGATTGACTCGTCCGCCTGCCAGCAGATCCACGGTGGCCAGGTCCTCGGCCAGGCGCAACGGGTTTTCCCAGCCCATCGGCGTCACGGCGGTTCCTAGCTCGATCCGGGAGGTGCGCTGGCTGGCCGCAGCCATGACCGCGATGGGGGAGGAGATCCCGAACTGCAAATGGCGGTGGCGCAGCCATGCGCTGTCGAATCCGAGCCGCTCACCCAGTTCTATTACCTGCAATGTCGATTCGTGCCCCGCAGCTGGGTCCGCCGGATCGAACAAACCGATAGTGAGGAATCCAAGCTTGCGTAGCGGGCGGGAGGAATCGGGCATGGGCTTCCTTCAGGGATCGGGCACGGTTGATTCCCATGGTAGGCGCGGGATCAATGGTTTCCACCGGCCATGGCGGGAAGTTACCCGGCAAGACGGTTCCCCGGGAAAGCGGCCGTTCGTGCGCTGGCAGCCGGGAGCGGTAATGGCCGATTAACTCGAAAAGCGCCGATTCATATGAATCGTGGGTTTTTCCGTTTTCGTCCCTATCCCGTCGTTCCGTATCCGTCAACGAATTTCGACAAGATTTTACATACGGGGCCGTCAATTGTTGCAGCTCGATAACGAACGTTATCTGCGGTCAACTTTCATGCTGTTCCGCGTCGCTCTGGGTTTACGCTTCATGCCATGTGAGACGGACCACACTGCCGCTGGGGGAGTGTGGACGTCTGCCTGGCGCCAACGGTGCCGGTCTCATCCACACCACAGAAACAAGGAGGCGGAATGCGCTTCGGTCGTATTTCCAAAGCAGTGGGGGTCGCGGCGGCAGCTGCACTCGCACTGAGTGCCTGCGCGGGCGGCGGCGGCGGGACAACCCCGTCGACTGCTGCGGCAGCCAAGACAGGCGGATCGGCAACGGTCGTCGAGGTGAACGCATTCAACACGTTCAACCCGAACACCGCTGACGGCAACACTGACATCAACTCGAAGATCAGCTACGCCACCCACTCCGGGTTCTACTACATCGATAACAAGCTGAACGTTGTACGCAACGAGAAGTTTGGCAAGATGGAAAAGACCTCTGACAACCCGCTGACGGTCAAGTACACCATCAACGACGGCGTCAAGTGGTCCGACGGGACCCCCGTCACCGCCGCCGACCTCCTCCTGCAGTGGGCCGCCTTCTCCGGCTACTACAACGACGCCGACGCAGACGCCAAGACCGGAACGTCCTACTTCTCCTATGCCGGCGACCCGACCGGCATCGCGCTTACCGACTTCCCGGAAATGGGCGCGGACGGCCGTTCCATGACCATCAAGTACTCCAAGCCCTTCGCCGACTGGGAAATCGCCCTCGGCGGTCCCGGCGTCGACATCCCGGCCCACGTGCTCGCCAAGAAAGCCGGACTGGCTGATACCAAGGCCTTCGTGGACCTGCTCAAGGGCACGCCTCGCGGCGACTCGAAGGCCCCGAAGCCGGCAAATGCCCAGCTGAAGATCATGTCCGACATGTGGAACACCGGTTTTGACACCAAGACCCTGCCGGCAGACCCGAGTCTCTACCTGTCCAACGGTCCCTTCATCGTCAAGAGCGTCAACCAGGACCAGTCCCTGACCATGGTCAAGAACAAGGACTACAACTGGGGCCCGGCAGCAAACCTGGATGAGATCACCGTCCGCTACATCGGTGAGGCTCCCGCTCAGGTCCAGGCGTTGAAGAACGGCGAAGCAGACATCATCGCACCGCAGGCTTCTGCCGACACGGTGGACCAGCTGAAGGCGCTCCAGAGCCAGGGTGTCACTGTCGACGTGGGCAACCAGCTCGCCTATGACCACCTCGACCTGAACTACAGCGGACCGTTCGCCGACAAGAACGTGCGCGATGCGTTCATGAAGGTTGTTCCGCGCCAGGATATCGTCGACAAGATCGTCAAGAAGCTTGACCCGAAGGCGGCCCCGCTGGATTCCCAGCTGTTCGTCCCGGACCAGGCTTCGTACGCCGATTCGGTGAAGAACAACGGCTCCTCGGCCTACAAGGCTGCAGACGTCGACGGTGCCAAGAAGCTGCTTAACGGTGCCACTCCCGAAGTCCGCATCATGTACAACAAGGACAACCCCAACCGCGTTGACGCCTTCTCCCTGATCCGCGAGTCCGCCACCAAGGCCGGCTTCAAGATCGTCGACGGCGGCCTCGGCAAGTCTGACTGGGGCAAGGCCCTGGGCAAGGGTGGCTACGACGCCACCATCTTCGGCTGGAGCAACTCGGGTGTGGGCGTCTCCGGCGTCCCGCAGATCTTCAAGACCGGCAACGACTCCAACTTCAACAAGTTCTCCGATCCCGAAGCTGACAAGCTGATGGACGAACTGATTGTCACCACCGACAAGAGCAAGCAGGACAGCCTGGTCGAGCAGATCGACAAGAAGATCTGGGATTCCAGCTACGGCCTGCCGCTGTTCCAGTCGGTCGGCGTGGACGCCTACAGCGACCGCATCACCGGCGTGAAGTACATGCCGAACCAGACCGGTGTCTGGTGGAACTTCTGGGAGTGGGCTCAGAAGTAGCCGACGACCGCAAGTAGTACTTGCTAGCTAAAGGCGTCGGGACCACGGCTCTACGGTCCCGACGCCTTTCTAGCGGCACCACCCGACGATGGCTTGGCCGCCACCGAATCCCCGCGGCACCCGGCCGAACTCTGCGACCGGTCCTGGCAATCCCTGGGCCCGAATACCGAGGTTCTTCTTCAATGGTGACTTACATAGTCCGGCGGCTTATGACAGCAGCCCTCATTCTTCTCGGCGCCTCCTTCCTGGTGTATCTCCTGACAGCGGCGTCCGGAGACCCCCTAGAGGAATTCCGCGCCAACAACTCGCCACAAAAACAGGCGTTGATGGACTCGCGCACCCAGCTCCTGCAACTCGACGTCCCCGCCCCTGTCCGCTACTTCAAGTGGCTCGGGGGCGCGGCCCAGTGCCTCATTCCGTTCGCCAACTCCTGTGACCTCGGCAAGAACATCGCCGGCCAGCCCGTTACGGACGCGCTGGGCCATGCGCTCATCCAGACCCTGACGCTGGTCACTGGCGCCACAGTGCTGGCCATCCTGATCGGCATCACGCTGGGCATCATCACCGCCCTGCGCCAGTACAGCACCTTGGACTACGGCGTGACGTTCATGGCCTTCCTGTTCTTCTCGCTGCCGATCTTCTGGGTCGCCGTCCTGCTCAAGGAATTCGGCGCCATCGGCTTCAACAACTTCCTGCGGAGCCCGGACGTGCCGTTGCCGGTGGCACTGGCGATCGGCGTCGGGCTGGGCATCGTGGCTGCCGTCGCCTCCGGTGGCGCTCCGAAGCGGCGCCTGACCGCCGGCGGTGCCGTGTTCGCATTCGTGAGCGCGGTGCTGATCTACTTCTCCGCCACCGAGTGGTTCAAGACGCCGGGCCTCGGCCCGGTCGTCATCGCCATCGCGGGTGTCGGCATCGCCTTCGCCGTCACCCTGCTGTCGGCCGGACTGAAGAACCGCAAGGCTCTGCAGTCGGCGCTGATCGCCGTCGGCGTCGGCGTGGTCCTGTACTTCCTGGTCCAGCCGCTGCTCAATGAGGCGACCTTCCTGATGATCGTGCTGCTGGCCGTTGCCGCCATCGCAGTGGGCCTGGGGATCGGTTACGTGATGGGCGGGTACGACCGCGGCCAGTCCATGCGTGCCGCAGCCATCACGTCCTTCCTGGTCGGATTTATGATCCTGCTGGACCGCTTCATGCAGGCCTGGCCGAGCTACTTCAACAACAGCCGGGTCCGGGGCCGGCCGATTGCGACCATCGGGGCCAGCACGCCGAACATCGACGGCGATTTCTGGGTTCTCGGCCTGGACTCGTTCACCCACCTGATCCTGCCGACGATGGCCCTGATCCTGATCTCCCTGGCCAGCTACACGCGGTTCACCCGGGCCTCGATGCTGGAAATCATGAACATGGACTACATCCGGACCGCGCGCGCCAAGGGCGTCTCGGAGCGCACCGTCGTGATGCGGCACGCCTTCCGCAACGCGCTGATTCCGATCGCCACCATCGTGGCCTTCGATATCGGCGGCCTGATCGGCGGCGCGGTCATCACCGAATCAGTCTTCTCGGTCCGGGGCATGGGTTTCCTCTTCCTTGACGGCATCTCCCACATCGACCCCAACCCGGTGATGGGCGTCTTCGTCTGTGTGGCCATCACGGCCATGGGTTTCAACCTCGTTGCGGACCTCGCCTACTCCGCACTTGATCCGCGCGTAAGGGTAAAAGCATGAGCCAGCCAAGCCAGCAGGATGAAATTATGGCCGAGGACGCCGTGTTGAACGGTGCCCCGGCGGCCGGCATCGAGCCCGTCCTCGAGTCCAAGGGCCTGAGCCAGGGCCAGATTGTCCGCAAGCGCTTCCTCGGGCACTCCGGCGCGATCATCGGGCTCGTGGTTTTTGCCCTGATCTTCCTCCTCGCCTTCACCTCGGTGGGCTACCTGGGCATCCCGGGCTGGTGGAAATACAACCACGAGCAGGTATCGTCGCTGGTCAACGACGGCGCACCCACCTCCTCGCTCTGGCCGCTGGCCTGGGGCGAGCACCCCTTCGGCCAGGACCGGATCGGCCGCGACCTGTTCGCGATGACCATGCGCGGCGCGCAGCAGTCCATCACCGTCATGGTCGTGATCGGTCTCATCGCCGGGCTGATCGGCGTTGTGGTCGGCGCCATCTCCGGGTACTTCCGCGGCTGGTCCGAGGCCATCCTGATGCGCCTCACCGACGTCATTATCATCATTCCCGCACTGCTGTTGGCCGCGGTCATGGCCCAGATGGCAGGACGGCGTGACTCCGGCAGCTGGTTCGCGTCATTCGCGAGCACCAACGGCGTCCTGGCCCTGGGCATCTTCCTTGGCCTGATCAGCTGGGTCAGCCTGGCCCGGCTCATGCGCGGCGAGTTCCTCTCGCTGCGCGAACGCGAGTTCGTGGACGCTGCCCGGATCTCCGGCGCCAGCAACGCGCGGATCATCTTCAAACACATCCTGCCCAACGCCGTGGGCGTGCTGATCGTGAACGTCACGCTCACCATGTCCGCCGCGATCCTCACCGAAACGGCGCTGAGCTACCTCGGTGTCGGCGTCAAGGCGCCGGACACGTCCCTCGGATTGCTCATCTCGCAGAACCAGCAGGCCTTCTCCACCCGGCCCTGGCTGTTCTGGTTCCCGGGCCTGTTCATCGTGTTGATCTGCCTGAGCATCAACTTCATCGGCGACGGGCTGCGGGACGCCTTCGACCCGCGGCAGAAGAAATTCAACGCCAAAAAGGCGCGCGAAGGGGCGGCGTCAGCTGCAGGGACGCCCCCGGAGAAGACCGCAGTCAGTGCCTTCGACGGATCCAAGGACAGCTAGATGCGCGGCAGGCTCAGGCCCGCGGCCGGCGGCCGGACGGGCGGCCGGCTACAGGGCGGCGACCGTCCAGTAGCTGGCCGCGAGCAGCACCACGACGACGCCGACCGCGGCCCAGCGGGGCGTCACGGCCACCGCCGTGCCGTCGGCGTCGGCTGGTGCGTCGCCGGCGGCCAGCGTCCCGCTTTCCACCAGTTCCTGCCAGCGCGTGCGCACCAGCCGGGCGGYCTGGCCGGAGTCGGTGGACCTGAGGTCTCCTGGCCGCACCGATTTTCCGGGGCCGTAGCTGATGTCCGGGAGCCCGTGCAGGTCTTCCGGTCGGGCATTGCGTCCGCCCCAGATGCCGGGCGCCGGCGCGGCCCAGGCGGCGTAGCTCTTCTGCGCCGTGACGAGCGTGAGGGCATAACGGGTGTCCACATGCACCAGGGCGGCCCAGGGCACCAGGACCGTGCGGAACGGGTTCTCCAGGGTGACGCCGCCGTCGTGCACCACGACGGCGGGCAGCCAGAAGAACTGCCAGCCCAGGAACGCCACCAGCAGCAGCGGCGCCGTGCTCAGCAGCCCCTCGGGGCCGGCCGCGGCGACGGTGGCCGCCACGCCGACGGCCGCTACCAACCAGGACAGCCAGGCGAACCACGAGTTCGACCGGGCCTTGAAGATTTCAACGTTTCCGGCGTCGGGCACAGTGCTCATGCCCCCCATAATTCAGTATTCCCGGTCACAGCACTAATCACCGGTGCGACGGTGGCCCGGGCGGAAGGAAAAACCCATCATGACTGACTTCATCACCCTGGATCCGCTCCCGGCTCCCGTGCCCGGAAAAGGTGACACCGTCCTGGAGGTCCGCGACCTCAGCGTCGACTTCGGCGTGGACAAGAAGTGGGTTCCCGCGGCCATCGGCCTCAACTACGAGGTGCGTGCCGGCGAGGTCCTGGCAATCGTGGGGGAGTCCGGGTCCGGCAAGAGCGCCAGCTCGATGGCGCTGCTGGGCCTGCTGCCAAGCAACAGCCGGGTCAGCGGCAGCGTGAAGCTGGCAGGCAAGGAACTGCTCGGCGCCAACGAATCGAACATCCGCGCCGTTCGCGGCAAGGACGTCGCGGTCATCTTCCAGGAGCCTATGACCGCCATGAACCCGGTTTACACCGTAGGGGCGCAGATCGTGGAGACCATCCGGCTGCACAACGAGGTGTCGCCGGACCAGGCCAGGGAACGCGCCCTGCGGATGCTCGAACTCGTCGAACTGCCGGACCCGGAAAAGGCCTTCAAGTCCTACCCGCACCAGCTGTCCGGCGGGCAGCGGCAGCGCGCCATGATCGCCCAGTCGCTCTCCTGCGACCCCAAGCTGCTGATCGCGGACGAGCCCACGACCGCCCTTGACGTCACCGTCCAGGCGGAGATCCTCGACCTCATGCGCAACCTGCGCAACAAGCTGGACAGCGCGATCGTCCTGATCACCCACGACATGGGTGTGGTGGCGGACCTCGCGGACCGGATCGCCGTGATGCGCCGGGGACGGATCGTGGAGTCGGGCACCGCGGCGGAGATCTTCCACAACCCGCAGCACGAGTACACCCAGGCGCTGCTGGCCGCCGTCCCGCACCTTGGCCAGGGCGGCGAGAGCGCCGACGACGTCGACGTCACGGCCGCCCTCGCCGCCGCCACGCAGGCCGAGATCCAGGCCATCCCGCGCTCGGAACTGCTCCGGCGCGAGCGCGAAAACTCGGCCGCGCTGGCCGCGGCGGAAACGGTCAAGCCGCCGGGAGAACCCGTCCTGGAGCTCACCGACGTGGCCATCGAATACCCCAAACAGGGGCGCGTGCCGGCATTCCGCGCGGTCGAAGGCGCGAATCTGGCAATCTACCCCGGCCAGGTGGTTGGCCTGGTGGGCGAATCAGGCTCGGGCAAGACCACGATCGGGCGGGCCGCCGTCGGCCTGCTGCCGGTTGCCGCGGGCAGCATGAAGGTGGTGGGCCAGGACATCTCGGCCGCCAAGAAAAACGGCCGGCAGTTGCACGAAATGCGCCGGCACGTCGGCATGGTCTTCCAGGACCCCTCGTCGTCGCTGAACCCGCGCCTGCCGATCGGTGAAAGCATCGGCGAGCCGATGTTCCTCGCCGGGGTGGCCAAGGGGGCCGAACTCCAGGGGCGGATCGAAGCCCTGCTGGACCAGGTGGAGCTGCCCCGCGACTACCGCAACCGCTACCCGCACGAACTCTCCGGCGGACAGAAGCAGCGCGTGGGCATCGCCAGGGCCCTGTCGCTGAAGCCGAAGCTGATGGTGGCCGATGAACCCACTTCGGCCCTCGACGTCTCGGTCCAGGCCAAGGTTCTCGAACTCTTCCAGAACCTGCAGAAAGAACTCGGCTTCGCCTGCCTGTTCGTCACCCACGACCTGGCCGTGGTGGATGTCCTGGCCGACCGGATCTGCGTGATGCAGCGGGGCCGGATCGTCGAGCAGGGCAGCCGGGACCAGATTCTGCGGAACCCGCAGGAGCCGTACACCCAGCGGCTCCTGGCAGCGGTCCCGCTGCCGGATCCGGAGAAACAGCGCGAGCGCAGGGAGCTCCGTGCGCAACTGCTTTCGGGGGCGAACTAGGGCGCATTTGCGGGAATTTTCGGTTAACGCAGCCTAACCGGGAGATGAAGAGCGCGAATCATACCAGCCGGTAACGTGTGACTTGAAACAGGTTGCGGTTGACGCTAGCTGTCACGAGATCGTCGGGTCACGGTTTGGCAACAGAGTTCCATCATTCGGACTTTTTGCGGTTAGGCTACTTCCATATGTAGGCCACGTCACAGGATACTTCTGTGCCCGGACCTGCCGGGAAGCACAAGTCTTTCCCTACGAACTCCCACAACTCTTAGGAGGCGGAATGCGTTTCACGCGCACTTCCAAAGCACTGGGCATGGTGGCAATCGCCGCTCTGGCCCTGACCGGTTGCGGCGGAGGCGGTTCCAACACCGCCGGCGGCAGCACCGGTGGCGACACCACCAAAGTCATCGTCGCCGACGGCTCAGAGCCCCAGCGTCCGCTGATGCCGGCAGACACCAACGAGGTTGGCGGCGGCAAGGTCATCGACATGATGTTCTCCGGCCTTGTCAGCTACGACCCCAGCGGCAAGCCCGTCAACGAACTGGCCGAGTCCATTGAAGGCAAGGACGGCCAGCACTTCACCATCAAGATCAAGAAGGACCAGAAGTTCACCAACGGCGAAGCCATCACGGCCAAGACGTTCGTCGACTCCTGGAACTTCGGCGCGGCTGCCAAGAACGCGCAGCTCAGCGGCAACTTCTTCGAAAGCATCAAGGGCTACGACGAGGCGAGCAAGGAAGGCTCCACCGTCGAGACCATGTCCGGCCTGAAGGTCGTTGACGACCAGACGTTCACCGTTGAACTGTCCCAGCCGGAATCCGACTGGCCGCTGCGCCTCGGCTACACCGCCTTCGTCCCGGTTCCCTCCGGCGCCCTGAAGGACCCGAAGGGCTTCGGCGAGAAGCCGGTCGGCAACGGCCCGTACAAGATGGCGGACGGCGGCTGGCAGCACAACGTGCAGATCCAGCTCGTTCCGAACCCGGACTACAACGGCCCGCGCAAGGCCAAGAACGCCGGCGTGACGTTCAAGATCTACCAGAATGACGACGCCGCGTACCAGGATCTGCTGTCCAACAACCTGGACATCCTGCAGACCATCCCGACGAGCGCGCTGAAGAACTACAAGTCCGACCTCGGTGACCGCACCATCAACAAGCCGTACGCCGGCAACCAGACCATCGCCATCCCGGAATACCTGCCGGAGTGGAGTGGTGACGCCGGCAAGCTGCGCCGCCAGGCCATCTCGATGGCGATCAACCGCGACGAGATCACCAAGGTCATCTTCAGCGGCGCCCGCCAGCCGGCCAAGGACTTCACTGCCCCCGTCCTGGACGGTTACAGCGACTCGATCCCCGGCTCGGACAACCTGAAGTTCGATGCCACCAAGGCCAAGGACGCTTGGGCCAAGGCCGACGCCATCCAGAAGTGGGATCCCAACCAGACCTTCACCATCGCCTACAACGCCGACAAGGGCGGCCACAAGGCATGGGTCGAAGCTGTTGTGAACCAGCTGAAGAACACTCTCGGCATCAAGGTTGAGGGCAAGCCGTACGCTACCTTCAAGGAAGCCCGCAACGACGCTACCGCCAAGACGCTGACCGGTGCCATCCGCGCCGGCTGGCAGGCCGACTACCCGTCGCTGTACAACTTCCTCGGCCCGATCTACAAGACCGGTGCAGGCTCCAACGACGCGAAGTACGCCAACCCGGCGTTCGACAAGGCCGTCACCGACGGCCTGAACGCCCCGTCCGTCGCCGACGGCAACAAGGCCATGAACAAGGCCCAGGAGATCCTCCTGACCGACCTTCCGGCCATCCCGCTGTGGTACCAGGTTGCCCAGGGTGGCTGGAGCGACAAGGTCACCAACGTTGACTACGGCTGGGACGGCGTCCCGCTGTACTACAACATCTCCGGCAAGTAACAATAGAACGACGGCGGGGGCTGCCTGGACTGGGGCCTCCGCCGTTGTTTTGTTTCATCCCGCTTTATCCCTGACGGCCCAAGCCGCGGGCGTACTTTCGCAGCCCGGCGACCGTGACTGTTCCGGCGTCGGACCGCATCATTACTGAAAAGGTTCTTTGATGGACAACTCCGCCGCATCCCTGGACGGGATGCTTGCTGGCAAGGATGGGCTTCGCTGATGGCGACCTACATCCTCAAGCGCTTTCTCCAACTGATTCCCGTTTTTCTGGGTGCAACGCTGCTGGTCTACTTCCTGGTCTTCAGCCTCCCCGGCGACCCGATCGTCGCCCTGTTCGGCGACAAGCCGGTCAATGAGGCCGTTGCCGCGAAGCTGCGGGTCCAGTACCACCTGGACCAGCCGTTCTGGATGCAATACCTTCTCTACCTGAAGAGCATCTTCACCTTTGACCTCGGCCAGGACTTCTCCGGCCGGCCCATCGCCGCGGTGCTGGGTGAGGTCTTCCCGGTGACCGCCCGCCTCGCCGTGATGGCCCTGGTTTTCGAGGCCGTCTTCGGCATCATCTTCGGCCTGATCGCCGGTCTCCGCAAAGGCAAGTTCTTTGATGCGACCGTGCTGGTCGCCTCCCTGATCGTTATCGGCATTCCGATCTTCGTCCTGGGCTTCCTGCTGCAGTTCACCATCGGTGTGCAGCTGGGCTGGGCTAAACCGACGGTCAGCTCGGCGGCCACGGTGCAGGACCTCATCCTCCCGGCGATCGTGCTGGGCCTGGGCTCCTTCGCCTACGTGCTGCGCCTGACCCGCACGAGCGTCATCGAAAACATGAGCGCGGACTATGTGCGCACCGCCACCGCGAAGGGCCTGTCCCGGTTCCGCGTGGTCCGCGTCCACATCCTGCGAAACTCCCTGATTCCCGTCATCACCTTCCTTGGCGCCGACCTGGGCGCCCTGATGGGCGGCGCGATCGTCACCGAAGGCATTTTCAACGTGCCCGGCGTGGGCAACCGGCTGTACCGTGCCGTGCTGTCCGGCGAGGGCCCCACCGTGGTTTCGATTGTCACCGTGCTGGTGCTGATCTACTGCCTCTCCAACCTGCTCGTTGACCTGCTGTACGCCTGGCTTGACCCGAGGATCCGCTATGACTCCTGATTCCAACACCGCTCGGCAGGATGCTTCGGCGCCCGCCACGCGCCACATCGAGCACTTCGTCGCCGACTTTGCCGAGACGCCATTGCAGGCAACGGACAAGGTCAAGGAGGACCAGGCCCCGCTCAGCCTCTGGGCCGAGGCCTGGCGGAACCTGCGCAAGCAGCCGTTGTTCCTGATCTCCGCCTTCCTGATCCTGGTCGTCGTCGCGGTGTCCCTATTCCCGGGGCTCTTCTCGCCGATCGACCCGACCGCCGAGGCGTGCCAGCTGGCCAACTCCGACGGCGGCCCCTCGTCCGGGCACCCGCTGGGCTTCACCCAGCAGGGCTGCGACGTGTTTGCCCGGGTCATCTTCGGTACCCGTTCCTCCGTGACCGTCGGCCTGTTCACCACCATCGGTGTCCTCCTGATCGGCGGCATCATGGGTGCGCTGGCCGGTTACTACGGCGGCTGGGTTGACGCCGTCCTGGCCCGCATCAACGACATCTTCTTCGCCCTGCCGCTGATCCTGGGCGCCATCGTGGTGATGCAGCTGCCGATGTTCCGGGCCAACCGGACCGCGTGGACGCTGGTCCTGATCCTGATGACCTTCGGCTGGCCGCAGATCGCCAGAATCACCCGCGGCGCCGTCATCGAGGTCCGTAACGCGGACTTCGTGACCGCCGCAAGGTCCCTCGGCGTCTCCAAGTTCGGCGCCCTCATGCGCCACGTCATGCCGAACTCGCTCGCCCCGATCATCGTGGTCGCCACGATTTCGCTCGGCACCTTCATCGTCGCGGAGTCCACGCTGTCCTTCCTGGGCATCGGACTCCCGCCCAGCGTGATGTCCTGGGGCAACGACATCCAGGCCGCGCAGGCGTCGCTGCGGTCCAACCCGATGCCGCTGCTTTACCCGGCCATCGCCCTTTCCATCACCGTTCTGAGCTTCATCATGCTGGGCGACGCCTTGCGTGATGCTCTCGATCCCAAAGCGCGCAAGCGATGAAAGGGGATGCCATGAACGCCCCTGTTGAAATCCATGAAGAAGGTACGGCCGCCCGGCGTCCGCTGCTTGAGATCAAGGACCTGGCGATCAGTTTCAAGACCAGCGGCGGCGAGGTCAACGCCGTCCGCAACGCCCACCTGACGGTGATGCCCGGCGAAACCGTCGCTATTGTCGGCGAATCGGGTTCGGGCAAGTCGACGACGGCCCTGGCCGCCATCGGCCTGCTGCCCAGCAACGGCCGGGTCTCCGGCGGGCAGATCCTCTTCGACGGCGAGGACATTTCCAACGCCAGCGAAAAGCGCATGATCGAACTGCGCGGCAACAGCATCGGCATGGTCCCGCAGGACCCGATGTCCAACCTGAATCCGGTCTGGAAGATCGGCTACCAGGTCCGCGAGACGCTCAAGGCCAACGGCCTCCCGGACAGTGCGGACGACGTCGCGAAGGTGCTTTCCGAGGCCGGACTGCCCGACGCCGCGCGGCGGGCCAAGCAGTACCCGCACGAGTTCTCCGGCGGCATGCGCCAGCGGGCCCTGATCGCGATCGGCCTGTCCTGCCAGCCGCGCCTGCTCATCGCCGATGAGCCGACGTCGGCCCTGGACGTGACCGTGCAGCGGCAGATCCTGGACCACCTGGACAAGATGACCACCGAGCTGGGTACGGCCGTCCTGCTGATCACGCACGACCTCGGCCTTGCCGCTGAACGCGCGGACAAGGTGGTTGTGATGTACCGCGGCCAGGTCGTCGAATCCGGGCCTTCCCTGGAACTGCTGCAGAACCCGCAGCACCCGTACACCAAGCGCCTGGTTGCCTCGGCGCCGTCGCTGGCGTCGCGGCGCATCCAGGCGGCCAAGGAACTCGGCGTCGAATCCGAGGACCTGCTGGCACCCGATGAGGACGTCGTCGTCGCCTCTGCGATGCCGGATGAGGTCCTCCAGATTGAAAACCTGCGCAAGGTCTTCAAGCTGCGTTCGGGCATCGGCCGCTCCACCGACTTCACTGCGGTGGACGACGTCTCCTTCAGCGTCAAGCGCGGCACCACGACGGCGATCGTGGGCGAGTCGGGCTCCGGCAAGTCCACCGTGGCGCAGATGGTCCTGAACCTGCTCCAGCCCACTTCGGGCCGGATCGTGTTCGACGGCGTCGACACCTCCACGCTGAACAGCAAGGAAATCTTCGCCTTCCGCCGCCGTGTGCAGCCGATTTTCCAGGATCCGTACGGATCCCTCGACCCGATGTACAACATCTTCCGAACCATCGAGGAGCCGTTGCGGACCCACAAGATCGGGGACAAGGTCAGCCGCGAGAAGAAGGTCCGGGAGCTGCTGGACCAGGTGGCGCTGCCGCAGTCCACCATGCAGCGGTACCCGAACGAGCTCTCCGGCGGCCAGCGCCAGCGCGTGGCAATCGCGCGTGCCCTTGCCCTCGATCCCGAGGTCATCATCTGCGACGAGGCCGTCTCGGCCCTCGACGTGCTGGTGCAGGCGCAAGTGCTGAACCTGCTCGCCGAGCTGCAGTCCCGACTGGGCCTGACCTACCTGTTCATCACGCACGACCTTGCGGTGGTCCGGCAGATTGCCGACCACGTCTGCGTGATGGAGAAGGGCAAGCTCGTCGAGACCGGGTCCACGGACGACGTCTTCGACTCGCCGCAGCAGGATTACACCAAGGCACTGCTCAACGCCATTCCCGGCGCCGGGCTCATGCTTCCGCCGGAAGTTGCCTGATCCGGCCGGTGCGTTAAGCCAGGGAGCCGTTGTCCACCCCGCGGGGTGGGCACCGGCTCCTTCGGTTTGCCCGTTCGTGTTGACAGTGGTGTGCGGCTGCGCCGAAACTCAGCCGGCGGTGGCGGCGTCGTCCGCGCGGAGTCCCAGTTCCTGCAGCCGGCTGCCGAGCAGGGCGCCCAGGGCCGTGTGGCCCTCGGCGTTCATGTGCACGCCGTCGGCCAGCAGCCGGGTCAGATTGTACTTGGTGAGCCAGTCACCGACGCTGACGAAGGGGATTTTCTGTTTGGCGGCGATGGTCCCGAGCAGCGTGTCTACCTGGGTGCGGCGGCCGCCGCCGAAGTTCGCGCCGCGGGCGAGGGTGCCGATCATCAGCATTTTGGCACCGGGGTAGCGCTGCCGGAGGGCAGCGATCAGGCGGTCCGCGTTGGCAGCGATCTGGGCGTCGGTCGCGCCGCGGGCAGCGTCATTGCCGCCGCCCTCGATCACCACCAGGGGAGGGGCGCCATAGGGCAGCTTCCAGTCACCGCGTTGCAGGGCGTCGATGTAGTTTCCAGTCTTGCCGTTCGCCGCGACAAATCCGGTTCCCCCGAGGCCACAGAAGTACGCGTTGTAGCCGGCCCGGCCAAGTCCCTGCCGGGGCCACCCGATGACGGGTTCGGACTGCGAGTCACCGATCAGCACGGCCGTGTGCCGGATGTCCTTGACGATCACTTCGTCGCGGCCGTTGGCGGGATTGCGGTACACGGAGCCGGCGGGCAACGATTCGGGGTCCATCCGGGGGATGAGACCGGACTTCGGGCCGGCCCCGGCGGCCACGGGCTCGCCCGGAGCGCCGGCGGGAACACGGACGGCCTTGCCGCTGGCAGTGGGTGCGGTGGCGTCCGAGGAGGAAGCTGTATCGGATTGGGACGGGATCTGGCCGCAGCCGCCCAACAGTACGCCTACGGCGATCATCGGTGCGACGAAGCGATACAGGGCCGAGGCGTTGCGCATTGATGTCTCCGGACTGGCGTGCTGTTGTCACAGCTATCATGGGGCACGCCCGGGTCAAAACCTAGTGAGCTTTATCACTTTTTGGGCGTGTTTCGCGCCACGCGGCTACCGCAAGGCGCCGGCGCCGTCGTCGTTTTTTAGGCCAATAAATGCCCGAGCGTCTAGAATAGGGGGAAGGAGCCCTGTCTTTATGGGTTGATCCGTCGTGCGTTCCGGTTGGAAATGTCGCGATACAACAGCTGACTTCACCACTGAATCGAGCAATTACGCATGTCTGAAACCACCACCAACACCGCGGTCGCCACTGCATCGCGCAGTGACCTCCGCAACGTCGCGATCGTGGCCCACGTTGACCACGGCAAGACCACTCTGGTCGACGCCATGCTCAAGCAGACCAACTCATTTGCCGAGCATAACCACCTCGAAGACCGCGTGATGGACTCCGGTGACCTGGAACGCGAAAAGGGCATCACCATCCTGGCCAAGAACACCACGGTGGCCTACAACGGACCGTCCTCCAACGGCGAGACCATCACGATCAACGTGATCGACACCCCCGGCCACGCCGACTTCGGCGGCGAGGTCGAGCGCGGCCTGTCTATGGTCGACGGCGTGGTTCTCCTCGTCGATGCCTCTGAAGGTCCGCTGCCGCAGACCCGTTTCGTCCTGCGCAAGGCCCTCGCCGCGCACCTGCCGGTGATCCTGCTGGTCAACAAGACCGACCGCCCCGACGCGCGGATCGAAGAAGTTGTGCACGAGTCCATGGATCTGCTCCTGGGCCTGGCCTCCGACCTGGCCGACGAAGTTCCGGATCTGGACCTGGACAAGATCCTCAACGTCCCCGTGGTCTACGCTGCCGCCAAGGTCGGCCGCGCCTCGCTCGAACAGCCCGCCGACGGCTCTGCCCCGGAAAACGAGGACCTTGAGCCGCTGTTCAAGACGATCATCGACCACATCCCGGCGCCTACCTACAACCCGAACGGTGTCCTGCAGGCGCACGTCACCAACCTGGACGCCTCGCCGTTCCTTGGCCGCCTGGCCCTGCTGCGGATCTACAACGGCACCCTGCGCAAAGGCCAGACCGTGGCCTGGGCCCGCGCCAACGGCGAGCTCAAGAACGTCAAGATCACCGAACTGCTCGCCACCAAGGCCCTGGACCGCGTACCGGCCGAGTCCGCGGGCCCGGGCGAAATTGTCGCCGTCGCCGGCATCGAGGAAATCACCATCGGTGAGACCCTGACCGACGTCGACAACCCGCAGCCGCTGCCGCTGATCACGGTTGACGACCCGGCCATCTCGATGACCATCGGTATCAACACCTCGCCGCTGGCCGGCAAGGTCAAGGGCGCGAAGGTCACCGCCCGCCAGGTCAAGGACCGCCTCGACAAGGAACTGATCGGTAACGTCTCCCTCAAGGTGCTCCCCACCGAGCGCCCGGATGCCTGGGAAGTCCAGGGCCGAGGCGAGCTGGCGCTGGCCATCCTGGTCGAGCAGATGCGCCGCGAAGGCTTTGAGCTGACCGTGGGCAAGCCCCAGGTTGTCACCAAGACCGTCGACGGCAAGATCCACGAGCCGATGGAACACATGACCATCGACGTGCCCGAAGAGTACCTGGGTGCCGTTACGCAGCTGATGGCAGCCCGCAAGGGCCGGATGACCAACATGGCCAACCACGGCACCGGCTGGTGCCGCATGGAGTTCATCGTTCCGGCCCGTGGCTTGATCGGGTTCCGCACCAAGTTCCTCACGGACACCCGTGGCGCCGGCATCGCCGCCTCGATCTCCGAGGGCTACGAGCCGTGGGCCGGCCCGATCGAGTACCGCACCAACGGTTCGATGATCGCCGACCGCGCCGGTGTTGTGACGCCGTTCGCCATGATCAACCTGCAGGAACGCGGTTCCTTCTTCGTCAAGCCCACCTCGGAGGTCTACGAAGGCATGATCGTCGGCGAGAACTCCCGCGCCGACGACATGGACGTGAACATCACGAAGGAAAAGAAGCTCACCAACATGCGTGCGGCATCGTCCGACACCTTCGAGAACCTGACGCCGCCGCGCGATCTGACGCTCGAAGAATCGCTCGAATTCGCCCGCGAAGATGAGTGCGTCGAGGTCACCCCGGACGCCATCCGCATCCGGAAGCTCATCCTGGACACCAGCGAGCGCGCCAAGTCCAACCGTGCCCGCGCGAAGGTCTAAGTCCCGGACTCCGGGCTTCGGCTCTGCAACGTGACCAAGAGAGCTGCCGGTAGGGCAGGCGGTATTGCCGCCGCCCTGCCGGCAGCTCTTTTTGTTGCCCTGGCCGGCACTGCCCTGCACCGGCAAGCCGTGCCCGTCGCCGGCCTCGAACTGCCCTGGGGCGCCGTGGCCGCGCTGGTGTTGCTGGCCTCCGTGGAGCTGCTGCTGGCGGCGGCATTCCGGTCCGTTGTGCCGGCGGCAGTCTGCGGCGCAGGGTGCTACGCGCTGACGGGCTGGTGGGCCAAGCTGGAGCCGGGCCGGCGCCTGATCCTCGGCGACCTGGCCGGCAACCTCTGGATCTTCGGGATTGCCGTGGTGACGGTCGGCATGCTCACTTGGCGCCGCCGCTACGCCCGCGGGCGCTAGTGCCGCCGGGGCCGGAGTGCTTGGGTGCTGATGTGCTTGGGTGCTTGGGTGCTTGGGTGCTGGTGAGGCATAGTGCTGGTTTGGTGCCCGCCCGGATGGGACATGCCCATTTTTCATGCCCGGGAGTGGGCATAGTGGCATCATGTCCACTGCTGGCGCCGAGCACCGGACATGTCCTGGGCCGACCGAGGGACCTGTCCAGCGCTCACCCCGTCCGGATGGAGCATGCCCATTCTTGGATCCCGCGTCGGTGGGGCATGCCCGTTCTTCGCCCGTGTGGATGGGCACCCCTGGGGCAAGCCCATCGGCTGTGCCGAGCTCCCCGCCTCACCAGGCGAGGGGACGAGATGCCCAGCCGTGCGTCCCGGGACCGGGCTAAGACTTGTGCACATAGCGGAAACCGGGGCTGTGCCCTGTCCGCCGCGCGACGACACGATGGGCCCATGATCAAAATCAACGACGTGCTTGCCGACTACGACGGCGTGGCCCGCGCCAAGCACCTCGCTGCCGGCGGGGTGTCCGATTTCCAGCTCAAAGCGGCCTTAGGCAGCGGCGCCGTGGCCCGGGTGTCCCGGGGGGTTTACGCCCTGCCGACGGCGGATCCGCAACTCGTTGCCATCAGGTCTCTTCCTGCTGAGCCTACCTGCGTGAGTGCCGCCCAGTTTGGCGGTCTTTGGGTTCTCGAGCCACCCGAACAGCAGCATGTAGCCCTGACCCACAGCCGCAGCTACCCGGGCTTTGTCTGCCACCGCGCACCGGCGCCGCCGACACTTCTCGACGCCGTTGTCCAGAGCCTGCGTTGCTTGCCGGAATTGGATGGCCTCGTCATTGCCGAATCCGCGGTTGTCCTCAAGGGCCTCCCGCTGTCGGCCCTCCGACAGCGGCTATCGGGCCGCAACGACGCACGGGAGCGCCGGATCGTCGCTTCGATTGTTCCGCAGTCGCAGTCGGTCATCGAGTGCATGGCCCGCTTCCAGTTACGGCGGGCCGGGTTTCACGTCGAGTCACAGGTCAATATTCCCGGCATGGGCCACCTGGACCTCATGGTGGACGGCAGGCTGGGGATTGAGACGGATGGCGCCGGTTTCCACATGGACCGAACCAGCTTCGAAGAGGACCGACGGCGGTGGAACGTCACTACGCGGCTCGGCGTCCCTACGTTGGTCGTGAGCTATCCGTTGTTGAAATATCGACCGCAGGAATTCATCGCCATGGTCCGGGAAGCTCTGAGCCGACTCTCCGCTGCCGCCTAAGAACCAGAACGGCGCACGCAGGCACTGATGAACATGCCTGCACCACCGTTATCGTTGGACATGTTCCACTGTTCTGACCCCAAAAGTGATGTGCGGCGGCCAATGGCCCGCGAAAAATGGGCATGCTCCCCGCGCGGGGCCGGGAGCAATGAGCATGCTCTCCGCACGGAGCCGCGGATGGACATCGTGGGATTATGTCCATCGCTCCTCGGGAAGGGCGGGTATGTCCCACGGAAGGGATTAGGGGAGGGCATGTCCCACGGAAAGGGTTAGGGGAGGGCATGTCCCCGGGGGCGCCGCGGCGGGGCGGGGGGAACCCGCTTGGCAGCCACGACAAGCGCCAGTGGGATGACGACGTCGTCGTGCCGGGTACGGACCGTGCAATCAGCGTCGGCCCTGGCCACGAGCTCGCCGAGCGCGTCCGTAAGGCCACCCTCGATCCGATAGCGCACCACCACGCGGGTGCCCAGGGGCACGTCGGAGAGGAAGCGTTGCGGCTCGGGCGTCGTTGAAGTCACGTGTCCATCGTAGGGGGCGCGGGCACTGTGACGCCCGGCTAGGTTCGCGGGATCGGGCTGGGAGATAATAGGCTCAGAAGTCAGCAGTCCGGCGCCCAAGCCGGGAGCAAGAACCGGCGGAATGCCGGAACCAACGTGGAGAGGCCAGGGACGTGACGTACGTAATCGCGCAGCCGTGTGTTGATGTCAAAGACAAGGCATGTATTGAGGAGTGCCCCGTCGATTGCATCTACGAGGGTGAGCGTTCCCTGTACATCCACCCGGACGAGTGCGTGGACTGCGGCGCCTGCGAGCCGGTCTGCCCGGTGGAGGCCATCTACTACGAGGATGACACCCCCGAGGAATGGGCCGACTACTACAAGGCCAACGTCGAGTTCTTCGACGTGCTCGGCTCCCCGGGCGGCGCCGCCAAGATCGGCAACACCCACACGGACCACGCGATGATCGCCGCCCTGCCGCCGCAGAACCAAGACAACTAGGACGGCGCAACGGTGACCTCTGCGGTGCGCAGCTTCGGCCTCAGCCTGCCCGACTACCCGTGGGAAGCGATGGCGCCCTATCTGGCCCGCGCTGCCGCACATCCCGGCGGAGCGGCCAACCTTTCTATCGGCACCCCGGTCGATGACACGCCGGCCCTGGTGCAGGACGCGCTCCGGGCGGCGGCCAACGCCCCCGGCTACCCCACGGTGCACGGCACACAGGCGCTCCGGGAGGCCGTCGTGGCCTGGTTTGACCGCCGCCGCGGCGTCTCCGGGCTGGACCCGCAGCACGTGATGCCCACCGTCGGATCCAAGGAGCTCGTCGCCTGGCTGCCGTTCCTGCTCGGTCTCAAGCCGGGCGACGTCGTAGTCCGGCCGACGGTTGCCTATCCCACCTACGACATCGGTGCCACCTTCGCGGGCGCCGAGCACGTGGCCGCGGACGACCTCGACGAGCTCGACGCCGGCACCCGGGCACGCGTCCGCCTCGTCTGGGTTAACTCACCGGCCAACCCAACCGGCAGCGTCCGGGCCGCCGCGTCGCTGAAACGGATCGTCGATCAGGCCCGCGAACTCGGGGCGGTCGTCGCCTCGGACGAGTGCTACGCCGAACTTGGCTGGGGCGACTGGGACGTCCAGCGGGGCGGCTCCCCGGTCCCCAGCATCCTCGACCCCCGGGTGGCAGGGGAGTCCCACGAGGGCCTGCTGGCGGTCTACTCGCTCAGCAAACAGTCCAACCTGGCCGGCTACCGGGCCGCCTTCGTCGCCGGCGACGGCGCGATCATAGCCAACCTGGTTAACAGCCGCAAGCACGCCGGCATGATCGTGCCGTACCCGGTCCAGGAAGCCATGCGGGCGGCCCTCGGGGACGATGCCCACGTCGCGGCACAAAAGGACCTGTACCGCGGACGCCGTGAACGGATCGTCCCGGCCTTGGAGGGCTTCGGGCTGACTATCCACGAATCCCTTGCCGGGCTCTACCTCTGGGCCACGGCGGGAGAGGCCACCTGGGACACGGTCGGCAGGCTCGCGGACCGCGGAATCGTCGTCGGCCCCGGCGTCTTTTACGGGGACGCAGGCAACGGCTTCATCCGGGTGGCGCTGACCGCCACAGACGAACGGATCGACGCCGCCGTCGCGCGGCTGGCAACGGGACCGTAACAATGCTGTGATGCGGGGCACAAGAGGCGCGGTTTGGGCGCCTTCAAGGCGCCCCGGATTAGTGCCACCCGCGAACTGCCGGTAGTTTTTAACTGACTATCAATGGTGGCTTTCCACAAGAAGGCAGCGCAGCCGTTGGAATCCGTCCAGATACAGGTTCCGCGGGCAGCTTCACCAGATGTTGGATCAAGCTTTCAACAGGGGCCCCGACGTCCCATGAGGAGAATCCATGACTGAGACCACCAGCGCAACCCTGCGTTTTGACGGCGGCGAGCTCGAGCTCCCCCGCATCAAGGTTGTTGAAGGAAACGAAGGCTACGACGTTTCCAAGCTGCTGAAGCAGACCGGCGCCGTTGCCTTCGACCCCGGTTTCATGAACACCGCGGCCACCACCTCGGCCATCACCTACATCGACGGCGACGCCGGCATCCTGCGCTACCGGGGCTACCCGATCGAGCAGCTCGCCCAGCACTCCAGCTTCCTGGAGGTGTCCTACCTGCTGATTTACGGCAACCTGCCGACGCCGGCCGAACTGGAGGCTTTCGACCAGCGGATCCGCCACCACACCTTGCTGCACGAGGAGCTCAAGGGCTTCTTCAGCGGCTTCCCGCGGGACGCCCACCCGATGCCGGTGCTCTCCTCGGCGGTGTCCGCACTGTCCACGTTCTACCAGGACTCGCTGGACCCGTTCAACCCCGAGCACGTTGAAGTTTCCACGTACCGGCTGCTGGCCAAGATGCCGGTGATCGCCGCGTACGCCCTGAAGAAGTCCGTCGGCCAGCCCATGCTGTACCCGGACAACTCACACAACCTCGTGGAGAACTTCCTGCGCCTGAGCTTCGGTCTCCCGGCCGAGCAGTACGAGGTGGACCCGGTGGTGGCCAAGGCCCTGGACCTGCTGCTGATCCTGCACGCGGACCACGAGCAGAACTGCTCCACCTCCACGGTCCGGCTGGTCGGCTCCTCCAACGCCAACCTCTTCGCCTCCGTATCGGCAGGCATCAACGCCCTCTTCGGCCCCGCCCACGGCGGCGCCAACGAGGCCGTGCTCAAGATGCTCCGCCAGATCCAGGCGGACGGCATCAAGCCCGAGGACTACATGGAGAAGGTTAAGAACAAGGAAGACGGCGTCCGCCTGATGGGCTTCGGGCACCGCGTCTACAAGAACTACGACCCGCGCGCCAAGATCGTCAAGGCCACGGCCCACGAGATCCTCGGCAAGCTCGRCGGCAACGACGAACTGCTGGAAATCGCGCTCCGCCTGGAAGAAAAGGCCCTGCAGGATGACTACTTCATCCAGCGGAAGCTCTACCCCAACGTGGACTTCTACACCGGCCTGATTTACAAGGCGATGGGCTTCCCGGAGAAGATGTTCACCGTGCTGTTCGCGATCGGCCGCCTGCCGGGCTGGATCGCCCAGTGGCGTGAAATGATCAGCGACCCGAGCACCAAGATCGGCCGCCCGCGCCAGCTCTACACGGGAGAGCCGGAACGGAACTACCCCGCCGTCTAATCGGACCCGGACCAAATCGGGACCCAGACTAGATCGGACCCAGACTTAGACTGGACCCACGACGCCGGCCGCGCACCTTGAGCATGAGGTGCGCGGCCGGCGTCGTTTGTTGCGGCGGTAGCGGGCCGGAAGGGCGTGTGGGGCCGGAGTTGCTCCTGTGGCCGGCGCGGGGCGGACGGTTGGGGACACATCCGTGCTAAAAAGGAGCAATGCCCAAATTTGTCGACGCTGCTTTGCGGCGCCAGGATGTTGTCGATGCCGTGTTCCGGATCGTGGCTGCAGACGGGCTCGAACGGGCCTCGTTGCGAGAAGTCGCGGATGAGGCCGGGCTGGCCGTGGGTTCCGTGCGGCACTACTTTGCCAGCAGCGAGGAACTCCTCACCCACTCCTTTGGCGTTGTGGTGGACCGGATCACCGGCCGGCTCGAGGCCGCCGAAGTGCGTCTGGCCGGGGCTGCTCCGGGTTCCGCGGAGCACCGCCGCAGCGTGTTAACCCTGTTGGGGGAACTGCTGCCGTTGGACGAGGAGCGGGCCGTCGATGCCTGCGTCTGGATGGCCTTCAAGAACGCGGCCCGGACCCGGCCGTTCCTGGTCCCGGAGGCTGACCGCAGCCACCGTACCGTGGCCGCCGTCGTCGGCCGGCTGATGATGGAGCTGGCCGGCGGCGCCGCGGGAGGAGCCGACGCCGCGGGAGGAGCCGACGCCGCGGGCGGGACCGCCGCCGGACTGGACGGGTCCGACCAGCAGCAGCTGGTGACCGAGGCGGAGAGGCTCCTGGCAACCCTGGACGGACTGACCATGCACGCGCTGCTGCAGCCCGAATGGATGACGKCGCAAATGTGCCACGATGTGCTCGAGGCCCATCTGGCCAGCCTCGCCGGCCTCGGGAGCCGGACCGGCGCGCCCGCCA
Source organism: Arthrobacter sp. 05N428_2 (assembly GCF_056397065.1). Classification (NCBI taxonomy): domain Bacteria; kingdom Bacillati; phylum Actinomycetota; class Actinomycetes; order Micrococcales; family Micrococcaceae; genus Arthrobacter; species Arthrobacter sp. 05N428_2. The sequence goes on along the minus strand of NZ_JBFTMR010000004.1, from coordinate 293,598 downwards.
CCCACTAACCTGCACCTTAACCTGCACCGGCTTCAGGAATAGACTGGGAAAGGACGTCTTGCCAAGGGAGGCAATCGGATGCATCATACGGGCGGACCCGGCTGGCGGATCACCATGGACACGTCAGGTCCGATGCTCATTGCACTGTATGTTCGCGACGCGGCCGGCTTGGAGGCCGTGGGCCATCCGGCACTCAGCCACGCGGCCCCGAAGGTCCGTCCCTGCGACCATGCGCACCTCATCGATGAGGTCGGCGGCATGGGCGCCCTGAAGACCGAGTGGGAGGCGTGGTGGGACCAGCTCCTGAAAGCGCACCCGGCCATGGAACCGGAGCTCGGGCCTCCGGGTTTCCGCGCCTTCGGCAATTCGCCGGCTCTCCGCCGCGTGCTGCAGGCCCACTTCGGTGCCGCGCTCAGCTGGGCGCGGGAGCGCCGGGGCGAGTACCTGGCCCTCGAGGCCGAACGTGACGCCGGCGGTGCCACCCAGCTCCTCGCCGACATGGTGGACGACCGGCTGCTCGAAGTCGGCCGGGCAGCGAATGACTTCGTGCTGACCATCATCGAGCTTCCCCTTGCCGAGCCGCGGGCCTGGTACCTGGAGCCGGACAAGATCATCATGAGCTCCGCGCTGCTGTCCGAGCCGGAGCTGTTCCGCAGTTACGTCCGGCCGGTCGTCGAACTGCTGGTCTGAGCCGGCCCGGAGCCGAAGTGGACGGCTACTGCTTCGGGTCCGCGGCCACCGTGATGGTGACCTGCCCGGCCGGCGCGTCGGCGGCTTGCCAGCCGTTGTTGGAGAGCCGGGTCCAGCCTTGGCCGTCCACCCGGACTTCGGTGATGGACAGCGCCTTGGCATTGGCCACCGCCCACTGCGCCACAGCCCAGGCTTGGGTGTCCTCGGCCGAAACCGTTACCGTCCTGCCCGCCGCCGATGCCGGGATGGCGCCGAAGTCCGCCGCCACGCGCTGCTGCACGAGGTTCGCGTCGCCGGCCGCGTCCGGCTTGCGCAGCGAGCAATCGAGGCCTTGCGCAGTGTGGCCGGTCAAGGCCGAGGCGAACGCCCGGGCCATCGCCTCGTGTTGCGCGTACGCGCCCGGATATGCCGACCGCTGGACCTGCTGGGCGGCCTCGGTGATGGGAAGCGACTCGAAGCCGGGGACCTTAACGAGCGCATTGTAGAAGGCGTTGGTGGCGTGGTATGGGTCCATCACTTCCTGCTCGGTGCCCCAGCCCTGCGAGGGGCGCTGTTGGAACAGCCCGCGGGAATCGGGGCCGGCCTGGTCGCCGTGGCCGATGTTGCGCAGCTTTGATTCCTGCATGGACGTGGCCAAGGCGATACTTGCCGCGCGTGCGGGCAGGCCGCGCCGGACCGCGATGGCGCTGATGAGCGCGGCGTTCGCGGCCTGGTCCGTGGCGAGGTCTTCGCCACCGGCGCCCGTGGCGGTGCAGCGCTCCGTGATCAGGGTCTCCGAGCGCTGCAGGAATCCCACGGCCGTGTAGATCGCGCCCGCCACCAGGGCCAGGGCGAGCAGCAGCACAACGCGTCGGCGCCAGCCCCCTCTGCGTGCCACTTAACTACTTCCTCGGGCCCCGCGGGGCCCTTCAATCCTTGGGTCGGTCGGTTTCCGGCCCATGCCTAGTTGGCGTGCAGAGCCTCGTTGAGCTCAACCGTCTGCCCCTGGCGGGGGAGTACCTCCACCTCGCCGCTGGTGGAGTTGCGGCGGAACAGCAGGTTGGCGATGCCGGAGAGTTCCAGCGCCTTGACGATCCGGCTGGTGTCCTCGCCGTCGGCGTCTTTCGGGCCGACCACGCGGACCCGGGTGCCGGCCGTGACGTAGAGTCCGGCCTCGACGACGGAGTCGTCGCCGATGCTGATGCCCACCCCGGAGTTGGCGCCCAGCAGGACCCGTTCGCCCAGGGAGATGGTCTCCTTTCCGCCGCCGGAGAGGGTCCCCATGATGGAGGCGCCGCCGCCGACGTCGGAGCCGTCGCCGGCCACCACGCCGGCGGAGATCCGGCCCTCGACCATGGAGGCGCCGAGCGTGCCGGCGTTGAAGTTCACGAAGCCTTCGTGCATCACGGTGGTGCCTTCGGCGAGGTGCGCGCCGAGACGGACCCGGTCGGCGTCGGCGATCCGGACGCCGGAGGGGATGACGTAGTCGACCATCCGCGGGAACTTGTCCACGCCGTAGACCGTCACCGCGCCGCGCTTGCGCAGTTGCGCGCGGGTCAGTTCAAAGTCCTCGACGGCGGCGGGGCCGAAGTTGGTCCACACGACGTTGGGGAGCTTGCCGAAGATGCCGTCCAGGTTGATGGTGTTCGGTCGAACGAGGCGGTGCGAGAGCAGGTGCAGGCGCAGGTACGCGTCGGCGGTGTCGGCGGGGGCCTCGTCGAGGTGGATCTGGACGAAGACCACTTTCTGCTCGGTGCCCCGTTCGGCGTCGTCGCCGTGGGCGGCGATGTCGAGGAGTGCCTGGTCCGCGTTGCCGACATCGCGCAGGCTTTCCGCCGCGGTTCCGAGAGCCGGCGCCGGGAACCAGACGTCCAGCACGGTGGCATCGCCGTTGCGGGTGACGATGGTCGCCACCCCGTAGCCGTAGGCGGAGCGGGCGTCGTCGGGCACAGCAGCAGAAGCGGTTTCAGTCATGCCCCCAAGTCTATAGACGGCCCCCGCGCTCCCCGAAACCCGTGACAGCCCGCTGGCATTTCGGCGGGCCGGAACGGGCGGCACTATACAGTGGAACGGTGACTGAACACCCAGCCCCCGCTGTACCCGCCCGCCTTGACCTGCGCCGCGACGTCGCCCTGCTGACCGCGGACATCATCGACATTTTCAGCGTCTCGGGGGCGGAACGCCGGCTCGCCGATGCCGTGGAGCATGCCCTCCGCTCCGTACCGCAACTGGAGCTGACCCGCGACGGCGATGCACTGATCGGCCGCACCAGCCTCGGCCGGCCCGAACGGGTCATCCTCGCCGGCCATCTTGACACCGTCCCGCTGCCGGGCACCGAGGGTTCGCTGGGCACCGTTCCGTCGTACTGGCCCTCCGGGGCGCCGGGGGAGGGCCTCTTGTACGGCCGCGGCGCCACCGACATGAAGGGCGGCGTCGCCGTGCAGCTCGCGCTGGCGGCCGGCCTGTTCGACGGCGGTGCGGAACCGGACAAGGACGTCACCTTCGTCTTCTACGACCATGAGGAAGTAGAGGGAGTCAAGAGCGGCCTCGGCCGGCTGGTCCGGAACCACGGATCCCTGCTCGGGGGCGACTTCGCCATCCTGCTGGAGCCCACGGCCGGGACCGTCGAGGGCGGCTGCAACGGCACCATCCGGTTCGAGGCGGCCACCCGGGGCCAGGCGGCCCACTCGGCGCGGGCCTGGATGGGCAGCAACGCCATCCACGCCGCGGCGCCGATCCTGGCCAGGCTGGCAGCCTACGAGCCGCAAACCGTGAGCGTGGACGGCCTGGACTACCGCGAGAGCCTCAACGCCGTGCGGATCAACGGCGGGACCGCGGGCAACGTCATCCCGGACCGCTGCGTCGTCGAGATCAACTACCGTTTCGCGCCGGATAAGACCCTGGACCAGGCCGAGGAGCACGTGCGCGAGCTGCTGGCCGGCTTCGAACTGGTCCGCACCGACGGTGCGTCCGGTGCCCGCCCCGGACTGAACCACCCCGCCGCCGCGTCCTTCGTGGCGGCCGTCGGGGCCGAGCCGAAGCCCAAGTACGGCTGGACCGACGTCGCACGATTCAGCGAACTGGGGGTACCCGCCGTTAATTTCGGGCCGGGAGACGCGCTGCTGGCGCACACGGACGATGAACACGTCGACGCCGAAGCGGTCCGCGAGTGCCTGCGGGCGTTACGGAGCTGGCTGGGCGTCCAGCCCTCCTGAGTCAGCTGGAACGAAGAAGGTCCGGAACCCCTTGGGTTCCGGACCTTCTTCGTTGCGCAGGGTATCTGCTGCTGACGGGGCTAGACGCCCTTGTCGGCGGCAGTGACTGGCATAACCACTACGCCCGGCTGACGTGAAAGCCTCTTCTCAAGCCACTTGGCGATCGCGGCCAGGATCAGGCACATCCCGACGTACAGGACACCCGCGACGATGGCCGCCGGGATGATCGGGGAACCGTACTGGATCTGACTGCCGAAGTACTTCGCCTGGAAGAGGATCTCGTTGTAAGTCACGATGAACCCGAGCGCGGTGTCCTTGAGGATCACCACCAGCTGGGAGATGATCACCGGGAGCATGGAGCGGATGGCCTGCGGAAGTAGGATGCTGGTCATGACGGCGCTCTTGGGCAGCCCGATCGCGTAGCCGGCCTCGCTTTGTCCGCGCGGCAGGGACTCAATGCCGGCCCGGAAAACCTCGGCCAGGACGGAGCCGTTATAGAGCACCAGCCCCGCGACGACGGCGGTGAACGGCGTGATTCCCTGCACGCCTACGGTGGGCAGGCCGTAGTAGAAGATCATCATGAGGATCAGCAGCGGCACTGCCCGGAAGAGCTCCGTGAAGCCATAGCAGGGAAGACTTATCCACCGGCGGTCCGAGAGGCGGCCGAATGCTAGGAAAACACCCAGGATCAGGCTGAGGACGGCCGCGGTGCCGAATGCGGCCAGCGTGGCCCCGACTGACTGGGCGATGGTCTGTTGCACCAGCGGGAAAGTGAACAGCTGCCATTTCTTGGCTTCGAACTGGCCGCTTTCGGCGAAGCGCAGCACGACGAAGCCGATGATCAGCAGGATCACGAGGGCCGTAAAGACGCCGAAGATCCGGTACCGCGAGCGGGCCTTGGGACCGGGGGCGTCGAAGAGGACTGAACTCATCGGGCGACCTTCCACTTCTGTTCAAGCTTTCGCTGCAGGGCGGAAAGGATGAATACAAGGATGATGAACACCAGCGCGATCCACAGGAGGCCGGTCAACGCCGGTTCGCCGCGCTCGGAGAGGTTTGCCCGGATCGCTCCGGCCTCGAAAACGGAGAAACCCGCAGCAACTGTCGTGTTCTTGAGCAACGCGATGAACACGCTGAACATTGGCGGTATCACGGCGCGGAAGGCCTGCGGCAGGATCACGAGGGTCAGGGTCTGGGTAAACGGCAGCCCGATGGCGCGGGCTGCCTCGGCCTGGCCCACCGGGACCGTGTTAATGCCGGACCGGACGGACTCGGCAACGTAGGTCGCGGTGTAGAGGCTGAGGCCGACGATGGCCGCCGTCATGAAATCTATGGGGACCAGCCCGAGTTTGGGGTAGCCGAGGGCAAAGAAGAAGAGCACCAGGGTCAGCGGGGTGTTGCGGACCACGTTGATGTACAGCGTAGCGGCGGCCCGCATGGCCGGGACGGGTGAGACGCGAAGGGTCGCGACGACGGTGCCGAGGATGAGGGCAAAGATCGCGGAGAAAAAGAAGAGGATGAGCGTGTTCCGGAACCCCGTGACGAAGAGGTCCGAATTGTTCAGCAGCGTATTCACAGAATCGTCGCTTTCGGCAAGTGCTCGGGGGGCGGCCGCCTGGCCGCCCCCCGAACGTTGGTTTAGTAGTTCTCTACTGCGGGCTGCTGGACCTTGGTGCCCGACTGGCCCAGCGTCTGGTCGTAGAGCTTCTGCCAGACGGTGCCGCCGTCGGTGAACGTCTTGTTGATGAACTGACGCAGCGCGGTGTCGCCCTTCTTGAGGCCGACGCCGTACTTCTCAACGGTGAACGGCTGGCCTACCACCTTCAGGCTGTCAGGCTCCTGGGCGGCGTAACCGAGCAGGATGGCCTGGTCGGTGGTGACGGCGTCGACCTGTCCGCTCTTCAGAGCCTCGACGCACTGCGAGTAAGTATCGAACTCGGTGGTCTTGGTGCCCGGAAAATTGGCCTTGATGTTCTGGATCGGCGTGGAACCGGTCGCCGAGCAAACGTTCTTGCCGGACAGGTCCTTCTCGCTGTTGATGGTCGAGTTGTCCTTCTTCACCAGCAGGCCCTGCCCGGTAACGAAGTACGGGCCGGCGAAGTCGATCAGCTGCTTGCGCTTGTCGGTGATGGAGTAGGTGCCGACGTAGTAGTCGATGTCTCCGTTGGTGATCGCCGACTCGCGGTTGGCGGAGGGGATCGGCTTGAACTCGATCTTGTCCTTGCTGATGCCGAGGGAAGCCGCGATCCACTTGGCGATTTCGATGTCGAAACCGGTGTATTCGCCGGTAGCCGCGTCCTTGAAACCAAGTCCGGGCTGGTCCTGCTTGACGCCGATCCGAACTTTGCCGCTGGACTTGATGGCGTCAAACGTCGGGCTGCCGGAAATCGAGACGTTGTCGGCGACCTTGTAGGGCGCCTGATCCGTGCTGGACGGGCTAGCCCCGCCGCCACTTCCGCCACACGCGCTGAGGGAAAGTGCCAGCGCCGCAGTTGCTGCGACGAGCATCGGCTTCTTTCGGGTAAAGAAATTCTTCATCAGATACCTTTCATAGGGTCGGCCGCCTCACGGCGCCCTGGGTGCGAACTCTGCGGAAGTTCAGGAGTGAGGGTAGAAGAGGAGTGGATCAGTGCGTCAGCAGCTTCGACAGGAAGTCCTTGGCGCGGCTGCTCTTGGGGTTGGTGAAGAATTCCTCGGGGCTGGCGTCCTCGACGATCTGCCCGTCGGCCATGAAGACCACCCGGTCGGCCGCCTTGCGGGCGAAGCCCATCTCGTGCGTGACCACGATCATGGTCATGCCCTCCTTGGCCAGCTGGACCATAACGTCAAGGACCTCATTGATCATTTCCGGATCCAAAGCGGAGGTGGGCTCATCGAAGAGCATCACCTTCGGTTTCATGGCCAGGGCGCGGGCAATCGCGACGCGCTGCTGCTGGCCGCCGGAAAGCTGCGCCGGCAATTTAGGCGCCTGGACCCCGACGCCGACCCGTTCCAGCAGCGCCATTGCTTCCTTGTCAGCCGCAGCCTTGGCCACGCCCTTGACTTTGATGGGCCCAAGCGTGACGTTTTCGAGGATCGTTTTGTGCGCGAACAGGTTGAAGGACTGGAACACCATCCCGACGTCGGCGCGCAGCTTGGCCAGTTCCTTGCCCTCGGCGGGCAGCTCCTTGCCGTCGATCTTGATCACGCCGTCGTCGATGGTTTCCAACCGGTTGATGGCACGGCAGAGCGTTGACTTGCCGGAGCCCGAGGGGCCGATGACAACGACGACCTCTCCCTTGCGGACGTTCAGATTGATGTCCTTGAGGACGTGCAGCTGGCCGTAATGCTTGTTCACGGCATTCAGGGAGACGAGGGCATCGCCGGGCACTTGAGTAGTCATAGGAAGAATCTAGCGAACATTAGCCGAGTATGACGCCAATCACTCGGAGTTGGTCCACATCGTGACCCAAGAGATATCCGCAGGCCAGCGTCCTGCTCCGCCGGAATCCGGGCCGAGGCGCAGCGGCGTCGGACCGGAAAATCCGCGCTAGCCTATGGGAATGAGTACCGAACCACAGCCCACTCCAGAGCAGAACCCCGCGGGAACCGCAGGCCCCGGCCGTCGGGATGTCCCGCCAGCCAACGGCATCCGGCATAAGGGGCCTCTGGAGCTGCGGCGCAAGGCGGCGAAGGTGACGATGTCGGACCGGACGCTGCTGGACACCAAGGGCCCCGGCCAGTTTGTACACACCGACCCCTGGCGGGTGCTCAGGATCCAAAGCGAATTCGTGGAAGGCTTCGGCGCGCTCGCCGACCTGGGACCCGCGGTCAGCGTGTTCGGTTCCGCCCGGACCCAGCCGGGCAGCCTCAACTACGAACTGGCCGTCGACGTCGGGCGAAGCCTGGCCGAAGCAGGCCTGGCGGTCATCACCGGCGGCGGGCCGGGATCGATGGAGGGCGCCAACAAGGGTGCGGTACAGGGCAACGGGGTCTCGGTGGGGCTCGGGATTGAACTGCCGTTCGAGCAGGGCATGAACCAGTGGGTGGATCTGGGCATCAACTTCCGCTACTTCTTCGCGCGGAAGACCATGTTCGTGAAGTACGCGCAGGGATTCATCGTGCTGCCGGGCGGGCTCGGCACCCTCGATGAGCTCTTCGAGGCCATGGTCCTGGTCCAGACCCGGAAGGTGACGTCCTTCCCGATCGTGCTGATCGGCACTGCCTTCTGGAACCCGTTGCTGGAGTGGCTCCTGTCCACCCTGGTTGGCGAGGGCATGATGGCGGAGGAGGACCTCGACCTGGTGCAGGTCGTTGACGACCCGGCGCTCGCCGTGGAGCTGATAGTCGAAGGCGCCGCCCGGCACCGCAATCCGACTGGAAGCGGGACCAGTGCGAACGGCAGCACGGGGAGCGGCGCCGCCGACAGCAGCCCGCGGGCCTGAACGGCGCGTCCGGCCGGGTCTGGCACGATGGAGCTGTGAGTTTCTTCCTGGTCTTCGTGGCGATCGTGCTGGCCGCCGTCGCCATTCTCGTCGGCACCGACCTGGCGCCGCGGATTTTCCGCCGCCGCACCGCCGAACAGCCCTTCGAGGACGGTTTCGACGAGCCGGTGGCTTCACTGCCGGCCGTCCTGCTCCCCGCTGATGCCAAACCCGCCGACGTCGACCGGATCCGCTTCGCGGTCGGCGTCCGCGGCTACCGGATGGACCAGGTGGACCAGGTTCTCGACGAGTTGCGGGACCAGATTGTCCGGAAAGACGGCGAGATCGCCGCCCTGCGGACTGAGCTGAACAAGCCGCGTCCGGGTCAGCCGCTGCCGGAACGCAAGCCGGCCCCGGACCCGGCCCCGTGAACGGAACGGCCCAGGACGGCCGGACCCTGGCCGTTCGGAGCCGGATCGTTGCCGCCGGTGCCCGCACCGCCCGCTGGCCCTGGTGGCTGCAGCTCGGCAGCCTGTACCTCGCCGCCCGTCTGATCAGCGCCTGTATCTTCATGGCCGCCGCCCTGCAGCAAGGCGTGAATCCGTGGTTTCCGCCGAAGCCGGACTACTGGAACTTCATCAACATCTGGGACGCCCGCTGGTACGCCGAAGTCCTCGGCCACGGCTATCCCGCCGCGCTGCCGCTCGACAACGCGGGCAACGTCCAGGAGAACGCCTGGGCGTTCTACCCGCTCTTCCCGCTGCTGGGCCGTTCCCTGGCCGCGCTGACCGGGATGGCCCCCGCCGCCGCGCTGACGGCCATTGCGATGCTCTCCGGCTTGGCGGCCGCCCTGGTCATCTATCGGGTGTTCCGGTGGCGCGCGTCGCACCGCACGGCGCTGTGGGGCGCGGTGTTCGTGTCCACGTTCCCGGTTTCGCCCGTCCTGCAGGTGCCGTACGCCGAATCGCTGAACCTGCTGCTGCTAGCCGCGGCGCTGCTGCTCGTGGTGGGCCGGCGTTACCTGTGGGCCATGCCGGTGGTGCTCCTGATGTGCCTGTCGCGACCCACCGGTGTGCCCTTCGCCGCCACGGTCGGACTGCTGTTCATCTACCGCGCCTATCCGCACCTCCTGGTCCTGATCCGCGGCCGCTCCTTGGCCGCCGCCGCGGGTGCGCAGGGTCCCGTCCCGGGTGCGGAGCATCCCGCGCCGGGCGAGGTGGAACCCGCGGCCGCCGACACGGGACAACACAGCCGTCGCGAGCTGTGGTCGCTGGCCGGGCTGACCGCGGTCAGCGGGCTCGCCGCGCTGCTTTGGCCCGGAATCGCCTGGGCCGTCACGGGCGACATCCAGGCCTACACCAAGACCGAAACTGTCTGGCGGGGCCACGACCTGGTGCCCTTCAAACCGTGGTTCGACACCGGCATCTTGCTCTTCGGGCCGGTCCTTGGGCTCTTCGCGCCGTTCGTCTTCGTGGGCGCCTTCGTCCTTTTGATGCGGTCCCGGCCGGTGGTGGCGCTGGGCGCCGAGCTCAGGCTATGGTGCGTTTGCTACATGGGCTACCTGCTGGTCTTCCTGCACCCACAGACCAGCACCTTCCGGATGCTGCTGCCGCTGTTTCCGCTGGCACTCAGCGCGGCCCTGGTTTCGCGCTCCCGCGCCTACCGAGGGACGGTTGTTGTGATGTTTCTGCTGCTTCAGGTGGTCTGGGTGGTGTGGCTGTGGGCGTGGGCCCAACTGCCCGGCGGCGGCGACTACCCGCCGTGATGCCCGACACCTTTGCGGGCCGGTGGTGCCGCATTCCCGCCGGCGTGGGAAAAGTCCAACGATTAGCTACAAGCGCGTAATTACGGGATAATGGACCGTAAGCAACGGAAAACTGAGTGTTGAGCCACGGCGGCCGCCATCACGGTCGTCGGGACGCATGTGTGACCAAGCGGACACAGCCCGGCCGGGCTGGTAAGTCACGGGACTACTGGAGGGGATATTCCTCATGGCGGCTATGAAACCACGCACCGGCGACGGCCCTATGGAAGTGACCAAAGAGGGCCGCAGCCTGATCATGCGCGTCCCGCTCGAAGGCGGAGGGCGGCTTGTGGTCGAACTCAACGCTGCAGAAGCGACAAACCTCAAGGAATGCTTGGTCGGCGTTACTGAATAACTTTTGCTGTCACATGAAGGGGCCCGTTGCCGGTAGGCGGCGGGCCTCCTTTTGCGTGAGTCCGGGATGCTTCTTGCCGGGCTGATTCTATTTCTTGACCGCCACCAGCAGACCGTCGCCGGTGGGAAGCATGGCGGAGGCGAGGCGGTCGTCGTCGCGGATGGACTTCCCGATCTGCCGCAGTACCACGGTGGTTGCCTCCCGCGCCGCCGGGTTGGAGACCCGGTCCTTGTCCAGGGCGTCGTTGACGATCAGCAGGCCGCCGGACTTGAGCAGCCGGATGGCCTGCTCCACGTACCTCGGGTAATTGGGCTTGTCAGCGTCGATGAACACCAGGTCGTAGGCGCCGTCGGTCAGCCGCGGCAGCACATCGCCGGCACGCCCGGAGATGGTGCGGGTGCGGTTGGCCGGGCTGCCGGCCTCGTGGAAGGACTCCCGGGCGGCACGGAGGTGCTCGACGTCGACGTCGATCGTCGTCAGGACCGCCTGCGGGCCGAGCCCCCGCAGGATGCAGACGCCGGAGACGCCCGCGCCGGTGCCGATTTCCACCGCCGTCTGCGCCTTGGAGGCTGCGGCGAGGACCGTTAGGACAGCACCGACGCCGGGACCGATCGGAGTGACGCCCAGTTCGAAGGACCGTTCGCGAGCGTGCAACAAAACCTCATCCTCGGCAGGCAGATCTTCTGCGTAGGACCAGCTCGTGGACTTGTCGGCGCTCATTGGGTATCGCTTTCCGGGCAGGAGGGGAGTGTCCCATACAGCGTACTGTGTTCAGTGCCCCCTTCACGTGCTGCGGCCCGGTGCCGCGGCTCGGTGCCGCGTTCCGCCGTGGGCGGAAGACACGCCGGCGTCAGGAAATTCTCAGCTAATTTTGAAATGATGGTGATCCGCTCATCCGCGAGGTGATCGGCGTCGAATCAAGGGTGACGGAGCTTGCAGCCGCAAGCCCATCCGGGCGTAGGGACCATCCGCGAGGGGAGTGGACAATGTCGGGTAGGGCAGCTGTCCCTGTAAATGACGAGTCGCAACCCGCGGCCGAGGCCGAGTGGGTCAGGCCGACGTGGGAAGAAGTGGTCACCAACCACTCCGCCAAGGTGTACCGCTTGGCGTACCGGCTCACCGGCAACAAGTTCGACGCCGAGGATCTCACCCAGGAAGTCTTTGTCCGGGTGTTCCGCTCGCTGGAGAACTTCAAACCGGGCACCCTAGACGGCTGGTTGCACCGCATCACCACCAACCTCTTCCTCGACCAGGCCCGGCGCAAGAGCCGGATCCGCTTCGACGCCCTGGCCGAGGACGCCGAGTCCCGCATCCCGGGCCGCGAACCCGGACCCGAACAAAGCTTTGAATTCAACAACCTCGACCTCGACGTGCAGGCCGCACTCGAGGAGCTGCCGCCGGACTTCCGCGCCGCCGTGGTCCTTTGCGACCTTGAGGGCCTGTCCTATGACGAGGTGGCCGCGGCGCTGGACGTCAAACTCGGCACAGTCAGGTCCCGGATCCACCGAGGCCGGACGATGCTGCGCGAGAAGCTCGCCCACCGCGACCCGAGGCCGGCGGCCGCGAAGCAGCCGCTGAAGCCGCGGCTGAAGATGCCACGCATCGCCGGCCTGCTCTGAACAGGCAATGGGGCAGCTGAAACACTTCGTGGGTGGCCTTCAGTGCCGGTTCCTCGCCCGCACACCGGGCAGCGTCCGGCTCGGTGCGGCGCCGCTCAACGACCGCGCCCTGGCACGACGTCGAGAGCACCTTGAACGGTGCGCAGCGTGCCGCACCCGCGCGCAGCGCGAACAGCAATACCTCGAGCGGCTGCGCGGCGCAGCCGTGCCCGTCGCCAGCGAGGACCTGACCGCCCGCTTGCTGGCACGCACGCACGAGCTTGCCGTCGGGGAGGAGCACACGCCGTCTGGAACCGCGCCCGGCCAGGAACGGGACACGGCCCCGTCGCAGCAGACCTTGCCGCACCGCACCGTCCCTCAGCAGGGGCTGCCCCCGTGGCCGGCCCGGGCGAGGCCGCTGCTGCTCGCCCTCCGGATTGCCGCCGGCATGGCCGCGGCTACGGTCCTGATGGGCGGCGCCACCTACGCCCTGGGCAGCCAGGCCGCACCGTCCGCCGACGGCGCCTTCAGCTCGGCCTTCCCCGGGCAGCTCAGCGTCCCGGCGCTGTCCTTCGAAACCGTGGCCGGGGCGGCGTGGTCGCTCAGTGGTGAGCCCAATGTCGTGCCCCCCGATGCGCTGAGCGCCGGGCAGCTCTCCGCGCTGCGCGGCAGAGGCTGGGCCTGCCCGGAACTGCGGGAGCTCGGCTACCATCTCGTCTGGGCCCGCGGCGGTGTCGCCTTCGGCTCGCAGGTCCTGGAGCTCCGCCTCACCGACGGCGCGCACTTTGCCACCGTCCTGGAGCAGCATGCCGCAGCAGGACCCAGGACCGGCGGCGCAGGCGGGGCAGGGCAGCCGGACCCCGCAGCGCCGGTCAACGTCCTCACCGGCCACCAGGCCGCCGCGGATGGCTTCGTGGCCGCCGGGGTGGGGCCCGCCGCCGCGGCGGCCGGCACGCTCTGGGTCAACAGGCAACCCCCGTTCCGGGCCATCTACCGCACGCCGGACGCCACATTCACCTACGTCTCTGAGCTCCCGGAAGAACAGGCCGAGAAGGGCGTCAGCGCCCTCGCGCACGCCGGTCCCGGCCCGGCGGAGGTGCCTCAAAACGGCGAAGAGGTACCGGTCCGGCTGGAGCGGGGCCTAGGACGGATTGCGGAGCTCTTGGCCCGATGAGCGGACACAACGACCCCGCGCCTGAGTTGCTCCCTCGACCGGGTTGCGGTCGGGGCTTCGCCGAATCGTCGCACGCCTGACTGAGAGGGTAATCTTCCTAGAGTGTTTGGAATCAACGGACCGGAGTTCATTCTTCTGCTGATCATCGGCCTACTGGTGATCGGCCCCAGCAGATTGCCCGAATACACCCAGAAGCTGGCCAACATCGTCAAGGAAGTCCGGCGGATGGCCTCCGGAGCGCGCGAGCAGATCAAGGAAGAAGTCGGCATCGACATCGACGATGTGGACTGGAAGAAATACGATCCACGGCAATATGATCCGCGCCGGATCATCAAGGAAGCCCTGCTTGAGGACGACTCCAAGCCGATGAGCGCCGGAGCGCCGGCTGCGGTTGCCCACGCCGAGGAGCGGCCGCCGGCGCGCGTCGTCGAGCGGCTTCCGCCGGGCGCCCCCGCCCCATTCGACACCGAAGCCACCTAGAGGCAGCCCGGCCCGGTGGACCCGTCAGCACGACTGACGGGTCAGCGGGGCTGCAGGCCCAGCGACATACCCTTGAGCCCGCGGGGGCTGGACGCCAGCGTTTCGGCAATGTCCGCCAAGACCTGCGCGGCTGGTGTTTCTGGGCGGCCAAGTACCAGCGGGACGCCCGTGTCCCCGCCTTCGCGGAGCAGCATGTCGAGCGGGATCTGGCCCAGCAGCGGCACCTCGGAGCCAACTGTCGCGGAGAGCCGCTCGGCGAGCACGGCGCCCCCGCCGCTGCCGAAGAGCTCCATCCGGCCGCCGTCGGGCATTTCCAGATAGGACATGTTTTCCACGACGCCGGCCACGCTCTGGCCGGTCTGCACTGCGATCGCCCCGGCCCGCTCCGCGACGTCGGCGGCGGCGRCCTGCGGGGTGGTGACGACCAGGAGCCGGGCCTTCGGCAGCAGTTGCGCCACCGAGATGGCGATATCACCCGYTCCCGGGGGCAGGTCCAAGAAGAGCGCGTCCAGGTCACCGAAATATACATCCGTGAGGAACTGCTCGAGGGCGCGGTGCAGCATCGGTCCGCGCCAGGCCACCGGTTGGTTTCCCGTGACAAACATGCCGATCGAGATGACCTTGACGCCGTAGGCCACCGGAGGCAGGATCATGTCGTCTACCCGGGTTGGCGCCTGGCTGATGCCCATCAGCGCCGGGACGGAAAATCCGTAGACGTCCGCGTCGACGATGCCCACGCGCAGCCCCTGCGCCGCCAGAGCGCAGGCCAGATTGACCGTTACCGACGACTTTCCAACCCCGCCCTTGCCGCTCGCAACGGCGTACACCTTGGTCAGCGAGCCCGGGGCGTTGAACGGGATGCCGCGGCGGCTGCCCGGTCCGCGCAGCTGCTCCTTGAGAGCGTCGCGCTGCTTCTGGTTCATCACCTTCAGCTCGACCTCGACGCCGGTCACTCCAGGCACCGCGGCCAGCGCCGCTTCACAGTCGGCTGTGATGGTGCCGCGCAGCGGGCAGCCCGCGATCGTCAGCAGCACGGTGACCCGCGCCCGGCCGGCGTCGGAAACGTCCACAGCCTCCACCATGCCGAGTTCCGTGATGGGGCGTCGGAGTTCCGGGTCTATCACGGTGGCCAAGGCCGCGCGCGCGGCCTCTGCCAGGGGGGACGCCCCGGAGGCTCCTGGCGGGGTGCTCATTGCGGGCTTTGCTCGGCTTTCGGGGAGGTGCGCGGGGCGGACGGCGGCGTGCTCTCCGGGGCGCCCATTGTGCCGGCTTCGGGGAGGTCGCCGGTTTCGGCTTCCTTCCTGGCGTCGGCCCGGACGCGCGGGATCTGCTGGGTGCGGGAAGCCCGTTGCTTGTCCCGGCGGTCCTTAATCTTCTCCTTGACCTTGTCGCGCGGGGACTCAAGCACGCTGACCGAGGGGTCATGGCTGCGCAGATCATGCTGCGCCTCCAGCATGTCTTCCAGCAGGCTGCGCAGCTCGGCCCGGACGTAGTCGCGGGTTGCGACCTCGCGCAGGGCGATCCGCAGTGAGGCCAGCTCCCGCGTCAGGTATTCGGTGTCCGAGAGATTGCGTTCGGCACGCTGGCGGTCCTGTTCCAGTGAGACGCGGTCCCTGTCGTCCTGGCGGTTCTGGGCCAGAAGGAGCAGGGGTGCGGCATATGAGGCCTGCAGGGAGAGCATCAGGGTCAGGAGGGTGTAGCCGAGGTCCCGCGAGTCGAACTGCCACTCCTTGGGCGCAAAGGTGTTCCAGACCAGCCAGAAAACGCAGAACACGGTCATGTAGACCAGGAACGTCGGCGTGCCCATGAATCGGGCGAAGCCTTCGGTGGCGTGCCCGAAGGCGTCCGGGTTCGGGGAGAACTTCGGCAGGATCCGCTGGCGCCCGCTCAGCGGGGTGTCGAGGCTGCCGGTCCGTGATCCAGGGGCGGCGGTGGAGTTCCGTGGCGTGTTGATGTCAGCCAATGCGGCCTCCTAGCTTCCTTATCGGGGCGTCGTCCTCGTGGGCGCGCCAGTCATCGGGCAACAGATGATCAAGCACGTCATCGACAGTCACCGCCCCGACAAGCCGGCCGTCCTCGTTGACCACGGGGAGCGAGTTGAGGTTGTAGGTGGCCAGGGCGCGGGCCACTTCGCTGATGTGGGCCTGGTCCGAGACCGGTTCGAGGTTTTTGTCCACCAGGTTGCCCAGGGGCTCCGGCGGCGGGTAGCGCAGCAGTTGCTGGATATGCACGACGCCGAGAAAGCGCCCCGTCGGCGTCTCCAGCGGCGGCCGGGTGATGAAGATCGAGGAGGCCAGCGCCGGGGAGAGTTCCTCGCGCCGGACGTGGGCGAGTGCCTCGGCGACAGTGGCTTCCGGGGGGAGGATGACCGGGACCGGGGTCATCAGGCCGCCAGCGGTGTCCTCGTCATATTCGAGCAGGCGGCGCACGTCTTCGGCGCCTTCCGGTTCCATCAGCTGCAGCAGTTCCTCGGCCTGGGCGCTGGGGAGCTCGGCGAGCAGGTCGGCGGCGTCGTCGGGGTCCATCTCCTCGAGCACGTCGGCGGCGCGCTCGACATCCAGGGCAGAAAGGATCTCCACCTGATCGCCTTCGCGCATTTCCTGCAGCACGTCGGCAAGGCGTTCGTCCTGGAGTTCGCTGGCGACCTCGAAGCGGCGCTTGTCGCTCATCTCCTGAAGGGCCTCGGCGAAGTCGGCCGGCTTCAGATCCTCGTGCGTGGCGACGAATTGCGTGGCGGCCTGGGGCTCGTTCTTTGCGCCCTGCTGGGCATCGGCCCAGTCGATGATCAGGGTTTCGTTGCGCCGGAGCCGGCTCAGCGGGGAGAGCGAGTGGCCGCGCCGGACGAAGAGCTTGCTGACGATCCAGTCGCCGGAGCGGTGCCGGTCCATGGCGATGTCCTCGATGGTGGCGTCCCCGCTGCCGTCGGCGAGGGTCACCCGGCGGTCGAACAACTCGGCGACCACCAGCGTCTCCGCGCCGCGCTGCTCGAACCGGCGCAGATTCACCAGCCCCGTGCAGATGACCTGGGTCTGGTCGATCGAGGTGATGCGGGTCATCGGCACGAAGACGCGCTTCTTGCCGGGGACTTCGACCACGATGCCGACCACGTGCGGGGCGCCGCGGTTGCCGCGGGAGAGCACCACGACGTCGCGCAATCGGCCCAGACGGTCGCCCAGGGGGTCGAAGACGTCCAGTCCGAGGAGGCGCGCGACGAATACGCGCGAAAGAGTTGTGCTCACCCCTACAGGCTACCGAGTCTGCTCTCTTTTAGCGGAATTTGCAGGCGTCGCCCAGCTCGATGGGCGAGAATAGGCGTATGTCAAACATTTTTGGTGGTCCAAAGGCCGGCGCTCCCGGCAGCTCGGACGAGTCCCGCGCTGTTCCCAAGGGTGACACCGTCGGTTCCTATAACTCCTACCTGGACGCCCAGAAGGCGGTGGACTACCTCGCGGACCAGCAGTTCCCCGTGCAGTTGGTCTCGATTGTCGGCAACGACCTGAAAATGGTGGAACGCGTCACCGGCCGGCTCACCTACCCCCGCGTTGCGCTTTCCGGAGCGCTGAGCGGAATGTGGTTCGGGCTCTTCGTCGGCGTCATGCTGTCCTTCTTCTCCACCACCCCGGGGTACTTTTCGATCGTCACCTCCGTGCTGATGGGTGCGGCCTTCTTTATGTTGTTCGGCATAGTCACTTACGCCATGCAGCGCGGCAAGCGTGACTTCACCTCGACCAACCAAGTCGTAGCGACCAACTATGACGTGGTGGTGGCCTTCGAAGCTGCCCATGAGGCCCGCCGTCTCCTGCACCAGCTGCCGATGACCCGCCACGACGCCGCCGCGCCGGGTTTCCAGCACTATGACCAGCAGAACCAGCAGCGCCCCCAGCAGCCGGGCCCGCAGCAGCCCGGCCACGGTGCTGCCCCGCAGCGCCCCGCGGGCTGGAACGACCCTTACGGCCAGCGCCCGGCCGAAGGCGGCCAGCAGCAGGCCGCCGGCGACCAGGCGGCGTCGGAATCCGAGCCGGTCCGCTCCTCCGGTGTCAGCTACCCGGATCTGCCGGACGGACGCCCGCAGTACGGCGTACGGGTCAACGAGACCGCCCCCGCCCCGCACGGAGCCACCCAGCAGACTGAAGTACGGCAGGGAGAAGCCGGCCAGGACGCACCTCGCCCGGACAGCGAGCAACGCTAGAGAGGCGCCAGCTCCAGGGGCGCCAAGGCAAGACAAAGGGAGGGTCACCGGCGGTGGCCCTCCCTTTGTCTTGCCCGGTTAGCCGGCTGGCGGCAGCCCCAGGCTACAGCCCGTTCGGCTGGGCCTCGATTTCCTGGTAGATGCCCGCCATCCAGGACTCGACGTCGTCGGCCTTGCGCGGAAGTGCGGCGCTGAGGTTGACCGGGCCGTCCGCGGTCATCAGGATGTCGTCCTCGATCCGGACGCCGATGCCGCGGTATTCCGCCGGGATCCCGAGGTCTTCCGCCTTGAAGTACAGCCCGGGCTCGATCGTGAAGACCATCCCCGGGGTGAGGACACCGTCCAGGTACAGCTCCCGCTTGGCCTGGGCGCAGTCGTGCACATCCAGGCCCAGGTGGTGGCTGGTGCCGTGCGGCATCCAGCGGCGGTGCTGCTGGCCCTCGGCGCTGATGGCCTCCTCGACCGACACCGGGAGCAGGCCCCAGTCGGCGAGCCGCTCGGCCAGCACCGTGGTCGCCGCGGTGTGGATGTCGCGGAACTTGGTGCCGGGCTGGGCGGCGGCGAAGCCGGCGTCGGCGGCGTCGAGCACCGCTTCGTAAACCTTGCGCTGGATCTCCGAGA
This sequence comes from Arthrobacter sp. 05N428_2, assembly GCF_056397065.1. Lineage (NCBI taxonomy): Bacteria > Bacillati > Actinomycetota > Actinomycetes > Micrococcales > Micrococcaceae > Arthrobacter > Arthrobacter sp. 05N428_2. The sequence goes on along the minus strand of NZ_JBFTMR010000004.1, from coordinate 275,090 downwards.
AGGTGCCGTTGGCCGGCAGGGTGCGGGTGACGTCCGCGGTGTACAGGGAATCGGCCTCGACGCCGGCGTCCAGCAGCAGCAGCTCGCCGGCATTGACCTGGCCCGTGTTGCGGGTCCAGTGCAGCACGGTGGCGTTGTTGCCGCCGGCGGCGATGGTGTCGTAACCGAGCTCGTTGCCTTCCTCGCGGGCACGGGCGAAGAACGCGCCTTCGACCACACGTTCGCCGCGGGGGTGGGTCAAGGCCCGGGGGAGGGCCTTGACCACTTCGGTGAAGCCCTGCACGGTGGCGGCCACGGCCGTCTTCATCTGCTCGACTTCCCACTCGTCCTTGATCAGCCGCAACTCGGAGAGGGCCTCGCTGAGCTTCTCATCAAGCGCGTCCAGGACGCCCAGGTCCAGGTTTTCCGGGTCTTTGGCCGTGTTGTAGCGGGCGGTGTCGACCAGCGCGTCGATGTTCTCGTCGACTTTGCGCACCAGACGGATGGAGATGCCGCCGATCTCCGGAGCGCCCACGTTCTTGGTGATGGCCAGCTCGAGCTCGCTCAGGTCGGCCGTTTCCAGCCCGAGCTGTGCCTTGAATTCGGCGAGGGTCGGCCGGGCGCCGATCCAGAATTCGCCGGAGCGGGAGTCGGCGTAGAACTGTTCCGTGTCCCTGCCGGCCAGCGGACGGAAGTACAGGGTGGCGCTGTGGTGCCCGCCGTCGTCGCCTGTGCCTTCATCCGTGGGCTCCAGGATCAGCACAGCGTCGGGCTCATGGTCCAGGCCCAGACCGGTCAGGTGAGCGAAGCCCGAATGCGGCCGGAAGCGGTAGTCGCAGTCGTTGGAGCGGACCTTCAGCGGGCCGGCGGGGATGACCAGGCGTTCACCTTTGAACAGCTCGGAGATGGCCCGGCGGCGGGCAGCGGCATGGCCGGCGACAGCGTCCAGTTCGGGAAGCTGCTCCCGGAACGGGGCCCAGTTGCTGGCCATGAACGCCTTGAAGGCGTCGGAGTTGGGCCGCTGCGAGCGGTTATTGACGCGCTCCTCGAGGGGCTGGGAAGCGGAGATTGGGGTGTTATCTGCATCGTTCACCGTCCCATCGTCTCACCAGCGGCGCGGCTTAGGCCACCAAGCCGCCGCCACGGATCTACTACGCTGGGCAAGTGAGGATTGACCTGCATGCCCACTCGAATGTTTCCGACGGCACCCAACCGCCCGCGGCCGTGATCGCTTCTGTCGCGGAAGCCGAGCTCGACGTCGTCGCCCTGACCGACCACGACTCGACCGACGGCTGGACGGAGGCGTCCGCCGCGGCCCGGGAACTGGGCGTGGCGCTGGTCCCGGGGATGGAAATTTCCTGCCGGACCAGCGAGGGCATCAGCGTCCACCTGCTCAGCTACCTGCACGACCCGGACCATCCCGGGCTGCTGGCGGAAATCACCAAGGCCAAGGACGCGCGCTTCACCCGGGCCGAACGCATGGTCAGCCTGCTCGCCGAGGACTACCCGCTGAGCTGGGACGACGTCATCCACCACGTGGCCCCCGGCGCCACTCTGGGCCGCCCGCACATCGCCGACGCCCTCGTGGCCGCCGGCGTCGTCGCGGACCGCAGCGAAGCCTTCGATACGATCCTGACCTCGCGTTCGCGGTACTGGGTGCAGCACTATGCGCCGGACCCGGCGCACGCCGTCGAACTGGTCCGCGATGCCGGCGGCGTGCCGGTGTTCGCGCATCCGGTGGCGTCCGCCCGCGGACGGATCGTGGGGGATAAGACCTACCGTGAGATGATCGACGCCGGTCTGGCCGGGCTGGAGATCGACCACCGGGACAACCCGGAGGAGGGCCGGGTGTTCCTGCGCCGCCTCGCCCAGCGGCACGGGCTGCTGGTGACCGGGTCCTCCGACTACCACGGGACCGGGAAGCCGAACCTGCTGGGCGAGAACCTGACGGCCCCGGAGGTGCTGGCCCGGATCGAGGAACTGGGCACCGGGTCGTCCGTGGTGCGCTGATGGAGTGGCTCGACCTGCAGCTCCTGGCCTCCGTGATCGTGACGCTGTTCGTGATCATGGACCCGCCCGGGACAGTGCCGATCTTCATGTCGCTGACGGCGCAGATGAACGCCAAGGACCGCAACATCTCGGCGCTGCAGGCCCTCCTGGTGGCCACCGGCGTGATTGTTGCCTTCGCGATTTTCGGGCAGTCGATCCTGAACTACATGCACATCTCGCTTGCCGCACTGCAGGGTGCCGGCGGACTGCTCCTGGTGTTGATCGCGCTGCAGCTGCTCACCGGGTCCACCAGCGGCGAAGAGAACGCGGCCAAGTACAAGAACGTCGCGTTTGTGCCGCTGGGGACGCCGCTGATGGCCGGCCCGGGCGCGATCGTGGCAGTCATGGTGTTCGTCCAGCGCTCGAGCAGCATGGCGCAGTACCTGGCCGTGGGGCTCGGGATTGCCGTGACGCTCGCGTCCCTCTACCTGGCGATGCGTTTCGCAGGGGTGGTCCAGCGCGTGCTGGGGGAGAACGGCGTCGAACTGGTTACCCGGATCGCCGGCCTGCTGCTGTCCGCGATTGCGGTGCAGATGATTGCCGACGCCGTGCACGCCTTCGTGAAGAGCTGGACCTGACGCAGCCGCCCCCAACTGACTCGCAGTTGTTGTCGTTTTGGGGCCTCAAAACGACAACAAATGGGGGTTAGTTGGGCTGGACGGCGGAGGGCTCGGGCTGGGCAGCGGAAGGCTCGGGCTGGGCGGAAGAGGGCTCGGGCTGGGCGGAAGGCATCGCTGTGAACGTGGCGTGCGCGCCGAGCCGTTTGGCCATGACGTCGAGGGCGGCCTGGTTCTGGTCGACGCAGACGAACTTCCGGTCAAGCTTCGCAGCCACGGCGCCGAGGGTGCCGGAGCCCGCGAAGAAGTCCAGACACCAGTCGCCCGGCCGGCTGGAGGCTGCCACGACTCGGCGGATCAGGCCCTCGGGCTTCTGCGTCGGGTAGCCGGTCTTTTCCTTGCCGGTGGGCGAGACGATGGTGTGCCACCAGACGTCGGTGGGCAGCTTGCCGAGCTCGCGCTTCGCCGGTGTGACGAGGCCCGGCGCCATGTACGGCTCGCGGTCCACCTCGGCGCTGTCGAAGTGGTACTTCGCCGGGTTCTTCACGTACACGAGGATGTTGTCGTGTTTGGTCGGCCAGCGGAATTTGGCGCGGGCGCCGTAGTCGTAGGCCCAGATGATCTCGTTGAGGAAGCACTCGCGGCCGAAGATCGCATCCAGCATGACCTTGGCGTAGTGCACCTCCCGGTAGTCGAGGTGCAGGTACAGGGTGCCGTCGTCGGCCAGCAGCCGCCAGGCCTCCACGAGCCGCGGCTCCAGGAAGGACCAGTAGTCGCTGAACACGTCGTCGTAGCTGTGCAGCGCGCCCTTGATGGTGTCGTAAGAACGGCCCTTGAAGCCGACCCGGTCGCCCGCGCCACCGGTGTTGAACACCATCTTCGTTTCCTGGCGCTTCTGGACCCGGCCGGTGTTGAACGGCGGATCCACATAAATGAGTGTGAAGGCGCCGTCCGGCAGCGACGGGAGGTAGGCCGCGTTGTCCGCGTGTACCACCAGATTGCTGCCGTCCGGCGCCCAGACGGTTTCAGTCATGAAGGGATTAGGCCTCGGCGCTGCGTGCTGCGTGGCTCTCGCCGGTCACCACTTCGCCATTGTGGCGGCGCGTGCGGGTGCGGCGGCGCGCACGGGTGGCCCGGTCTACCTCGGTCGGAACGCTGTTCCTGGCCGCCGGGGCGGCTGCCTCAGCGGGTCCGGCTGCGGTTTCCTTCTCGGGGGAACGACGACGACGCTCGCCCGAGCGGCCGCCGTCGCGCCCACCACCATCGCGGCCGCCGGAGCGCCCGCTCTCGCGCCCGGCTTCACGGGAACCGCGGCCCCCGTCGCGTCCGCTGGCCTTGGCGCCGTCACGTCCGCCGTCGCGTCCGCTGTTTTGTGCGCTGCCGCGCGCGTTCTTCTTGCCGGTCTCGCCGAGGTCCTCAAGGACTTCGGCGTCGACACCGGCGAGCACCCGCTTGTCGCGGGGCAGGCGGCCCTTGGTTCCGACAGGGATGTCCAGTTCCTCGTACAGGTGCGGAGAGGAGGAATAGGTCTCGACCGGCTCCGGGTAGCTCAGGCCCAGGGCCTTGTTGATCAGGCCCCAGCGGGGCATGTCGTCCCAGTCGACGAAGGTCACTGCGGTGCCCTTGTTGCCGGCCCGGCCCGTGCGGCCCACCCGGTGCAGGTAGATCTTCTCGTCTTCGACGCACTGGTAGTTGATCACGTGCGTGACGTCGTCGACGTCGATGCCGCGGGCGGCGACGTCGGTGGCGACGAGGACGTCCACCTTGTTGTTGCGGAAGGCGCGCAGCGCCTGCTCGCGGGCGCCCTGGCCCAGGTCGCCGTGGATGGCGGCGGCGGCGAAGCCGCGGTCCACGAGTTCCTCGGCCACCTTGGCGGCGGTGCGCTTGGTCTTGGTGAAGATGATGGTGCGGCCGCGGCCGCGGGCCTGCAGGATGCGGGCCACGACCTCGATCTTGTCCATGCTGTGGGCACGGTAGATCAGCTGGCGGATGTCGCGCTTGGTCAGGCCCTCGTCGTCCGGGTCGGCGGCGCGGATGTGCGTCGGCTTGGTCATGTAGCGGCGGGCCATCGCCACAACCGGGCCCGGCATGGTGGCCGAGAACAGCATCGTCTGGCGGACCGCGGGGGTGCCGGCGATGAGGGTCTCGACGTCCGGGAGGAAGCCGAGATCCAGCATTTCGTCCGCCTCGTCAAGGATGACCATCTTGACGTTCTTCAGGACGAGCTGCTTCTGCTTGTAGAGGTCAATGAGGCGGCCGGGGGTGCCGACAACAATCTCGACGCCCTTCTGCAGCGACTCAATCTGCGGCTCGTAGGCGCGGCCGCCGTAGATCGTGGTGATGCGGGCGTTGCGCTTGCGGGCCGCGTTCTGCAGGTCGCCGGCGACCTGCACCGCGAGTTCACGCGTCGGCACGATCACTAGGGCCTGCGGGGCGCCCGGGGCCGGGAGCGCGTCGTAGCCCGCGTCCTCCGGTCCGACGACGCGCTGGAGCGCCGGGATGCCGAAGCCGAGGGTCTTGCCGGTGCCGGTCTTGGCCTGGCCGATGATGTCGTGGCCGCTGAGGGCGACCGGCAGCGTCATGGCCTGGATCGGGAAGGGATGCGTGATGCCGGCGTCGGCAAGTGACTCAACAATGTCGGCGCGGACGTTGTAGTCCGCGAAGGACATTTCCGCTATTTCGTGCGGAGTTTCGTCGGAGATGATGGTCTCTTCGGGAACGATCGATTCCATGCCGGATTCGTCCGTCAGAAGCTGGTGCGTGTGCAATTCACTCACAGGGAGTTTCCTTATTCATTTGGGCTGCGCTGCTTGCTCAACGGGGGCGGCGCAGGGCCGTTCCGGAGCACGCTCAGACGCGCGAGCAGGTCCAGTGGAAGCCGATCGCGGGCTATCTGATGCTGGCACTGGGACCAGCGGGTGTGTCTCAAGATCGCGTAGGGGCGGGCTTGTTGAATTCGAAAAACTAGGAAATCAACGACCGGGCATCCATTACTACCCCTCCAGTCTAGCCGTTCGCCGTTCCGAACCTCGACCGGGGCCCGCGGTGCGGCGCGGCACCGCGGCGGCAGCGCCGACACGCCGGGCCGCAGCTGTCCTTTCCGACGTCGGCTGCACGGAGTGTCCACACTCGTCTGCACGACCCCCTACGTATGCGGAAATCTCACCGGGACATCTGGGGCCTGACACTCAATCCCATTTACAGGCACCCTCGTTTGATTCATAGTCGAGGCATGAGACTGGCTGGCATCCTCCCCTCAGACGCTCCTGACCCGCGGGCCGGATGGGCCGAGCGCCTGAAGCTGATGCCCATTCCGGTGATGGGGCTCGCGCCTCAACCATCGTTGGAGGACACCGACAGCGTTGGTGTGACCTATGGCCAAGATGATCGTGGGTACAACGAGATGACGGCGAGCATCACCTATACGCTCTGGCGAAACCCGGATGACCGCTCAGACCCGGTAAACCTCGCGGACCTCAACGAGAAGACACGCAGATCGATCGAGGAAGTTCCGCCATGGCCGCGGCCCCCTTGGCTGATCGAGTACGTGGAGCGCCTGCGTTACCCGCAACTTGAGGAGGCCGTGCGAACCACCTGGCACCGCGATCCATCCGAGCGCTCTTCGCTTCGAAGCCTCCTGGCTGACCACGTCAACCACATCCTCATGAACCAGTACCGGCAGGAGCTCTGGCCCGGCAGCAAACCGTGGGACCAGCACGCACCCGCAGTAACCGGCCGGATGGTCAACGGCCAGGCCAGGACCGTCATCAACGGAGTCGACGTGCCCGGTGCGGAGGTCGATACGGACCCGTTCGTGTACGGCATCGGAGCCCAACTGGCAGGCGGCGGCGTCGTGACCGCAGTGCTTCCACGCGCTGAGCTCAAACGAATCCAGGTCCAGTTCACGACCCGGAGCTAACGGCCACACCCCAGCGTCCGTGAGGAGATCGCCATATGAAAACCCCGGCAGAGGACCGGTGCGCGACGGTGCGCATGTTTCCGGACTATGCCGACAGCGTGCTTTGGTTTGACGACCCCGTTGACTATGACCTCGCCAGCCTGACGCTAGGACTGGTCCGCGACTTGAGGGTCTGGGAACAGTCCTATTACGCGTCACTGACCCCTGACCTCGACTGGAAATCCGCGGAGCTGGCACGCCGGTTCACCGTGGAAGGCAACCGTCTGGCCCGGCGCGTAGCGGATGAACTCGGCGACGGCTACGAAATCGAGTTCACCTCGTACGAGAAAAACGTGCAGGCCCGCCGGTTCCGCGGAACAGGTCCCGCCCTCAACGCCCGGGCGGCTGCCGCGTTCGATGCCCTGGCAGCCGCACGGGGCGCAGAACAGGACAAAATCTCCCGGGCCCGGACAGCAGCCCAGCGCGGAGAAAACACCGGATGGTTCGCCTACTCGCCGCTTTCCGATACCGTCTTCAAGCCACCCCGGGCAGGGCAGGAATAGGCAGGCTGCAAACCCCGACGGACCGACCCGGTCCGGGCCTGGAAAATGTCCCCGCGAGCGTTCGCCGTACGGACCCACAGGCTGATGACACAGACCCCGCCGGAACCTTCAGGAGCATGAAAGCGCTCGTCTATGATCGGCCTGATGGGCATGCCGCGGCTCTGTATGAATGGGCTTCTGTTCACGACTTCCTGGGCAGCGAGATGGAAGCGATTCCCCTTTACCGCCTTGCACTCGACGCTGGTCTCGACTATAGACAACGGACTCAGGCACTCATTCAGCTCGGCTGTCCCGCTGTGCGTGTCAAGAACCGTCCTGCACGCCGGAAGTCACGGACGAGCAGCCCAAACGCGATCACGGTCACTCCCACGCCCAGTGCCATAATCCCTGCGGCAAGTGTGTCGCCGCGCAGGGCAAAGTTGACGGCTTGAGGAATGAAGGTGAGTGGAAAGAACGGCGCAAGGACCAGTTGGGTGGCAAGCCCCTTTCGCAGTTGGACCGCCGCAGCCCGGGTAACAGAAAGATGCTCCGAATCTATAGGGGCCTTCCCTGCAATCTGACGCCGGACCTGCTTTTGTTCCCCACTTTCCAGGGAAAGCAGCACGTTGACCTTCCCCGACTTGGCCGCGGGTGCCACCTTCTTCGAGTTAAAGAGCAACCCACCAACCACGACACCCAGCACCGCAACGAGGAACCCGAACGCCAGAAATGTAGGCCAGACCGACAGCGAGCCACGCAGACCTAAGATCCCAACCGCCGTCCCAACCACCACCAGGAACAGTCCCGCCGGGAAATAGCGCGTGAAATAGGTCTTCACGGCCTCCCCCAAGCCGTTGTCTTCTATGCCCTGGGCTCTTCTTGTGGCATGTGCCCAGCGGTCGTTCGACTCAGCCATGAGATCGTCAATCCCGCTCATCTTGTTCTTCTTCCCCAAACCCAACACGCCTGTGACGCGATGGAACATGGCGATGCGTCCCGTCCAGATTCTCAAATCCTGAACTATGCACGCCAATAAGCCAATGGTTCGCGACAGCTGGTCCTGGCCAACGATTCCGCTCAGGGGGAAGCGTTTTGGATTCGAGGTCTTCGCCTTACCCTGCCTATTTCCCACATCCCGGGTGCCCGAAGAATCTGGACCGAAGCAGCGATTGCAGCAGGACGCGCCAGCTGTCGCCGGCGACCCTGAATGCCAGCGGGACGCCGTCCGACGACAGGCTGACGGCGAGACTCTTCGTGGCGCCAACGCTACGCGGGCGTGAGCCCGGTCGAATGAAGCGGTGGCCACCAGCGTCTCGACTGTGTGGTCTACTGCATCCCAACTGTCGGGCTACTGTAGATCGTCCGGGACGCCGAATCGCCTTCCAATGAGTACGCGAATCGCCGCGAGCAAAGGCTGATCTTCCAGCGCAACACCGTCGCCCCCGTAATGCACGCCCGTTACGTCGCCCACTGCTTCGATATCGAAAAGGTTGAGGACCTCGGCCACGCGCACCTGGTACTCGGTGGGGGTCATTTGGCGAGGGACACGAACCGGAATTCTGCTGAGGGTTCGCGCGACCTCAGCATCGGCTTCATTCACTTGGCGGCCCTTCTGGCGACACCAGGTTGTAGTCACTGCGGCATTTGTCGCCCACGGTCTGGAGGTTTCGAGTGGCTTCCACCCTCCAGTTGACTGAACTGGTTCCGTAGTTGTTGACAGCGGTATACGTGTAGCGCAGGGCGGTGCCGGGGGAGACCTTGACCTGTGCACTGTACTGTTGCGTCCCGAACACCCACACGACCTGACCCGCGGGACAGCTGAGCGAGCCGTTGGCGCCCGTGAAGGCCGCCTGCGCGGGCATCGCCGGTGCCATCGCCAATGCAGCAACGACGCCGATCGCGCCGAGTTTTCGCGTTTTCAATGCTTCCCCCTGGAGCGTCCGGACGGGTTTCGGCGTAAACCGCCGCCAAATGATGATGCACTTTTGCATGACGTTCCGCCATTGTGCAAGGGGCTCAACCCGCCGCTTCACCGCGGCTCTTCTTCAGGTGCACTCGTCGACGGAGCAGAGAGCCGGTCTTCTGGCAATGGCGAAAAGCCGTGCTGCATCAGCTTGACCGTCACCAAAGGTGACAATTAGCGCTGCGGATATGCCGCCCTCTATCGCTGTGATTCACAGTCAACGCGGCCGCGTATGCCGGAGTCACTGCCTGACTCTGGTTGTCCCGTTGAGGGAACTTCTACCGGCCACGACGAGGATGGCTAGTAGCAAGCACCGAGACGGCTTGCCTGGGGTCCCTGCCCAATCCCGAGCAGAGCAAGGGCAGGTAAAACCACTTTTCCACCGGTAGTCATGGGCACGACAAGGCGCAAGTATTCGTGCCGCATTGTGGACTGCATCGACGGCGACTGACTGGTTACGATTTTGCCGATTCCTCCCACGCCGCCGGCCGGGCCCGCCCACAAATCCTCAGCGTCGATGGCGAAGTACGCGGAGGTTTTTTAGAGACCCTTCTATGATGTCTGTCAAGTAAGAAGGGTCTGCAGCTCGCGGAAGATGGCGCGGGCTGTGTAGCGTTTCAGGACACGTTTGATTTCCCGATAGGTGCGGCCTTCACCGGTTCGGCGTGCTGCGTAGAGTCTGGTGGTCTCATCGTGGACCATGCGGACTTTCACGATGATGTCCAGGGCCATGTTCAGCTGCCGGTCACCGTGGCGGTTCAGCCGGTGCCTCACAGTGTTTCCGGAGGATGCGGGCAGCGGGGAAACGCCGGCAAGGGCTGCGAAGGCGGCTTCGGAGCGTATCCGGCCGTGGTGCGAGTACGCGCAGAGGATGACCGCTGCGGTGACCGGCCCAATGCCCGGGCGGGTCAGGAATCCCGGGGCGAGCTGCTCGACGAGTTCCTTCAGCTGGGCTTTCATGCGGCGCAGGTGCCTGTCTGCGTCCTTGACCGCGGCCGCCAGCCGGGCGGCTTCCTGGCGGGCGATCTGCACGTCTACCGTATCGGAGACGCGCTCTCCCCAGCCGGCGATCATCGTGACTTGGGCACCGGTGAGCGCCCTACGGGCATCAACGCCGAGGTTGGTGGTGCGCACCAGCGCGTTGAGGGCGTTGCGGTCAGCGGTGCGCCGTGTGTCCAGGCCCCTGCGGCCGGTCAACAACACGCGAAGAGCCGCGCGGAGCCCGTCGGCACGCGGCACCGCGAGACGCTCCGCTTGCCGGTGCTGAACCTGCCGGGCAGCTTCCAGCGCGTCAATCGGATCGGACTTGCCGACACCGGCCCGGGCTTCCCGTCGCGGTGGCTTCACCTCCGCGACGGGGATACCGGCCGTCTTCAGGGCACGGGTCAGCCCGGCCCCGTAGGACGAAGTCCCCTCAACCGCGGCAAGCACGTTGCCGTTCGTGTTCCGCTTCAACCAGGCGATGGCACGACAGATGGCAGCTGCCGTGGTGGGGAACGATTCGGTTGCCGTGCAGACACCGGTAGAGGTGTCCACGATCGCGTAGGTGTGGGTCCTGGCATGTGTGTCGACGCCCATGACGTGGCCATACTCTTCTGCAACGATAGTCATTGCGGGTCTTTCCTTTCCGGAAGCAGATGCCGTGAACTGGCGCCGGCCTGGAAGGGTTCTTTCGAGGCAGCTCTCTAATGAGTCACAGGTGGCACCCTGGACGACCTTCTATCAAGCCATCGGAAGAGGACAGGCCGGCGCCAGCCCCGCCGAACGGACAGGTCATAAAAAAGACACCGGGACCGGGTCAGAGTCAACGAGAGTCACGTCCAGCAGGACTGGCAGCCATCCTGCCAGCCAGACACCAGGCCAGCCACCACCTATTAGAGAGTCAACGCGCTCTGTTGCTTTTATTCGGGCTAAGCGTAGGGTGCGAGCATGGCGTTGTTCCGGCCTTTGAAGCTTGAGACGGCATTCTTCGAGCCGCAGGCGCTCGGCATCGCCCTGTACATCCGAGATCGGCTAGGGCTCGATCCGGGACTGGGTGGATCTCCCGGCTGCCGGATCGCACCTGCCATCGCGCCCGAGCAGCTTGTCACGGCGGACCGCGACGAGGTTTCCGCTCAGTGGAGCTCGTGGTGGACGACCATCTTCGGCGCGGCGGTGCTGCGCGGGGTTACCGGACCTATCGACTATTACGGGCCTCTGGTGCACGAACCGGAGTTGGGGCGGGTGGCCGAAACGCTGCTCCGCGACGCAATCGGCTGGGTCGCAGCCCAGGCCGACGGGAACGGCGGTGAATGGGGCGGCCCCACCTCGCCAACCTTCAGGCCGTGGGTCGTTCAGGAGCTGGTGCAAGGGTCGAGACCGCGTCTTCGGGGCGCGCATTCGATCGCATTCCTCGTTCTTCCCGTCGAGTGCAAGACCGGTTGGCGCATCGGAGCGTCGTTCTTCGGCATCACCAAACCACTTCTGCACGATCTGACCGCCTTCAGGAAATGGTTTGCTCAACAAATCCCAGAAGGGCTATGAGCTGCAGCGGTCCGCATCGGGCCCCTCGCTGCCTCGCGTACCGAGGCATCACAGGGCCAGAATCAATCATGCATCGCGGTCAGCGCAGTCGTGATCCGGTGGCCGGTTCGATGACTCGAGCGGATGTCCGTTAGCCGATCCCTCACCGGGCACCGTCACATATGTCAATTTCGAATGTCGTCTGCACCGAATGTTAGAGGCCCTCTGCACTGGGACCGCTGAGGAAAGACGCTGCCGGAAAGCGAACGGTATTACGGAATGCCGTCGGGAGGTGCGCCCTTCGCCGCGGAATCAGTGCCGCCGAAGGAGCTAGCGCTGCACGTAGAGTGGATGAATGAGACGCAGTCAGGGATTGTTCGGTTGGCAGGCAACGCGACTCCTATTCGCTGTCGGTGCCTTCGCCGTAATGAGCGGAATCCTTCGAGGGGCGGTCGCCGCGTCCTGGAGCTATTTGTGGCTTATCTTGGCAGGCGTCGCAATGCTGGCTTTGTCTACCCGCGGCCCGTGGGACAGCGAGGAGAGTGGTCGCAACCGATCAGTTCTGGGATTCCATGCTCGAAGCGACCCCAAGACACCTGAGAATCAGCGTCACACCCAGCCGTAAACGGACTCCAATTCGGGCATCGCATTGTCCAGTGGAGGATCGGCTTAAGGGCAGGGATTCCGAAGCCGTTCTTTGGCGGTCATCGGGCCCTTTAGAGGTCTTGCAACTTCGACGTTGCCCCTGCAACACTCAGGTCATTGGCTTCGGCTAGCTGCGCAATAGTCCGGCCAGTTCACCATAAGAGATCGGACTAATCGGTGGCTATGACTTCTCTGACCAAGGCCCGGTTGAGGAAATCGACATTGATCGTTCTAGTGGTATCGATTGTTGCTTTCGTGGTGGCCCTCGCCATCCGGGAGTCGGACAACGGGTCCTCCACATTGCTGACCATCATCTATCAGGGCCTCGGTGCCATCGCGGGACTGGGTACAGCCTTTGTGGTGGTCTTTGTTCCCCTATATGCGTGGCAGGAAAGCCGAAAGAACCAAGGCGAAGACGATCGTTCTCAGTGATCGGCGCGTCCCTAAACCGAACCTGCACCGGGACATTTGGGGCCTGAAATTCATTCCCATTTACAGGCTCCCTCGTTTGACTCATAGTCGAGGCATGAGATTGGCTGGCATTCTCCCCGAAGACGCCCCCGACCCCCGTGCCGAATGGGTCGAGAACTTGAAACTCATGCCTATTCCGGTGCTGGGGCTTATGCCCCAACCGTCGCTGGAGGACACGGACTCCGTCGGTCTGAGCTACGGCCTGGATGATCGTGGGTACAGCGAAATGACGGCGAGCATCAACTACACGCTCTGGCGAAACCCGGATGATCGCTCAGACCCGGTAAACCTCGCGGACCTCGACGAGGCGACACGCAGGGCGATCGAGGAAGTTCCGCCATGGCCGCGGCCCCCTTGGCTGATCGAACAGGTGGAGCGAATGCGCTATCCGCAGCTATGGGAGGCCGTGCGAACCACCTGGCACCGCGAGCTGTCCGAGCGCTCTTCGGTTCGAAGCCTCCTGGCTGACCATGTCAACCACATCCTCATGAACCAGTTCCGGCAGGAGCTCTGGCCCGGCAGCGAACCGTGGGACCAGCACACACCCGCAGTAACCGGCCGGATGGTCAACGGCCACGCCAGGACAGTCATCAATGGAATAGAAGTGCCCGGTGCGGAGGTCGATACGGACCCGTTCGTGTACGGCATCGGAGCCCAACTGGCCGGTGGCGGCGTCGTGACCGCAGTGCTTCCCCGCGCTGAGCTCAAACGAATCCAGGTCCAGTTCACGACCCGGAGCTAACGGCCACACCCCGGCGTCCGTGAGGGGATCCCCTACCGAGCACATCAGCGAACGGCGAGAATCGCCCCATGGGATCGCTGCCCGGTGGTTGTCCTGGCGTGCGTCTCGACCACATCGAAGCCCGCGGCTACCAGCTGGCCGCAGAGATCACTTACCGGCCACTGGTATGCCGGGACGACCACATGATCGAACTTCTCGAGGACGTGACCTTCGAAGAAGCCGATCAGCAGGGCGCCGCCAGGGCTGAGTACGCGACTGAACTCCAAGAGCGGAGTGCGGATCGTGTCTGGCTCATGGTGGATCAGTGAGTACCACGCGAGCACTCCACCCACTGTCCCGGTGCTGACATCGAGGGCATCGAGGCTACCTGTCCGGAACCGAATGCCGGGATAGGCAGAGCGGGCGTGCTCGATGAACTCGGGAACCAGATCCACTCCGAGTGCAGGAATCCCAGCTTCAGTGAGAAAGTTCGTCCAGTGGCCCGGACCGCAGCCAGCATCGAGCACCGCACCCTCGACGCCATCCGCCCAAGTCGCCACCAGCTGACGATCTGAAGGGTGCACGGCACCCATTGAAGCGAAGCGTCCGACGTATTCCGCCGCCCTGCTCGAATACGCATCGCTAACAACATTGACCATGCTTCGAGTCTAAGCAAGCTATGGAAAATGCCCGGCAGCCGTCGCTTATCGGGACGCCTCAAAGAGAATGAGCTCAGACCGGCCGTCGTCCGCGGTCACTCCGCGGATCTCCGAGAATCGGGCGACCGGCCGGAAATTGAGAGTCTCGTGCATCCTGATGGATGCCGTGTTGTGTTCGTTAGTGAAGTAGTAAGCGACCGAAGCCCGAGACCAGATCCATTCCAATCTCGCCCGGGTGAGGGCAGAACCGACTCCTCGCCGGCGGAACCCCGGAGCGACCACCACGCCCCCGAGATAGTGGCCCGCCGGAGAGCTGCCTTCGGGATCCGGGTGGAGATGTGTCTTGGCCACGCCGACGACCTCGCCCTGTGTGACGGCCACCAATACGACTCGGTCGTTCCTGGTGGCGATCATCTCGCTGGTCCAGCGTGTTCGGCCGCTGGCATCACAGACCGCAGTCACACGTCCCAGGTCATCCAGGGTGGCTTCACGAATCTGCATGGCCACAGCGTACCGGGCGAGCCGAAACGCCCCTTCGGTCCTGCCCGTAAGCCGGTCCGCCACCGGTCACACACACCCCTGAACTGCATCATTGCGGACTGGGGTCCAGCGGATGTGACTGTTGGTTCGGAGTGGCGGTTTTTTCACAGCCCGGTTTGGCGGTTTTAGCTGATTCCGATGACGAGTGTTGAGCGTGCCGCCTCAATGACGTCGTGGGTGATGGTGCTGAGCTCGTTGATTTTCATAACCCGTCCTGCGCCAATCGAGTGCGAGGCGCCCAGGACCAAACGTGCTGGGAGGCACCAACCAGCCCTGGAGAGAGGGTGCCGGCACCCGACAACGCCGGCCTGACTTCATCGCACGGCCGGATCCGTGCGGTGAAGTCAGGCCGGCGTCGTACGCCACCCTATTCGCCGGTGTAACCACTCTCGTTAGCGTCCACGTGCCACAGCTGTACGACGCCTTTTAGGGCACCAGCTATTTCTTCGCCTGCGATCGAAAAAGAGGCCTGAATGTTCCGTTCAGGCCAAGAGAAATTCAACTGCAGGCCGCTTGGACTAATCTCACATTCCCACCAGTAATTAAGGATCCAAACAGTGGCCCGCCCCTCGTGATTCATTATCTCGGGGCGTGAAGTTAGCGACTCCTCCTGAGATGCGGTTAGCTGAGGTCCCCTGGTCGGAGTGTTATGCAGGTATGAACTCGCCTCACCGGCAATTTCCCTTTGCTGCTCAACGGCCAGCGGGCCCTTCAGGCGCACGCTGATCTGAGCCATGACTCCATTCGGATAGATCTCCGCAAAATTCAAGGCGCACGCGGCTCCGTTCGAAAGAACGAACCCGCGTCCGGGAATCAGCCCGGGGAGCCAGTTGTGTGGACGCCTAGGCATAAGGAGCTCCTAACAGGTTAGCCAAACAGAACCGCTGCTCTTATCGGTCACACCCCAGTTGTGGTGGAAGGATTCAATGTAGATCTGCGTGTGATACTGCCTGGAGATGGTCGTTCCGCAACCTATCATGCCTGAGTTGTAGCGGTATGTCCCGGTTTCAGTCGAAGTCACCTCGGCCATGAGCGTATACGCCCCTCCACCGTCATGCCGCCATAGGCGGATCGAGCTGACACTGATGTCCGGCTCGTAGTTGCAGAAGACCTCGGCGTTGAAAGTCACCCTGGTCCCGTTCTTGGCAGGATAGTTTGGCTGGAACTTGCAGATGACATCATGAGCATTGGCCGGTGTGGTGGCTAAAAAGAGCAGGCCGATGCTCACCACTACTACCGATAGAAATGACACAATCTTTCTTAGCATTTGGTTTCCCCCACAAATCGATTGAAAGTCTTGCAGCAGTGCTGCACAAATTTCAGGCAATCACAAAGTCTGTGTTGCCGACGCGGGGAAGACTCCCAATGCAATGGACTTGTGCGAAGATTTCCCCCAGTTCGCTAAATATTGGATGGCGAATCAGGAACGTCAATACTCCGCGGATTAAGTATCTGGCCGGCCAGTTAACACGTTGAGGATTCCAATTGGTGATGCCAAGCGTCGACCGAGTATGGGCATATATGGATTGTGTCGTATTCGACCGTTTTCGCTACAAACCACCGGGTGCGTTCAAAAGATTCGGTGCACGCCAAAATTTTGTAGCGAAACCCAGTGCCGATTTCTATGTGCCTGTTCTTCTGATGGTTGACGGGTATTGGTACATTTGAGCGCATGGGACATCTGTTGGGCTACGCCCGGGTATCGACCGGGGACCAGGACGCGGCCCTGCAGCAGGACGCGCTAAAGGCGGCCGGCTGCTACCGGATCTTCACCGACACGGCTTCCGGGTCCCTGGAGTCCCGCCCTGAACTGACGAAGGTCCTGGACCAAATCCGGCCCGGGGACACCCTGGTCGTGTGGAGGCTGGACCGGCTCGGCCGATCCATCCGGCACCTGATCGACCAGCTGGCCGATCTCCAGGAGCGCGGCATCGGTTTCCGGTCCCTGCAGGAGGCAATCGACACCACATCCTCAGGCGGACGTCTCATCTTCCACGTGTTCGCAGCCCTTGCCGAATTTGAGCGGGATCTGATCCGTGAACGGACCAACGCAGGGCTTCAGGCGGCGCGGGCTCGCGGGCGCGTTGGAGGCCGGCCCCCCTGTTGACCAAGGACAAACTCCGGACCGCCCGCCGGATGTATGAGCAGAAGGACATGACGGTCGAGAAAATCGGCGAGGTTCTGGGCGTCAGCCGGACCACCGTTTACCGGGCACTCCGGCGCGAGCCGGCCCCTGCTGCGCCGCGGCGGCGTTCAACAGCCACACAGAAAACAGTCCGGTGACTGCCGGAGGCAGCGGCACCCTCGCCGGGGACACTGCCTCCATGCCTGATCAGACAGCGTTGGTGCGCTGGCAGATCCTGCGCCGGCATATCGAAGAGGGTGTGCCGCTGACGACCCTCGCGGCACACGAAGGCATCGGGCTTCGGACACTGCAGCGCTGGCACGCGGCCCACAAACGCGACGGCATCGACGGACTGGCCACAGCCAACCGCGGGACCACCCGACGCAGGAGCACCCCCGAGCTGGTCGCACTCATTGAAGGCCTGGCCCTGGTGAAACCGCCTCTGCCTATAGCTGCCATCGCCCGCAAAGCCAACCGCGTCGCCGCCGGCCACGACTGGCCGCCCCTCTCCTACAGCACGGTCCGCTCCATCACCACGGGCCTTGACCCCGGCATGAGAATGCTCGCCCAGAAGGGAACGGCCGCCTACCGGGACACCTACGAACTGGCCTGGCGACACCGGGCCGAACGCCCCAATGCCATCTGGCAGACAGACCACACCGAACTGGACATCCTTGTCTTGGACGCAAACCTGAAACCCGGGCGTCCGTGGCTGACCACGATCATGGACGACTACTCCCGCGCGATCTGCGGCTACATGCTCTTCCTTGGAGCACCGTCCGCCTTGAACACCGCGCTGGCACTGCGGCAGGGAATCTGGCCCAAGAACGGGGCCGGGTGGCCGATGTGCGGGATCCCCGACATCCTCTACGTCGACCACGGCTCAGACTTCACCAGCAACCACCTGGCCCAAACCGCGAAGGACCTGCACTTCGAAATCACCTACTCAACGGTCGCAAGACCCCAAGGGCGGGGAAAGATCGAACGGTTCTACGGCACCATTAATACGGAACTGCTGACCGAACTGCCCGGACGCCTGGCCCGCGGCCACCCGCAACCGGTGCCGGTACTGACACTCAAGGAGCTGGACACGGCGATCAGCCGTTTCATCTCGGAGGACTACCACCAGCGCGAGCACCCCGAGATCAGGACAACACCGCATGATGCCTGGGTAGGTGATGGCTGGCTGCCCCGGATTCCGGCATCCATGGACGATCTGAACCTGCTCCTGTTGACCGTGGCCAAACCCCGCATCGTCCACCGCGACGGCGTGCACTTCCAGGGACTCAGATACGTCTCGCCGCTCCTCGCCGCCTACGTCCGCGAACCCGTCGTCGTTCGCTACGACCCGCGGGATGTGACCGAGATCCGCGTCTTCCACAAGAACCAGTTCATTTGCAAGGCCGTGGACCCCGCCCATGAAACCTCGACGCTGACCCTTAAGGACATCCAGGCTGCACGATCGGCGCGCCGCCGGGAGCTGCGCGGACAAGTCAACCAGCGCATCGCCGTCGTGGCCCGGCACCTGCCGGACCTGGCATCAGCGAAACCGGCTCCCGCCCCGGTCCCTGACGATCAACGCACAAAGCGCCCGAAGCTACGCACCTACCTGGAGGACGACCGATGACACCACAAAGCTTCATCGCCACCAAAGAGCACCGCCGGTTCGCCGAGTTCGCCGACGCAGTGCGCCGCCAGCACACCATCGGCATCTGCTACGGCCATGCCGGCATCGGAAAGACCCTCTCCGCCAAGCGCTACGCAAACTGGCACAAGGCAGAGAACCTCATAGGACAGTGGGGTCCCCGGGACGACTCCGACTACCAGATCTACGCGGCCCTGGCACGCACCGTCTTCTACACCCCTGCCGTTCTCACCTCACCCAAACAGATCCACGCCGACCTCGAGCACATCAGCACCCGCGTATCGATCTGCGTTGACCAGCACCTCGAAAAAATCGGCAAGAAAACAGGACCGCACACCCGCACCGGCAAGCATGTTGAGCTCCTCATCATTGACGAATCCGAGCGCCTCAACGCCACTGCCCTGGAGCTGCTGCGCGACCGCTACGACCGGGACAACATCGCCCTGATCCTCATCGGCATGCCCGGGATTGAAAAATGGTTCAGCCGCTACGCACAGCTCTACAGCGGGGTCGGCTTCGCCCACGAATACCGCCCACTCGCACAGGAAGAACTGAATTTCGTCCTGGAGCGCCGATGGCACAAACTCGGCCAAACCCTGGATCC
Source organism: Arthrobacter sp. 05N428_2 (assembly GCF_056397065.1). Taxonomy (NCBI): domain Bacteria; kingdom Bacillati; phylum Actinomycetota; class Actinomycetes; order Micrococcales; family Micrococcaceae; genus Arthrobacter; species Arthrobacter sp. 05N428_2. Next base: position 256,190 of record NZ_JBFTMR010000004.1, on the reverse strand, counting down.
GGAAGACTTCACCGATGCCCAGGCCATCGCCGCCGTTGCCCGGATCACCCGAGGCAACTTCCGCCTCATCGACCGACTCTTCACCCAAATCGAGCGAGTCATGAAAATTAACGAACTCAGTACCATCACCGACGACGTCATTGAAGCTGCACGCTCAACCCTCGTCATCGGAATCAGCTAGAACCGCCAAACCGAGCTGTGAAAAAACCGCCAGTCCGGACTAACAGTCACAAGCGGAGTCCCGTAAGACCCGTCCGGTGGCTTGACCGGTGAGGGTGTGCTATGTGACACACTATTTTTCATGTCTGAAATACTGGTCGGCTACGCGCGCGTGTCCACCGAGGCGCAAGACCTCACGGCGCAGCGTGATGCCTTGGCTGCCCTCGGCGTTCAGTCTGAACGAATCTATGTTGACCACGGCTTTACTGGCACAAACAAGAACCGGGCCGGACTTTGCGAAGCCCTGGCCGCGTGCCGGGCGGGGGACACCTTCGTCGTCACGAAACTTGACCGCCTGGCCCGTTCGGTCCGGGATGCCCACGAAATTGCAGATGATCTCGCTAACCGCGGAATCAAACTCAGCATTGGTGGATCCGTTCATGACCCCGCTGACCCGATGGGCAAACTGCTGTTCAACGTGTTGGCGATGATCTCCGAGTTCGAAGCCGACCTCATCCGCATGCGCACCCGTGAAGGAATGAAGGTTGCCAAGGCCAAAGGCCGGCTACGGGGGAAACAGCCGAAGCTCACGGTCAAACAGGAAGACCACCTCCTCGAACTGCACGCTGCGGGGAAGCACAGCAAGGCAGAGCTGGCCGAGCTGTTTGGCGTCGGTCGCTCCACTGTCTACCGGGCAATTGAACGTGGGCAACGCAGTGCGCCTGAACCCAAACGCCCCTGAAAACCAGGGTGCATAGGAGTCTTGAGCAAGAGTTGCGAATCGTGCCGGAAAGTACTGAAAATTCAACGCTCAATACTGGCCTGAACAACCTAGGAAACACGCAGCGCACCGCAACCGCACGCAGTATCAGCCCACGAGCTCCAACTGGACTTCCCGCGAGACGATGTCCGAGGACACGACGCGCACCCGGACCTGGGTGCCGGACTCCAACTCGCCGGGGCAGCGCGCCGTCACCGCCGGCTCGGCGATCTGCACGATCCCCGACGGGCCGGTGCCGTTGGCTTTTCCGTTGCCGTTCGCTCTCCCGTTCCCGATTGCGGCGGCCGCGCCACCCTTTGCCGGTTTCGAGCCCGAGATCACCACGGCATCAAACTCTTGCCCGACGTGGTTGATCAGCAGCGCGGCCTCCACGGTGTCCAGGGCAAGTCGCTCCAGGCGTGCCGCCAACTGGTCCGAGGCCGCCATGATGGCCGGCAGCGAGGGAAGGGCTTCACGGGCCCAGCCCGGAACCTCGGCCCCGTTGGAAAGGGCCTCGCAGATGACCAGGACGAAGCGGTCGATCAAACGCCGCAGCGGGGCGGTGGAGTGGGCATACGCGGCGCCGATGGCCGACTGGATGGCGTCCGCAGGGACGTCGCCGTCGAACGGGGTGTAGCCGGCGCCACGGAAGAGCATGCCGGCGGAGTGCAGGATCGCCAACTGGCGGGGGTCGGTGGGGTCCAGGGTGCGCAGGTATTCGCCGTAGCTGGCCTGGCCGTCCCAGGGCTTGCCGAGCGCGCCAGTCTGGCGGCGGAAGTGCCGCAGTGAGCTCTCATCCGGGGCGGGCATGGTGCGCAGGATGCCGACCTTGCCGCGGAGCATGAGTTCCGCCGCGGCCATTCCGGTCATGAGGGAAATCTGGGCGTTCCAGTCCTCCACGGGCAGCGGCGGGGCGGCGACGATCCGGTAGCCGCCGTCGGGAAGCTGCTCGATTTCCTGCTCCGGCATGTTCAGGCTGGCCCCGCCGCGCAACCGTTCCAGTTCCACCCGTTTGACGCCGACTTCCTTGAGCAGCTGCAGCACCGGGTCCGCGGTGCCGCCGTCGAGTTCGGCCTGCACGCCGTGGTAGCTGAGCTTGGCCCGGCTCCGGACCCGGGCCCGGCGCACCAGCACCGAGGACACCTCGGCGGCGGCGTCGAGCTCGAACTCCCAAACAAAGGCCGCACAGAGCTGTCCCGCCAGCAGGCTGCCGGCCGCCTCGCTGATGACCTCGGGGTGCAACGGGATCCGTCCGTCGGGCGTGTAGAAAGTCTGGCCGCGGTGACGGGTCTCGGCGTCGAGCGCGCTGCCAGGAGTCACGAAAGACGGGACATCCGCGATCGCGTAGAAGACCTTATAACCCTCGCCGGCGCGGTCTAGGTAGAGCGCCTGGTCCAGGTCCGTCGAGGAGGCCGGATCAATCGTCACAAACTCCACATGGGTCAGGTCCAGCTCCGGGAGTTGATGCCCTGCCACGGCAGCCGCCGCTTCCCGGAGCACCGCCTCCGGAAAGGGCCCCGGCAGTTCCAGCGTGGTCCGCAATGCTTTGAGCGCTTGGGCAAGCTGGTTCTGCTGCTGAAGCACAGTCGGAGTCAGGCGATGATGAGACACGAAAATCAGGTTAGCCCGATTTCCGCTATTAGTCTTGAAACATGAGCACCTCCCCGGCAGACCCGGCCCACGGCAAGCGCTTCCGCCGGGATCTGCTCGGAGTAATGGCGTACGTGGAGCTCTCGGCCTTTGAGCGGCTTTCCTCTGACGCACGGTATTCGCCCACCTTGGACGACCGGGCGGTCCTGGGCCGGCTTGCCGTCATCGAGTTCCAGCACTTCGAACTGGTCTGCAAGAAGCTGGCGGAGCTGGGCCTCGACGTGGAGGAAACCATGCTGCCGTTCCAGCCACCGGTCGATTCCTTCCACGAGCGCACCCGCCCGGCCGACTGGTACGAATCGTTGATGAAGGCCTACGTGATCGACGCGGTGTCCGCCGACTTCTTCCAGTCGATTTCCGGCCACGTCGACGCCGACATGGCCGCGCTGATCGGACGGATCCAGTCCGCCGGGGATGCGGCGGCGGTACTCCGGGAGCGGCTCAAGGCGGCGCTCGCTGATGATCCCCGGTTGGCGTCCCGGCTGGCACTGTGGTCGCGGCGGTTGCTCGGCGAGGCGCTTTCCCTGGCACAGCGGGTCGGACAGGAGCATGCCTTCCTCCACGGCCCGGCCGGCGCGGATACCGCCGGGGGAGCCGACTTGGCCCGCCGCCTGACGGCCGAGCTGGCCGCCGCCCATTCCCGCCGGATGTCCCAGTTGGGGCTCGCCGGCTAGTTGGCGCCCCCGGCGGTGACGGCGCCTGCCTCAATCGAGCTCCCGGCGTCGAGCGCGGCGAGCAGGGCGCGCGCCGCCGCGGCGGGATCGTCCGCCTCGGTGATCGCCCGGACCACCACGATGCGCCGGGCGCCGGCGTCCACCACTTGTTCCACGTTGCCCAGGTCGATGCCGCCGATCGCGAACCACGGCGGCACCCCCGGTTCCGCTCCGGCCCGCTCCGCCGGGGCCCTGCCGCGGTCGCCCGCGACGGCGGCGTGGCGCACCAGGTCCAGCCCGACGGCGGCCCTGCCGGGCTTCGTGGGGGTGGCCCACACCGGCCCCACGCAGAAGTAGTCCAGCCCAAGCGGGCCCCGGGCCGCGGTGATGGCCGCATCGACCTGAGCCGGGGTGTGGGTGGACATGCCGATCACGGTGCTCCCGCCAAGGAAGCCCCGGGCCGCAGCGAGCGGAATGTCCTTTTGCCCGATGTGGAAGACGGGTGCGCCGGCGAGCGAGGCGAGGTCCGCCCGGTCGTTGACCGCCCAGAGCCGGTTGTGCCGCAGCGCCACGGCGTGCAGGACCTCCAGCAGCTCCAGTTCCTTGGCGGCCTCCAGCGACTTGTCCCGCAGCTGGATGATGTCGACCCCGCCGGCAAAGGCGGCGTCAACAAAGTCTTCGAAGTCGCCCCGCCCCTTCCGGGCATCGGTGCAAAGGTACAGGCGGGCGGGGGTGAGGGCTTCCTGGCTCATCCCCCAAGCCTAGTTCCCCTAAACTGGTCGCATACCGCGGGAGCCCGCACGTGCCGTCACACGGCGCAGGGCTGAGAGGGCGTCAGAGCCGACCGCTTGACCTGATCCGGTTAGTACCGGCGTAGGGAAGGAAGCCATGGCCTCACCATCTGTCATATCCGCCACACCCCCCGGGCCGTACGACGTCGCCGTGATCGGCGGCGGGGTGATCGGCCACGGCATCGCCTGGGAAGCGTGCCGGTCGGGCCGCTCCGTCGCGCTGATCGACGACGCCCCCGGCACCGGTGCCAGCTGGGCCGCCGCCGGCATGCTGGCACCGGTCAGCGAACTCCACTACCAGGAGGAAGAGCTGCTGGCACTCATGCTCGAAGCCTCACGGCTCTGGCCGGGCTTCGCCGCGGGACTTGGCGGCGGCCGGTCGGATGCGGGCGGCACCGGGTACCGCACGACGCCGACCCTCGCCGTCGGCGCGGACGCGGCCGACCGCCGGGCGCTCGCCGACCTGCGGAGCGTCCAACTGTCCTGCGGCCTGGCCGTGGAGCCGCTGACGGTGCGCGAGGCGCGGGGGCGTGAACCCCTGCTCAGCCCGGGCATCTCCTGCGCATTCGACATCCCCGCCGACCACCAGGTTGACCCCCGCCGCTTGCTCGTCCAGACCGCCGAGCTCCTGGCCCGCGACCACCGGTACACAGCCGTGCCCCGCCGCGCCGCAGGGCTGCGCTGGGACGGGGACCGGGTCTCCGGGGTCAGCCTCGAGGACGGCGGGGAGATCCGCGCCGGTGAGACCATCGTGGCCAACGGACTCGGAGCGGCCGGCCTGCAGGGCCTGCCCGGGGGACTTACCCTCCCGCTGCGGCCGGTTTACGGCGATATCCTCCGGCTTCGTGTACCGGCGGCGCTCCGGCCGTTGCTGCGCTGCACGGTGCGCGGTCTGGTCCGCGGGAGCCCGGTGTACATCGTGCCGCGGGAGGACGGCACGGTCGTGATCGGCGCCACCCAGCGGGAGGATGCGCCTTCGGATCCCGGTGCGGTCTCCGCCGGCGGCGTCTACCAGCTGCTGCGTGACGCCCAGCAGCTGCTGCCCGCCGTCGCCGAACTGGAACTGCTGGAGGCCACGGCCCGGGCACGGCCAGGCACCCCGGACAACGCCCCGCTGCTGGGGCGCGTGGCCGGCTCCGGTAGCGGGCCGGACTACGAGGGGCTGATCATTGCCACTGGCTTCTTCCGGCACGGAGTCCTGCTCACCCCGGTGGCAGCAGCCGTCTGCCGGCAGTTGCTGGACGGCGAGCCGGATCCGCGCTGGGACCGGTTCCGGCCGGACCGCTTCGCCAACCGCAGCCGGGACGCCTCGGCCGGCGACACAACGCCGCCGGACACCACAACGAAAGACAGGGCACCAGCATGAACATCAGGCTCAACGGAGCGCAGCACACGGTCGCCGACGGCGCCACCGTCAGCGCCCTCGTCGGCGGGGTCACGGGACGGGAGCTGGGTGCGGATGGCCGGGCCACGGACGGCCGCAAGCTCGGCGTCGCCGTCGCCCGCAACGCCGAAGTGGTGCCGCGCAGCCAGTGGCACGCGACCGCGCTCGCCGAGGGCGACGACGTCGAACTCGTTACCGCCGTACAGGGAGGATGAAGCACATGGGAGAAACAACACTGACCGCAGCGCAAGGACACCGGGATCCGCTGATCGTCGACGGCGTGGAACTGGGCTCGCGCCTGATCATGGGCACCGGCGGCGCGCCGAGCCTGGAGGGCCTTGGCGCCGCGCTGGTGGCCTCCGGAACGGAACTCACCACGGTGGCTATGCGCCGCTACTCGCCGGCCGAAAGCGGCTCGCTGTTCCAACTGCTGGCCGAGCGCAACATTCGGGTGCTGCCGAACACGGCCGGCTGCTTTACCGCCCGGGACGCAGTCCTCACGGCCGAACTGGCACGCGAAGCGCTGGAAACCGACTGGGTGAAACTTGAGGTGATCGCGGACGAGCAGACCCTGCTGCCGGACGCGCTGGAGCTGGTGGAGGCCACCGAACAGCTGGTGGGCCGCGGCTTCAAGGTCTTCGCCTACAGCAACGATGATCCGGTGCTGGCGCTGCGGCTGGAACACCTCGGCGCCACCGCCGTCATGCCCCTGGGCGCCCCGATCGGCACCGGCCTGGGCATCCTCAACCCGCACAACATCGAGCTGATCGTCTCCCGTGCATCGGTGCCGGTGGTGCTCGACGCCGGCATCGGCACCGCGTCGGACGCGGCACTCGCGATGGAGCTCGGCTGCGACGCCGTGCTGCTGGCGACCGCTGTGACTCGCGCCCAGGACCCGGTGATGATGGGCGCCGCCTTCAGGCATGCCGTCCTCGCCGGGCGGCTGGCGCGGCTGGCAGGCCGGATTCCTCGCCGGGAACACGCGCTGGCCTCCTCCGCCATGGAGGGCCGGGCCGAGTTCCTCTAGCGGCCTCGGAGCCTGGGTTGCCGCTCCGCAGCACAGGGGTTCCACGGCCACCGGCGCCAGACGCAGGGGCTTGCCGTGCCAAGAACCGGGTAGTTTGCACTGTTGAAGAATTAATCCAGTGTCTATTCTGTTGTTTACCACCGCGCTGATCCGCGGTCTGCAGGCCGCCGGCACGTCCCGGGAAGCCTTCCCGCTCCGGGGGCCCGTCTCAATGAGGAGGCGTCGATGTCCAGTCCCGATCTGCCAACGCGAGGCCCGGCCAGGCCCGGACCCTATGTGATTTCAGGAATCCTGCTGCTGGCCGCCATCGTGGTGCCGCTGTTTGTGCCCGCGTACTCGTTCGACAACCCGCGTCTATACGGTATCCCGTACTTCTACTGGTACCAGATGGCGTGGATTCCGGTCACAGCGGCCCTGGTGGGAATCTCCTACTGGTTGGTCACCAGGGAGGACCGACGCCGGCGCGAAGCGGTGCGCGACGAGGCCCGGGCAGGGGAGGAGCGGTGAACGGGGCCACTGTGGCGCTGGCAGTCCCGGACCGCCCGATCAACGGAATAGCCCTCACCATTGTGATCATCCTCTTCGTCTTGGTGGCTGCACTGGGGTTCTTTGCGGCACGCTGGCGGCGGGAAGAGACGACAGGGCTGCACAGCCTGGACGAATGGGGACTGGGGGGCCGGAGTTTCGGCACCTGGGTGACCTGGTTCCTGCTCGGCGGCGACCTCTACACGGCCTACACGTTCGTGGCCGTACCCGCTGCCATGTGGGCCACGGGAGCCGTGAGCGGGTTCTTCGCGGTGCCCTACACGATCGTGCTGTATCCCATCGTGTTCCTGCTGATGAGCCGGTTGTGGTCCGTCTCGCACCGGCACGGGTTTGTCACGCCTGCCGACTTTGTCGGCGGCCGTTACGGCAGCAGGCCGTTGACCATTGCAGTGGCCGTCACCGGCATTGTCGCGACCATGCCGTACATCGCGTTGCAGCTGGTGGGCATCAAGGCCGTGCTCACCGTGCTCGGACTGGGCAGTGCCGAGAACGCCCTGCTGACCGACCTGCCCCTGATCATCGCGTTCGTGGTCCTGGCCGCCTATACGTACATGTCCGGCCTGCGGGCCCCGGCCCTGATCGCCGTCGTGAAGGATCTGCTGATCTATCTGGCGGTGATCGTCGCGGTGATCTACCTGCCGATCAAGTTCGGCGGCTGGGGCACCATCTTCGACTCCGCGGAGGCGAAGCTGGCGACGGTAAACCCGGCCACCGGAAAGCCCGCCGGTGTCTTCATCCCGGGCGCCACGAGCTACTCGGCCTACTGGACGCTGGCGCTGGGCTCAGCCCTGGCCCTGTTCATGTACCCGCACTCGATCACGGGAGTACTCGCGACCAAAAGCAGGAACACCATCCGCCGGAACGCCGCAGTGCTCCCGCTCTATTCGTTGATGCTGGGCTTCCTGGCGCTGCTCGGATACGCGGCCATTTACGCGGGAACCAAGCCCGTCGATTTGAACGGCACGGTCAACCCGCAACTGGTGGTGCCGCAGTTGTTCCTGGATCACTTTCCGGCCTGGTTTGCCGGCATCGCCCTCGCCGCGATCGCCATCGGGGCCTTGGTCCCGGCGGCCATCATGTCCATCGCCGCGGCTAACCTGTTCACCCGGAACATCTACCGGGACCTGATCAAGCCCGACGCGACGCCCCGCCAGGAAGCGAGCGTTTCCAAGGTGGCGTCCTTGGTGGTGAAGTTCGGTGCGCTGATCTTCGTCATTGCCATGGACCAGTCGGCGGCCATCAACATGCAGCTCCTGGGCGGCATCTGGATCCTGCAGACCTTCCCGGCGATCGTGGCCGGGCTGTACACCCGCTGGTTCCACCGGTGGGCGCTCTTTATCGGCTGGGCGGCCGGCATCGCCTATGGCACGATCGCCGCCTACAACGTTGTCAACCCCGTCACGAAAGCCCACTTTGGCGGCTCCATCGCCGCCATCCCCGGCACCGACGTGCAGGTCTACATCGCCGTGGTGGCGTTTGCCATAAACCTCGTCGTCGCGGCTGTCCTGTCCCTGGTCTTCCGCGCCCTCAAGCTCTCGGACGGAAAGGACATCACCCGCACCTCGGACTACGGTGCTGATGAGAACGATCCGAAGGTGGCCGAAATCCAGCGCAAGTACCCGCTCGCCGAGCCCGGGACGCCTACGTTTTGAACCACCGCGTCCGCGGAATCCGGGGTACTGTGATGCGCATGGAGATGCGCCTTGAAGTGGTCCAGGTACCGGTTGCCGACGTCGACGCGGCCAAAACGTTTTACGCCGACCGGATGGGTTTCGTCCTCGACCACGATGTGGAGTACATACCGGGCATGCGGGTGGTCCAGCTCACCCCGCCGGGATCCACGACGTCCATAGTCATTGGCACGGGCATGAACAGCATGTCTCCCGGGAGCCTGGAGGGCCTGCAATTGGTCGTGCCGGACATGGCGTCCACACGGGCCGAGCTCCTCCGTCGCGGGGCGGAGATCAGTGAGGTCCAGGACCTCGGCGGGATCGCCTTTGCCTACTTCAGTGACCCCGACGGCAACCGCTGGGTTATTCAGGAGTCCACGTCCCCGGACGTTAAGGAAGCTTTTCAGCGATAGGGGAGATCGCGGTCCCACACTCCTCACTTCGCGGGTACGATTCGCAGCACTCGGATGGCTATAATCGATCTGCCCCCGCCGGGGAGGGTGTGAACTCAATAGTCTGGAGGCTGATGTGGAAGAGAGTTTGGCGCGCGTTTGGGTGGCTTCCGCAGATAGTGAGTCGGCGGACTTTGCCGCGGATCAAGCGAGAATGGACCTGCGCGATGCAATGACCGAGGCCATGGAGGGCGGCGCCGATCCGCAGAGTGTTTGGGCTGCTTCCAATGCCACAGACTCCGACATGATGCGCGGCCAGGACGATGCGGATCTGCCCGGGTCTGCATAGCCCGAATGGCGCCGGGCGTCGGGACCCGACCGCCGGCGCCAGGATTTAACCTCCCGGCGTGGCTCCCGCACATCGCTTCCCATATGTCCCATTGATGCTCCCAGGCTCGTAAGCTAGGGTCACTCTTCCGCGAGGGCCTGTTCCCAAGCCGTTTGATTCCGCGCGACGTACTGCGCGGCCGTGCGCCAGTGCTCGCCGTGGCCGTTGACATACATGTCGGCCCACGGCTGGAACCCAGACTCGTTCGAAGACTTCAGCAGGTTCCACATTGCCGTCGTTCGCTTCACCATCGCGGACGGCAGTGCGCTGCGCATGGCGTCATCCGCTTCGTACCCGTCTACAACGGCACGCAATCTTGAGGCCGCAGGTTCCACTGGCTGGCCCTCGAACAGCATGCCAAACGACTGCGCCGCGTACGCCAGATCCCACAGCCGGGTGCTGGGGCCGGCACCATCCCAATCGATGAAGACCCACCGGTCTCCCCTGATCAGGTTCCACGGAGCGAGGTCGTTGTGGCACATCAGGTTCGGATTCTCGGCGGGCAGCAGCAGGTGCCAACCAGCCTCCGGGATGCCGAAGGGTTCGCTGGCATCGTGGATTTCCCTGATCATCCGCCCAACCCTTAGCAAATCATCCGGCGCCAGCGGCAGCTGGTCCATCGCAGGCGCGCCGTCTATGTACTCGACCACGCTCCGACCGGCCTCGTCCCGGCCGAGGGGCTGGGGAACGTCAACCCCGCCTGATACGAGGGCACGAAGATAGTCCTGTATGACGGAAGAATTTTCCAACCACGGTTTCCGGACAGTGTGACCGATGCGCACAACACGTCCGGACGCGTTCCCTCCTGTCAGTTCTTGCTCGATCGCCGCCACCCGACCACGGTACCGGCTAGCGGCTCTCGACGGCGGCACAGTCGGTGTTGTTCTGCCAGCGTCGTGCAGGGCAACGACCATGAAGACCTCGTCCCGGTCACCTTCCGGATTGCGGCGGCAGTTCGCTCAGGGAGCTCGCTGCGGGCCATGGCAGCACGGTCAGCGTTGGCCATTGTGCGCTCCACCTTCTGGTCTTCGTTTCGTACACAGCCTGGGGAGCAAGCACCGGGTTGGGCACGACCTTCCGCGCGAACAGGTCGTCGTAGCCGTGTGGGGCGTACGTTGTGAGGGCGCCCGCCTCATCTGAGGTGCCGGTGAAGCAGCAGGTTTTCGCGGCGAAATGATCGATCGCATCAGTGGTGCTGGTGAAGGGGATGGCCGGCACGCCAAAGCGCTCCTCGTACCAAACGTGAACGCGGGCTTCGTTGCGAACTTCGACGTCGACGCCCAGATCCTTGAACAGCTCACGGGCCCTTCGGATCACCGCGTTCTCCGCTCCGTATGAGGTGTCCTCGTCGAAGTAGACCAGGTCATAGTCCCGGATGCCAGCCTGGGGATCCTTCCCTGAATACAGGCCAGAAAGGACTGCTCGTCAGGGGTGGTCACAGGACCATCCTGCCCTACTCTTGGTCCCACTTCCTCGGTTAAAGCGGTGCGGCCACTCACCCGAGGGGGAGCGGCCGCCACCAACTTAACCTTCAGCGAGCGTTAGAGGCGCAGGATGGCGGTTATCCGGGCGGTGTCGTGCTGCGTGCGGGACCTGCCCAGGTAGAGCACCGCCCCCACGGCTGCGGCAGCGCCCAACAGCAGCGGCAGCACCCACGGGATCCACGTCAGGCCCGGCTGGTAGCCGAAGCCGGCCGCAAGGAAGATGATCCAGCTCAGCATTCCGACCCCCAGGGCAACCCCGGCCGGCACGGCGATGCCGTACTTGGCATGCCGCTTGTCGTTGGCCCACACCACGAACCCCACGGCCACGGCCACCAGGGCCACCACAATCAGGGACAGCATTCAGACTCCTTCGTGAACTGCGGGTTGGACGGCAGGGGTGCGGATCGCGGCGATCGGTGGCTAGAGGGCGCCGAATCCGACGCGGCGGACTTCCTCGGCGCCGATTTCCACATAGCCCAGAACGCCGGCCGGGACGATGATCTGACGGCCCTTCTCATCGGTCAGGCGGAGCTCAGTGCCCTTAGCCAGGGCCTCGCCCACCAGCTTTGCCACGGCGTCGGCGTCCTGATCCGATTCCAGGGCAATTTCGCGGCCGATGTTCTGAATGCCGATCTTTACTTCCACAGCAAGGCCTCCAAGCCAATCAAAGTGTTCACACGTGTTCTCTATTTGTACTCTAGGACTCTTTGGGGAAGCGTGAGATTCCGCGCCAAGCTAAACGGTAGATCAGGTCGCTGGCCACATCGAGGTCCAGGTTCCCGTCGGTTTCCAGCCAGTACCGGGCGCTGACCTGCGCCATTCCGGACAATCCCCGGCCCAGGAGCTGGGCCTCCAGGAGCGGCAGCTTGGTGTCCTCGGCGATGACCTTTGCGATCGCGTCCGCGAAGGTCTTGTTGAAGGTTTCCAGCCGTGCGCTCACCTCGGGATCGTTGACCAGACCAGATTCGAAGACCAGCCGGTGGGCCTGATCGTCGCTGGCGATGAAGTGGAAGTAGGCCCGCATCACGGCCTGGACGCGCTCGTCGTTGTCCGTCGTCGAATTCAGGGCGCCCAGCAAAAGGTCGGTCAGGGCCGACAGATGGCCATCCAGCAGCGCAAGGTACAGCTCCCGCTTGGACGGGAAGTGTTGGTACAGCACCGGTTTGCTCACGTGCGCCGTCTCCGCGATTTCGTCCATGGCGGCGCCATGATAACCGTTGGCCACAAAGACCTCCTGGGCGGCGGCAAGCAACTGGGCACGCCGTTCATCACGCGGCAGGCGCGCAGAGCGGGCAGCCCCGCCCCGTGCGTTCCCGGCCGACGTCTTACCGGTATCGCCCCGCTCGACCGGTGCCTGATGAACCATTGTCGGCCTTCTTTCCTTCGCTGTTGGCTCTACTTTACGCGCGGGTAATATGACCTGGCGGCATCTTCGGGCATACATTGAACTATGGCTTCGACGTTGACCGCAAAAGGCACCCCCGCAACCCCGACACCGGTCCCCGGACCGCTGGTCGAACCGGCAGAAGGCCTGACGCCGGACGAGGTGGAACGCTACTCCCGGCACCTGATCATTCCCGAGATCGGGTCCCTCGGGCAGCGCCGCCTGAAGAATGCCCGGGTTTTGGTGATCGGCGCCGGCGGCCTCGGCTCGCCCGCCTTGCTGTACCTCGCAGCCGCCGGGGTGGGAACCTTGGGCATCATCGACGACGACGACGTCGACCTGAGCAACCTGCAGCGCCAGGTGATCCACGGCGTGGCCGACGTCGGCCGGCCCAAGGCCGAGTCAGCCCGCGACGCCATCGCCGCCCTGAACCCCCTGGTCGACGTCCGGCTGCACAACGTCCGGCTCGATGCCTCCAACGCCCTTGAACTGTTCGCCGGCTACGACCTGATCCTGGACGGCACCGACAACTTCGCCACCCGCTACCTGGTCAACGACGCCGCGGCAATTCTCGGCAAACCGTACGTGTGGGGCTCGATCTTCCGCTTCGACGGCCAGGTCAGCGTTTTCTGGGAACAGCACGGGCCGACATACCGCGACCTGTATCCGGAGGCGCCCCCCGCCGGCTCGGTGCCTTCCTGCGGGGAAGGCGGCGTGTTCGGCATGCTGTGCGCCGCCGTCGGCTCCCTCATGGTGACCGAGGCGGTCAAGCTGATCACCGGCGTCGGGCGTTCGCTGCTGGGGCGCGTGGCGCTCTTTGACGCCCTCGGCGGGAGCTGGCGCGAAATCAGGGTCTCCCGGGACCCTGAAGCGCCCCGCATCACCGAGCTCACCGACTACGAAGCCTTCTGCGGGATCGCCCCGGCCGCCGACGCCGGGACCGAACACACCGTCACCGCCACCCAGCTCGCCACCATGCTGGCATCGCGGAAGGCTGGCCTGAAGGACTTCGAACTGGTGGACGTGCGGGAGAGCGGGGAGTTCGAGATAGTCAGCATCGAAGGTGCCAAGCTGATCCCGCAGGGCCGGATTCTGGCCGGCGACGCCTGGGAAGAGCTGCCGCGGGACACAGACATCGTGTTCCACTGCAAGGGCGGCACCCGCTCCGCGGCGGTGCTCGCCGCCGCGCGTGGGGCAGGATACGACCGGGTCAGCCACCTGGAGGGCGGGATCCTTGCGTGGGTGCGCGACGTGGAGCCGGGCAAACCCGTCTACTGACGCTCCGACGATCGTCCAGAAAGTCCAATAGCCCTGCAGCTGTCCCGGCCCGCCGGGTCCTGACCGGAAAGGTGCCGCGATGAGCCAAGACACCACCCTGACCCCGCAGCACAAGATCGGCTCGGGCTTCGGCGCGCGCTCGACGGCGGCGGAGGTGATAGCCGGGCTGGACCTCGACGGGAAGACCGCGGTGGTGACCGGCGGCTACTCCGGGCTGGGCCTGGAGACGGTCCGGGCTCTGGCCTCCGCCGGGGCCCGGGTGATGGTGCCTGCGCGGCGGCCCGAACATGCCCGGGACGTCCTGGACCAGGCCGGTCTGAACGGCGTCCGCGTCGCCCGGCTGGACCTCGCCGAGCTGGCCGGTGTTGAGGAATTCGCCGCCGGATTCCTGGCCTCTGATTTCCTCGGCGACGGTGCCGGGCTGGACATCCTGATCAACAACGCCGCAATCATGGCAAGCCCCGAGCGTCGCGTGGGACCGGGCTGGGAGTCGCAGTTCGCTACCAACCATCTGGGCCACTTTGCGCTCACCAACCTGCTGTGGCCCGCACTGTCTGCCGGGAGCGGTGCCCGGGTGGTGGCTCTTTCCTCCACCGGCCACAAGCTCTCGCCCATCCGCTTTGACGACATCAACTTCGAGAGCGGCTACGACAAATGGAAGGCCTACGGGCAGGCTAAAACGGCGAATGCGCTGTTCGCCGTGCACCTGGACGCGCTCGGGAAGGGTGCCGGTGTACGGGCCTTCGCGGTCCACCCGGGAGGCATCATGACCGAACTGCAGCGCCACCTGCCCCGGGAAGAGATGATCGCATCGGGCTGGATGGACGCGGACGGCAAACCGGACGAGCGGTTCAAGACGCCGGCGCAGGGTGCCGCCACCTCCGTCTGGGCGGCCACCTCCCCGCTGCTTGCGGGCAAGGGCGGCGTCTACTGCGAGGACTGTGACATTGCCGAGCCGACCCAACAAGGAAGCCCGGAAGCGCGGGTCAGGGGAGTGGATGGCCACGCCGTGGACCGGGCGGACGCAGAGCGGCTGTGGCAGCTGTCCGCCGACCTGACGGGCATCAACGCCTTCGCTTCCTAGCTGTACTGTCCGGGCACGTTGTCGCGCCCGGGCCGTCGGGCGTCCTCAGTAAGCCGTGTTTGCGCAGTGGTCTGCACGCTGGGGTGCGATAGTGGCGTGATGATCAACCAGCAGCGGCTCTGGGACGAGGACGCCGCCAAAAACTACGACACGCCCGGGGAGGGCATGTTCGACCCCGCGATCCTTGGCCCGACGGTGGAAGTTTTGTCGAGCCTCGCGGGCGGCGGCCCGGCCCTCGAGTTCGCCATTGGCACGGGTCGTGTCGCCATCCCCCTCGCTGCGGCGGGGGTCCCGGTCAGCGGTATCGATAGCTATGACGTGCTGCGGCAGCACGTCGGCTCGCATCACGTCCGATTCGGTCCGGAACTCTCGGATGGGCGGGACGCCCGGATCGGGCGGACGCCGCACCGGTACATTTGGCCCAGCGAGCTCGACCTCATGGCCCGGCTCGCCGGGTTTGAGCTGGAATCCAGGTGGGCGGACTGGGACCGCGGCGACTTCAACGAGGAATCCCGCAGTCACGTCTCGGTGTACCGGCTTACCGCACGCTGAGGCGTCCTAGGACAGCGGCGGATCGGGTCAGGCCGTTTCCCGGTTGCCGTCGGCGGCGGGGAGCGTGCCGTGCTCAACCGGGCACGCAGCGTCCGCGCCGGCGGCGGCAGGCCGGCCAGCGGGCTGTTCGACCGTGATGCCGTAAACGGCTTCCAGACCGGCGACGTAGTCGTCCTGCTGACCGTTGGCGGCGAGTTCGCGGGCTCGGACCGTGGGTACGTGCAGCAGCTGCTTGACCATCCGGCGGAGGGCGAACTCGACTTCCTCAGCCGCCGCGGTGCAGCCGTGGCGGGCGCGCACCTTTTCCATCTCGGCCTCGAGCACGTCCATGGTGTGGCGGCGCAAGGCGACGATGGCCGAGTCGACCGAGCGTGCCTCGCGTTCCTGCTCGAAAGCGGTCGCGGCTCCTGCGACGATGCCGCTGGCGTGGTTCAGGGACTCTGCCTGCTCCTGCGGGGCCGCCAGCCGGACGGATTCCAGCGTAAGCAACTCGACGCCGTTGAGCTCGGCGACCGCGGGATCAAAATCGTGCGAGAGGGCCAGATCGATCGCGATCAGCGGCTGCGGCGACGCSGASCGGATCCGGGCYAGYTCGGSGGCYTCGACSCGGYTGTCSGAGCCGCTGCAGCCGATCATCACRTCGGCRGCMGCGACGGCGSCCGGCAGGGAGKCGYTGTCMAGGGCGRTSCCGCCGCGGSTRGCGACAAAGCCGGCGGCGCGGCCGGAGGAAGAGAATACGGAGACTTCGGTGCAGCCGCGTTCGCGCAGCAGGGACATCGTGGCGCCGGCGTAGGCGCCGGTCCCAAAGACGACGATCTTTTTGCTGGACCAGTCGGGGTTTTCGGAGAGATCGGTGGCGAGATCCAGGGCGACCGAGACGATCGAGAGCCCCTGCGAGCCGAGCGCCGTTTGTGAACCGACGTCCTTGGCGGTCTTGGAAGCCGCCTGGAAGAGCCGCACCAAGCCGGAGCTGGCGGTGCCTTCGTGCTGGGCGCTGATAAGTGCGCGCCTGACCTGGCCGGCGATTTCCCGTTCGCCGACGACGGCGGAGTCCAGTCCGGAGCTGACGGCAAACAGGTGCCGGCTGACCTCCGGGCCGGTCCGCGTATTAAAGGCGCGGGAGACGATTTGTTCGTTGAGGCCGCTGGCGCCGCTGATCTGCGCGACCAGGGCGGCGCGGGCGGCCTCGACGTCGTCCGGGTGCGGGGCCTCACCGTAGATTTCGAAGCGGTTGCAGGTGGCCAGCACAACGGCACCCGACACTGCCGGCGATCCGGCGAGGGCGGATGTGGCGAGCCCGGAAGCACCGGTGCTCAGTTGAGCAACGGTCTCGAGGTCGATGTCGGCGTGTGTAGCCACCAATGAGAAAAGAACCACAGCAGGACCATCATAGCTTTTTCGTACCGCGGTAGAACAACTGCCGGGCGTGGGGCTGCCCACCCCGGGCTGTGATTCCTGCCACCGCTGCTGCCGCGGCGCCCCAGCTGACAGGCTGTCGTTATCTTTTGGGGCCGATTTTCGGCACAATCAAAGGCATGACTCCTAGCGCGGCGGCAACGAACGGCACGGCACCCAACAGCATTCCATCAGACGGCTCAGCAACGAGCGGCACGGCAACGAGCGGCCTCGACGCCGGCCACCCCCTGATGGATGGCCGTACCGCCGACTCGCCGCTGATCACTGCCTACCGCGGCGGAAAGCCCTCCCGGCGCCCGGTCTGGTTCATGCGCCAGGCCGGCCGCTCGCTGCCCGAATACCTCAAGGCGCGCGAAGGTGTGGCCATGTTGGACTCCTGCCTGCGCCCCGAGTTGGCCTCCGAAATCACCCTGCAGCCCGTGCGCCGGCACGACGTCGACGCGGCGATCTTCTTCTCGGACATTGTCATCCCGCTCAAGCTGGCCGGCGTGGGCGTGGACATCGTTCCCGGCGTGGGCCCGGTGCTGGAGAAACCGGTGCGCACCGCCGCGGACGTTGCCGCCCTGCCGCAGCTGACGTGGGAAGCCCTGGAACCGATCCGCGAAGCCGTCCGGCTCACGGTGGCAGAACTCGGCACCACCCCGCTGATCGGCTTTGCCGGTGCGCCCTTCACACTGGCCGCGTACATGGTGGAGGGCAAGCCGTCCCGCGACCACCTCGGCCCGCGCACCATGATGCACGCGGACCCGGACACCTGGACCGCGCTGGCCAACTGGGCCGCGGACGCCTCCGGGCTGTTCCTCCGCGCCCAGCTGGAAGCCGGCGCCTCTGCGGGCCAGCTCTTCGACTCCTGGGCCGGCTCGCTGGGACTGGCCGATTACACCCGTTTCGTGGCCCCGGCATCCGCCCGTGCCCTGGACCACGTCCGGAACCTCGGCGCACCCCTGATCCACTTCGGCACCGGCACCTCGGAACTGCTGGTCGCCATGCGCGACGTCGGCGTCGACGTCGTGGGGGTCGACTACCGTCTGCCGCTGGACGAGGCGAACCGCCGGCTCGGCGGCACCGTGCCGCTGCAGGGCAATATCGACCCGGCGCTGCTCTCCGCGCCCTGGGAGATCCTCGAAGCCCACGTGCGCGACGTCATTGCGGCCGGCGCTTCGGCCCCCGGCCATGTACTGAACCTGGGCCACGGAGTGCCGCCGGAGACCGACGCTGCGGTGCTGACCCGCGTCGTCGAACTGATCCACTCGATCGCCCCGGAGTAACGCCGTGGCAACAGACGCCGACTCTTCCGCGGCGCTCTCTGCCGCGCCGACCGCCGTGGTGGTGGGCGGCGGGATTTCCGGCCTGCTGGCCGCCCGGGAGCTCGCCCGCGCCGGCGTCCGGACCACGGTGCTGGAAGCAACTGAGGAGTGGGGCGGCTGTGTCGGCAGCCACGTGGTGGCAGGTCTGACCCTGGACAGCGGCGCCGAATCCTTCGCCACCCGCACCCCCGCCGTGGCCGGGCTGGCCGAGGAACTGGGCCTCGGCGCGCAAATCGTCCCGCCGAACCCGGGCGGCGCCTGGGTCCAGCTGCCCGAGGGGCCGCGGGAGCTGCCCAAGACCGGCGTGCTGGGCATCCCCGCCAACCCCTGGGACCCCGAAGTCCGGCGTTCCCTTGGCCTGCTCGGATCCCTCCGCGCTTCCTTGGACGCCCTGCTGCCCGCGGCCGTGGGCACGAGGGCCGGGTCCACCAGTATTGCCGCACTGGTCCGCGCCCGGATGGGCAGCCGCGTGCTGGACCGGCTCGTCTCGCCGGTGGTCGGCGGGGTGCACTCGGCCGACCCGGCCCTGCTCGACGTGGATATGGTGGCGCCCGGACTGCGTGCCGGTATCCGCACGCACGGCTCGCTCGCCGCCGCCGTGGCCGCCCAGCGCCGGGGAGCCGCCCCGTCGGCGACTGCCCCGACGGGCGCCACGCCGGCTGCCCAGCGGTCCGGCACCCCCCGGCCCGGCCTGCAGAAGGCGGGTTCCGCGGTCGCCGGCCTCCGCGGCGGCATGCACACCCTGATCGACGCGCTGGTCCGGGAGCTGCGCGGGCTGGACGTGGCCCTGCTCAGCGGGACGCGTGCGGACGGGGTGCAGCGCACCCTCGGCGGCTGGCGGGTCACCGCGGGCCGCTCCGTGTTTGATGCCGAGAGGCTGGTCGTCGCGGTCGAGGGTCCGGCTGCCGTCGCGCTGCTCGCCGGTACGCTGCCGGGACTGACCGAACTGCGCCCGGCAGCGGGCCCGGACGTGCGGCTGGTGACCCTGGTGCTGGACTCTCCGGACCTCGATACCGCACCGCGCGGCACCGGAGTCCTGGTGTCCCCGCAAAGCCCCGGCATCCGCGCCAAGGCGCTCACCCACGCCACCGCCAAATGGGCGTGGCTGGCCGAGCGCACCCCGCCCGGCAGGCATGTGCTGCGCCTGTCCTACGGACGAGGTGACGGAAGCCCGGCCGGCGGGGCAGGCCGGGGCCGCCCGGAGCCCGGTACCGACGAAGAATTGTTCGACGCCGCGCTGGAGGATGCCGCCACGCTGCTGGCCGTCCCGCTGTCCCGGTCCGCCGTCGTCGGCTGGGACGTGGTGCGCTGGTCCGGGGCGTTGCCGTTCGCCTCGCTCGGCCACAAACGGCGCGTCGACCAGGTGCGGCGGCTCTGCGCAGCCGAGGGAAGCCTCGCCGTCGTCGGCGGCTGGCTCTCCGGAAACGGCCTCGCCGCGATCGTTGCCGACACCCCTTCGCAGGTGGCCGCGCTGTTGCCCTGAGGTCCGCAGAAGCAGACCGGAGGCGGGATTTTTTGGGCTCCTACAGCAGGCCGCTACCCGGGAAACAGCCGTTTGGGCAAATTTTCCCCTGGCGCCTTCCGCGGCTAGGCTCGATGACCATGGTTATGCACAGGTCCGAAGTTCCAGAGACGCCGGCCAGCCACCATGGGGGACTCCGGCGCGGCGCGGCAGCGGCAGCCCTTGGAGCGGTACTGGCACTCACCGCAGGGGTTCCTGCCACACAAGCCGCCACGCCGACGCCCAGCCCGGACGCGCCGTCGGCCTCCATTTCGGTCGGCATCGACGGGGTGCTCGGCGGCCTCCTGGGCTCCTGGCCGACTCCCTCGCCGACGTCCGGCTCCGCCACTCCCGGCCCGACTCAAAGCACGTCGCCGCCGACGTCGACGGCGCCCGCACCGTCGACGGGTCCGGACCAGCGTGCTTCCCGGCGGCCCACCGTTCCGCCGGTCGCGCCCACGACCTCCGCGCCGCAACCGGTCCCGTCCGAGTCGGCGACGCCGGTAACCGGCCAGCCGACGGGCAGCCAGCAGGCCCCGGCACCGGACCAGCCGCCCGGCAGCACCGCCCCCGGCGGAAACGCGGGCCAGACAGCCCCCGGCAGCGCGGTGCCTGACAGTGCGGTCCCCGGCGGTGCTGCGGGCACCTCTCCGGCAGCCCCGGGCGGAGCGCTCCAGTCGGGCGCCACGACGTCGGCAGCCACGGCCACGGCAGCATCCCCGCCGGCCCCCGCCAAGTCGGGGGACGAGATGGAGGCCGCCTCGGCCGTCGACCCGGCCGGCCCCTCCGCCCTGGTGGGCTGGGGCATCTGCCTGGTGGCCGTGTCCCTGGGCGCGGGCGCCGTCGTCCTCCGGTTGCGCAGGATGTAGGCCGCCCGATTCTTCCGGGGGCCCTCGAAGGGTGATCGGCTTCGGCGTTGATTTGCCAGAAATGGCCGCTTTGGTCGTCCGTTAGCGGCCATCTGCGGCAAACGGGCGGTCGCCGATGCTTGCGGACACTCAGGCGGGGGCGATCGGCGCCGGCTGCCCTGTTCGGGGACGAGCGGCGGTACGCCGCAACGCCCCCCGTGTGAAATTAAGCACTTCTACGCGCTGTAGAAGTGCTCTATTTCGACTTAGCTCCGGGGAGGGGGCAGACTGGTATCCATGAGCCACACTTCTGCCGAATCTGTCACTAAAACCGGAAAAACAGCAGCCGAAGAATCCGGCGAGCAGTTCTTCACGCTCTGGACGGTCTTCAAGCGTTCTGCCGACGTCCTGCGCAGCGGCGACGCCGCCGAGGACTTCGAGGCGCTCTTGGCCCGGCTGGCCGAGGACGGCGTCGTCCACCGCGGCAGCTACGACGTTTCGGCGATGCGCTCCGACGCGGACGTCATGATCTGGCTGCACGGCCCGAAGGCCGAAGCGCTGCAGCGCGCCGTGCGCGACATCCGCCGGAGCAAGCTGTTCACCGGCACCGAAATCGCGTGGTCCGCCATGGGCGTGCACCGCGAGGCCGAGTTCGCCAAGAACCACACCCCGGCGTTCTCCCGCGGCGTGGAACCGGCCGAATGGCTCTGCGTCTACCCCTTCGTGCGCTCCTACGAGTGGTACCTGCTGCCGGATGCCGAACGCGGCGCGATGCTTCGCGACCACGGGATGCTGGGCCGCGACTTCCCGCAGGTCATCTCCAACACGGTGTCCTCCTTCGCGCTGGGGGACTGGGAATGGATCCTGGGCCTCGAAGCCCCGGAGCTCGTGGACCTCGTGGACCTGATGCGCCACCTGCGCGGCACCGACGCCCGGCACCACGTTCGCGAGGAAGTCCCCTTCTACACCGGCCGCCGGGTCAGTGCCGTCGAGATTGCCGAGGTCCTCGCATGAGCCCGCTGGATCCGCAAGTAACCGCCGATAATCCCGTCACCGAGGCCGGCCGGCTGGCCGCCAAGGAGTACGACGCCGTACTCCTCGCCTCCTTCGGCGGCCCCGAAGGCCAGGAAGACGTTATCCCGTTCCTGCGCAACGTGACCCGCGGCCGCGGCATCCCGGACGAACGGCTCGAAGAGGTTTCGCACCACTACCGCGCCAACGGCGGCATCAGCCCGATCAATCAGCAGAACCGCAATCTCAAGGCCGCCATGGAGGCTGAACTCGCCAACCGCGGCATCGGCCTGCCCGTGTTTTGGGGCAACCGCAACTGGGACCCCTATATCCCGCAGACCCTTCAGGACATCTACGACGCCGGTCACCGCAAGGTCCTGATGGTCACCACCAGCGCCTACTCCTGCTACTCCAGCTGCCGGCAATACCGTGAGGACATCGGCCTGGCGCTGACCGAATCCGGGCTGGACGGCAAACTCGAAGTGGACAAGGTCCGCCAATACTTCGACCACCCGGGCTTCGTGGAGCCGTTCATCGAAGGCACCGCCGCCGGCCTCGCCGACGTCCGCGCACAGCTGGCCGCGGCGGGCACCCCGGACGCACCGGTCCATATCCTGTTCGCGACCCACTCCATCCCCACCCGCGACGCCGAAGCCGCCGGCCGCTCCGAGGCCGAACCCCGCCAGTTCGAGCAGGACTCCGCCTACGTGGCCCAGCACCTAGCGACCGGCACCGAGGTCATCCGCCGGGTCGAAGCCGAGACCGGCGACACCGCGCCGTGGTCCCTCGTGTACCAGTCGCGTTCCGGCGCCCCGCATGTGCCCTGGCTCGAACCGGACATCAACGACGCCATCGAAGAGCTCGCCGGACAAGGCGTCAAGGGCGTCGTGATCGTGCCCCTGGGCTTCGTCAGCGACCACATGGAAGTCGTCTGGGACCTCGATACCGAGGCCCTCGACACCTGCGGCAAGCTGGGCCTCGCGGCGACCCGGGTCCCCACGCCCGGGACGCACCGCAAGTTCGTGGCCGGCATCGTGGACCTAATCTGCGAGCGGACCGCCGCCAACAACATCGCCGACCGGCCGCACCTGACCAAGCTCGGCCCCTGGTACGACGTCTGCCGGCCGGGCTGCTGCGCCAACTTCCGCGGCGAAAAGCCCACCATCGCCGGCGCGGACACCACCGTCGGTACGGGACACGACCCCTACCCCGCGGCAGCACCCGCGGCCGGCCAGGCCACGCCGTGACCGTCCGGATCGGCACCCGCGCCAGCAAGCTCGCCCTCACGCAGACCCAACAGACCGCGGACCAGCTCGCAGCCGTCGGCGGTTTCCCGGTGGAACTGGTGCACATCCGCACCGACGGCGATGTGCTCACCGGTTCGTTGTCCCAGATGGGCGGCACCGGCGTGTTCGTCGCGGCCCTGCGTGACGCGCTGCTCCTGGATGCCTGCGACGTCGCCGTCCACTCGCTCAAGGACCTGCCCACCGGTGCCGCCCTCGGCCTGACGCTGGCGGCGACGCCGAAACGCGTGGACGTCCGGGACGTGCTCTGCGCCCGGGACGGGCTCAAGCTCGCCGACCTGCCCGCGGGCGCCAAGGTGGGGACCGGCTCCCCCCGACGGGCCGCTCAGTTGCGCGCGGCGCGGCCGGACCTGGACATCCGCGACATCCGCGGCAACGTGGACACCCGGCTGGGCCGAGTGCCGGGCCTGCCGGGCAACAGCACCGATGCTTTCGTCGAGGGCAAGTCCGGCGACCTCGACGCCGTCGTGCTGGCCGCCGCCGGGCTGCACCGGATCGGCCGGCTCGACGCCGTCAGCGAATACCTCGAGACAGACGTGATGCTCCCCGCCGCCGGGCAGGGTTCCCTCGCGATCGAATGCCGCACTGCCGATGCTCCGCGCAAGGCTGGCTCCACCGAAGGATCCCAGGGCGTGCTCGCCCAGGCCCTCGCCGCCCTCGACGACCCGGACACGCGGCTGGCCGTCACGGCTGAGCGGGCGCTTTTGGCCCGGCTGGAGGCGGGCTGCGCCGCCCCCGTCGGCGCTTACGCTGTCCGCAAGGGCAGCATGCTGCATCTTGAAGCCGTGGTCTGTGCCGTGGACGGGACCGCGACGGTCCGCGACAAGAAGGCCACCGACGGGCTGACCGAAGTCGGCGCCACCCTGCTGGGCATCGAGCTGGCCGAAGCACTGCTGGCGGCGGGCGCGGCCGACATCGCCGATTTGGCCGCCTCCTGAGCCGGACGGATGCGCACCTGATGGGACGCCGCAGCGCCATGCTCCGGCCGGACGGGACCGCCGGGCCGAGGGTACTTGAAGGTGCCAGGGTCCTCGTCACGCGCAGCCCGGACCGGGCCGGCGCGCTGGTGTCCGCGCTGCGCGAGACCGGCGCCGAGCCGCTGCTGCTTCCACTGATCGACTTTGAGCGCGCCTCCGACCAGCACTCGCTCGATGTGGCCTTCGATGCGCTCGGCGCCGGCGGCTACTCCTGGCTCGTGGTCAGCAGCGTCACCACCGTCCGGGTCCTTGAGGCGAAGGCCGCCGAACGCGGTGCGGCCCTCAGCGCCTGGCTGCCGGGCAGCCTGCAGGTGGCCGCCATCGGCCCGGCGACCCGCCGCATGCTCCAAGCCCTGGATATCCCGGTCGACCTCGCCCCCGCCGGCCAGCAGTCCGGGGCCGGCCTGCTCGACATCTGGCCCCGCGGCCGGTGCAGCGTGCTGTTGCCGCAGGCCGACATCGCCGATCCGGCCCTCCGCCGGGGACTGGAATCCCGCGGCGCGATGGTCCAGGCCGTCACCGCCTACCGGACCGTCGACTATCCGGCCGACCCGGGGCGCAGCCTGGCCGGCGCCCCCGCGCCGCAGGAACACGACGCGGCCGTCCTCACCCCCGCGGCCGCGAAGGCCGCAATCGACGCCGGCACCCTGCACGCCGTCGTCGCCGCCTCACCGAGCGCCGCCCGCCGCGTCCACGCGGCGCTGTCGCCGCTGGGCCGCTGCCGCCTCATCGCGATCGGACGGTCGACGGCGGACCAGGCCCGGTCGCTCGGCCTGCCGGTCGCCGCCGTCGCGGAGGAACCCACCGCCTCCGGACTCGTCGCCGCCGTCGTCGAGGCCCTGGACCCAGGGCACCCCCACTCCACCCCGTCCACCAGCACTGTGAAGGACCAGACATGAGCTTCCCGACCCACCGTCCCCGCCGGCTCCGCACCACTCCCGCAATGCGCCGGCTCACGGCCGAACACCGGCTCTCGGCGGCCGACCTCATCCTGCCGGCCTTCATCCGCGAGGGCCTGTCCGAGCCGAACCCCATCGCCTCGATGCCCGGAGTGCAGCAGCACACCACCGAAACGCTCAAGCGCGCCGCCGCAGAGGCCGTGCAACTCGGCGTCGGCGGCATCATGCTCTTCGGCGTCCCGGCCGAACGGGACGCGCGCGGCACCGCATCGCTGGATCCCGACGGTGTGCTGAACAAGGCGATCCGTGACGTGAAGGCCGAGGTCGGCGACGACCTGGTCATCATGAGCGACGTGTGCCTCGATGAATTCACCGACCACGGCCACTGCGGCGTCCTGGACGCGCACGGCTACGTGGACAACGACGCGACCCTGGAGATCTACGGGCAGATGGCCGTGGCCCAGGCGGAGGCCGGCGCGCACGTGCTCGGCCCCTCCGGCATGATGGACGGCCAGGTCGCCGTGATCCGCCAGGCGCTGGAGGAGGCAGGGCACGCCAACACCGCGGTGGTTGCCTACGCCGCCAAGTACGCGTCAGCCTTCTACGGCCCGTTCCGCGAAGCCGTCGATTCGCAGCTCACCGGGGACCGGCGCACCTACCAGATGGACGCCGCCAACCGGCGCGAAGCCCTCCTCGAGGTCGAACTGGACCTCGAGGAGGGCGCCGACATGGTGATGGTGAAGCCCGCCATGAGCTACCTCGACATCCTGGCCGACGTCGCCGCGATGAGCCCGGTCCCGGTGGCCGCGTACCAGATTTCCGGTGAATACTCGATGATCGAAGCCGCCGCCGCGAACGGCTGGATCGACCGCCGGGCAGCCATCACCGAATCCGTGCTGGGCATCAAACGCGCCGGCGCCAACCTGGTCCTGACCTACTGGGCCAGCGAACTCGCCGGCTGGCTGAAGGAGTCCTGATGAACACCCCGGCACAGTCCGACCCCGCCTCCGCGGCCAACCCGACCGCCCCGGTGGGGCCGGAATCGATCCTGCTCGGGCTGAACACCTTCGGCGACGTGGGAGTGTTCCCCGACGGGCAGCCCGTTCCGCACGCCCAGGTGCTGCGCCAGTTGCTGGAGCAGGCCGAACTCGCCGACCAGGTGGGACTGCACGCCTTCGGCGTGGGGGAGCACCACCGGCGCGACTTCGCCGTGTCCGCCCCGGAGGTCTTCCTCGCCGCCGCGGCCGCCCGGACCAGGAACATCCGGCTCGGTTCCGCCGTCACCGTGCTCAGCTCCGATGACCCGATCCGGGTCTTCCAGCGCTTCGCCACCGTGGACGCGATCTCCAACGGCCGGGCCGAGGTCATGCTGGGCCGCGGCTCCTTCGTGGAGTCCTTCCCGCTGTTCGGCCTGGACCTGGCCGACTACGAGGTCCTGTTCGAGGAAAAACTTGAGCTTTTCGACAAGGTTCGTGCGCAGAAGCCGATCAAATGGGAGGGCCGGACCCGCCCCGCCATCAACGGGCTCAGCGTCTACCCGCCGCTGGAGCACCACCTGCTGCCGGCCTGGATCGGCGTCGGCGGGACGCCCGAATCGGTGCTTCGCTGCGCCGAATACGGCTATCCGATCATCTTCGCCATCATCGGCGGCCAGCCCCGGTCCTTCGGCCCGCTGGCCGGGCTCTACCGCGAGGCGATGGCCAAGTACGGGCATCCGATGCAGCAGGTCGCCACGCATTCGCCCGGCCACATCGCCGCCACGGACGAGGAAGCGCGGGAGGAGTTCTTCCCGCACTGGATCGCGATGCGCAACCGGCTGGGCGCAGAGCGCGGCTGGGGCCCGGGCAGCCGGGGCGAGTTCGACGCCATGTGCACCGCCGAGGGCGCACTTTACGTCGGCTCGCCCGAAACCGTCGCCGCCAAGATCGCCCTGCTGAAGAAGAACCTGGGCGTGGACCGCTTCGATCTCAAATACAGCAACGGCACGCTCTCGCACGCCGCCATGATGCGCTCCATCGAGCTGTTCGGCACCGAAGTTGCGCCCCGCGTGGCCGCCCTGCTGGCCGGATCCTCCCCGGCTACTGAACTGAAAGAATAGGAACCATGACTTCCAGCCACCCTCGCAACGAGGAACTCTTCGACCGTGCCCGCCAGCTGATGCCGGGCGGGGTCAACTCGCCGGTCCGGGCCTTCGGCTCGGTGGGCGGCACGCCGCGCTTCATGGTCTCCGCGAAGGGACCGTACCTGACCGACGCCGATGGCGCCGACTACGTGGACCTGGTTTGTTCCTGGGGCCCGGCGCTGCTGGGACACGCCCACCCGGCGGTCCTCGCGGCCGTGCACGCCGCCGTCGACCGCGGGCTCTCCTTCGGCGCGTCCACCCCGGATGAGGCCAACCTCGCGGCAATCGTCCAGGAACGCGTCCCCGCCGCCGAGCGGGTCCGGATGGTCTCCACCGGCACCGAGGCCACCATGACCGCCATCCGGCTGGCCCGCGGCTACACCGGGCGCGACCTCGTGATCAAGTTCGCCGGCTGCTACCACGGCCACCTCGACGGGCTTCTTGCCGCCGCCGGCTCAGGACTCGCGACGCTCGCACTGCCCGGGTCGGCCGGCGTCACCGCCGCCACCGCCGCCGAAACCCTCGTGCTGCCCTACAACGACCTTGCCGCCGTCGAAGCCGCCTTCGCCAAACACGGACCAAACATCGCCGCCGTGATCACCGAGGCCGCGCCGGCCAACATGGGCGTGGTCACCCCGGGCGAGGGCTTCAACGCCGGACTGGCCCGGATCACCCGGGAGCACGGCGCCCTGCTGATCCTCGACGAGGTCCTCACCGGCTTCCGCACCGGCTACTCGGGCTACTGGGGACTCACCGGCGGTGCAGCCGGCGCCGCGGAGCCCTGGACCCCGGACCTGCTGACCTTCGGCAAGGTCATCGGCGGAGGGATGCCGACGGCGGCCCTCGGCGGCCGCGCCGACGTGATGGACTACCTCGCCCCGGTGGGCCCGGTCTACCAGGCCGGCACCCTCTCCGGGAACCCGGTGGCGATGGCCGCTGGCGTCGCGACCCTGACGCACGCCACCGAAGAGGTCTACTCCTTCGTCGACGCCCGTTCGCTGGAACTTTCCGGCGCCCTGTCTACGGCGCTGGACGCTGCCGGGGTGGACCACTCCATCCAGCGCGCCGGAAACCTGTTCTCGGTGGCCTTCGGCACCTCGGCCCGCGGCGTCCACAACTACGACGACGCGCAGGGCCAGGAAGTCTTCCGCTACGCCCCGTTCTTCCACTCGATGCTGGACTCCGGGGTGTACCTGCCGCCGTCGGTGTTCGAAGCCTGGTTCCTCTCGGCCGCGCACGACGACGCCGCGATGAACCGGATCTTCGACGCCTTGCCGGCCGCCGCCAAAGCCGCTGCCGCCGCGCAACCGTAAGCCACACAGCGCGCGGCGTCCGCCGTCGTCCTGCTTAAACACTTTCGGCACCCGCCGTAGCGGGTGCCGAAAGTGTTTCAGTGGCGCTCTAGAGGACGTCCGAAAGGAAGCCCTTCAGCCGCTCGGTCCGCGGCTCCGTGAAGAGTTGTTCCGGCGGTCCGGTCTCCACGACGACGCCCGCATCCATAAAGGTCACGGTGTCCGACACGTTCCTCGAGAAGCCCATTTCGTGGGTCACCACCACCATGGTCATCCCGCCCTTGGCCAGATCCGCCATGAGGGCCAGAACCCCCTTGACCAGCTCGGGGTCCAATGCGGAAGTTGCCTCGTCAAAAAACATCACCTCCGGCTTCATGGCCAGCGCCCGGGCAATGGCCACCCGCTGCTGCTGGCCGCCGGAGAGGTTGGCGGGCCGAGAATCCGCCTTGTGCTTCAGGCCCACGAGCTCCAGCTGGGCCAGCGCCTCGGCCCGTGCCTGCTCCTTGGACATCCCGCGCAACTTCCGGAGCGCCAGGGACACGTTCTCCACGACTGTCTTGTGCGGGAACAAGTTGAATTGCTGGAAGACCATGCCGATCCGCCGGCGCAGTTCATCCGGGTTGTCCTTGAGCACCGAGCGGCCGTCCAGCAGAATGTCGCCCTGCTCGGGTTCGATCAGCCGGTTCATGACCCGAAGGAGGGTGGACTTGCCGGAGCCCGAAGGGCCGATCACGGAGGCCGTGCTGCCCTTCTCGACATGCAGGTCGATGCCGCGCAGGACCTTGTTCGACCCGAAAGCCAGATGGATGTTCCGTGCCGTCAGCGATCCTGAAACGAACGCACTCATGCCTGGGCTCCCTTTCCGACGACGGCGGCTGCCTCGTCCGGTTCTTTCTTCTCCGGCCGGCCCGAGCGCAGACGGCGGTCGATCCAGTTCACGAAGTGCGTCAGCGGGACGGTGAGCGCCAGATAGAACACCGCGGCCGCCACGTATGGCGAAAGGTTTCCGCTGTTGGACGCCGCGTCCTTGCCGATCTGGAAGATCTCACGTTCCGAGGCCAGGAGGCCGAGCATGAAGACCAGGGACGACTCCTTGATCAAGGCAATGAACTGGTTGACCAGCGCCGGCAGGACCCGCCGGACACCCTGGGGCACGACGACCAGGCGCATGGCAGGGCCGTAGCCGAAGCCCAGCGCGCGGGTGGCCTCAAGCTGGCCCTTGTCGACACTCTGGATCCCGGAGCGGAAGATCTCACCGATGTAAGCGGCCGACATCAGGGACAGTGCGGCGATAGCCATCGGATACGGGCTGCTGGATCCGGTGACTTGCTTGAAAATCGGTCCGAAGCCCAGCCCGATCACCAGGATGGTCAGGATGGGCGGCAGCCCGCGCAGCACATCGGTGTAGATGCGTGCAATCCAACTGGCGGCGGCGTTCCGGGAAATCCCCAAGAGGGCAAGCACCATGCCAAGCACCGTCCCGATGACGCCCGAGGTGACGGCCAAAACGAGCGTGTTTGGCAGCCCGACGGCAAACATCTTGGGCAGGACTTCGCCTATCGCCTTCCAGTCCAGGAAGGTATCAGAAAGCAGTGTGAGGAAATCCACGAAACGCGCCGGACTACTTCGCGGGAACCAGGACGGCCTTGCTGCCCGGCTTCCAGCCCTGCGGGGTCTGCTCGGCAGCGGTCGGGCGGTCCGTGTACCACTGGGCCGTGAGCTTGGTCCACGTGCCGTCAGCGATCACGGCGTCGAGGCCGGAATTGAGGGCATCAATCAGCGGCTGGTTGTCCTTGTTCACTGCCCAAGCAGTGAAGTTCTGGGTGTTGACGACCTTTTCGGCGATCTTGGTGTTGTCGCCCTCCTTGACCTGGCCGGTGGCCTGCTGGGACGGAGCCACCCAGGCGTCCACCTGGCCGCTCTTCACGTTGGCGTACACGGTGTTGTAATCCGGGAAACGGACCGGCTCGAGCTTGAGCGTGTTGGTCACGTAGTCGTCCTGGACAGTGCCCTGGACGACGCCGATGCGGACGCCGTCCTTCAGGTCGGCGAAGCCCTTGACCTTGGCGTCGCTCTTGGTCACGACGGCCATGTAGCCGAAGTCGTAGCCGTTGGTGAAGCCAACGGTCTCGCGTCGCTTGTCCGTCGTGGAGATCGAGGAGGATCCGACGTCGAACTGCTTGTTCTTGACCTGGGAAAGCAACGCGGAGAAGTCAGTGGAGGCGAATTCGACCTTGAGCCCCAGCTTGTCGCCCACGGCGCGCAGCAGTTCGTTGTCATAGCCGGTGAACTTGCCCGACGGGTCAATGAAGATGTTGGGAGGGGCATCGGAGAGGGTGCCAACACGGAGGGTGCCCTCGGTGGTGAGGCCGAGCTTGGTCTTGTCGATCTTGTCCAAGGGGGTGACGTCCTTGGTGGTGTACTTGTCCAGCGTCTGCTGGTCGCTGCCGGCGAGGGCGTCGGTGGGCGAGCCGCTGGGCTGCGCCGATCCCGAGCCGCAGGCTGCGAGGGAAACGGCCAGGGCTACGGCGACGGGAGCCGCGGTCAGCCACTTCAGGGCTTTGCTTTTCATCACGCATTCACTTTCGTCTGACATTCAGTGGGTCGCGGGGAGGCTCATCGGGCCCGGCTGTTGGTTTAGGCACCGGCTGAACCAGCGTGCCGCGAAAGATAATTGTGTCACCCGCCCCAGAAGGCGTCTCAATCCGAATTATCCGCCGTCGAAGTAGGCGCTAAGCGAAGAATCTCCACGGTCAGGCGGGATAGACTGCCGCCGCGGCCGGTGCCGGCGGGACTCGGCGGAATCATCGCCGGTCCCGGAAGCCGGCGGCGCGAACCCCCGTGGATGTGATTTGCGTCGCTAGCACTGGATTTGCGCCCCGCAGACGCCTAAGGGAGGCCTGTTCGGGGCCAACGTGTCGGTTTAAGAAGGACGCCGCAGGGGATCCACGGAAGGCCGCGGCCCGGGCACCGCCCTAGAAGTCGCCGCGGCTGGCGTCTTCGGGCGGCAGCACCGGCCAGTCACCCTCGATCACGGCGGCCGGCTTGGTCTTGCGCAGATAGCTTTGAAAATCCGAGGCCTGGGAGGTGGCCCACTCGACCTGGAGTTGGTGGAGGTGGCTGGCCGGCATGCGCAGCTTTGGAAACTTCCCGGCCATCGCGTCGAGCATGCGCAACGTCGCCAGCGCATCCGCCGCGGACGTGTGGGCGTTGTCCAGGTTCACGCCGTACTCCTCGCACAGCGCGGTGAGGGTGCGCTTGCCCTTGCGGTACCGGTCCACCTGCTTGTTCATGATGTAGGGGTCCAGGACGGGGAAGCGGCTGAGCTGGGGTACGCCGTAGCGGGCCGACTCGGCGGCGAGCACAGTGAAATCGTAACTGGCGTTGAACGCAATCACCGGAACGCCGGTGTCGAACAGTTCCTGCAGGACCGCCGCCAGTTCCCGTGTCACCTCGGCAGCCGGGCGGCCCTCGCGGCGGGCCTGTTCGGTGGTGACTCCGTGCACATCGCTGGCCTCGGTGGGGATTTCCACGCCCGGATCGGCCAGCCATTCGTGTTCCTTGATGACCGCCCCGTGGGCGTCCACCACGGTCACGGAGGCCGTCACGATCCGCGCTGCGCGCGAGTTCCGGCCCGTGGTTTCCAGGTCGAACGCCGCGCGGGGAAGGGTGTGCCAGGTGCTCATGCTTCAACGCTACCTGCTGCCGCCGACAGTTTTGCGCAGCGCCCCGCGGTGTCCTGCGGGAGCCGTGCGGCAGCCCTGCGTCAGCCGTCAACGGTAACCTTGGTGCATGCGGACGGAGTATGTGGAGGCGGTACTGGAACTCGCGGCGATGGTGCCGGCGGGCTCCGCCCTCGCCTACGGCGACGTTGCCGAACTCCTCGGCTCGGGCGGCCCCCGCCAGATCGGCTCGGTAATGAGCCACCACGGCAGTGCCGTGCCCTGGTGGCGGATTCTCAAGGCCAACGGCGAGGCCCCGCCGGGGCACGAACGCGAGGCCCTGACGCTGTACCTCGCCGAAGGGACCGCCCTGCTGGGCAACCACGCCGAATACCTGCGCACCGGAGAAGGGCGCTGGCGGGTGGACCTCGTGGCGGCGCGGTGGGCGCCGTCCGAACCGGACTTTGAGCGGATCGACGCCGTCGCGGAGCGGCTTGAGCGGGAGCTGCATAAACTGTCTGTCCCTGATGATGAAATGACTGTGTGAGTAGCCCCAAGCAAAACCCGCCTAACCAGTCAGGCCTGCGCCTGCTGCCGCCCCGGACCCAGCACAGCGCCGTTCCGGTGCTGTCACCGGATCAACGGGCCGCGGTCGACGTCGCGCACGGCTCAGGACCGGTCCTGGTCCCCGGCGCGCCGGGGACCGGGAAGTCCACGGTCCTGGTCGAGGCGGCCGTCCGGCGCGCGGAACGCGACGGCCTGGATCCCGAGCGGATGCTGATCCTGGCCCCCGGGCGGCTCGCCGCCGATGCGCTGCGCGACCGCTTCACCGCGCGCCTGGACCGCAGCCTGAGCACGACGCCGGCCCGCACCTGGGCGTCGTATGCCTTCGATCTGATCCGGCGCGCCAAAGCGGAAGGCATCCTGCCGCTGCCACGTGCGCCGAAACTCCTGTCCGGACCGGAACAGGACCTGATCATTAAGGAACTCCTCGAAGGCCACGCGCAACCGGGCCTGGAACTTCCCTGGCCGGGAGACCTGGACGCCGCCCTGCAGACCCGGGG
The DNA here is from genome assembly GCF_056397065.1 of Arthrobacter sp. 05N428_2. Lineage (NCBI taxonomy): Bacteria > Bacillati > Actinomycetota > Actinomycetes > Micrococcales > Micrococcaceae > Arthrobacter > Arthrobacter sp. 05N428_2. Next base: position 223,585 of record NZ_JBFTMR010000004.1, on the reverse strand, counting down.
CTTCCGGCAGGAGGTCCGCCAACTCTTTGACCGGATCATCGAATCCGGGCGCACCGCCGGGGACTTGGCGGACCTCGCGCAGCGCTGCCACCGGCCGGATTGGACCGCCGCGGCGGCACTGTACGCCGAGTATCGCGATGTCCTTGATCTGCGTATGCCCGAATCCTTCGACCCTGCCGGCATCATCACGGCGGCCCGGCAGATCTTCCAGGATTCCCCGGAGTTCCTGGCCGCCGAGCGGGAGCGGCTCCAGCTGATCCTGGTTGACGACGTCCAGGAGGCGAACCCGGCCGTGTTCGAACTGCTCGCAGACATCGCCGCGGGCAAAGACGCGCTCGTCACTGCCTCCCCGGACACCGTGGTGCAGGGATTCCGGGGGGCCCGGCCGGACCTCGTAGCCGAACTGCCGCGGCTGCTGGCCCCGGCCGGCGGCAGCGTCCTGGAGCGGCCGCTGTGGACCGCCCACCGGCACGCCCCCGCCCTCGCGCAGGCCTGGCAAGCGGTGGCGGAACGGATTTCCCTGCGTTCCGGCGGCACGTCGGCCCGTAGGCTCGACCAGCCGGACCAGCCGGACCAGCCGGACCAGCCGGACCAGCCGGACCAGCCGGACCAGCCGGCCCCCGGCGACTTGGTCTCCGGCCAGCATCGTGCCAATCACGGGACCGTGGAGGCGCACCTACTGCCGTCACCGGTCCACGAACTGCGCTACGTGGCGCAGCGCATCCTGGAAGCCCAGCTAAACGACGGCAGGGATCTGGGCGACATCGCCGTGATCGTGCGCAACGGCGGCCAGCTCGCCCAGCTGCAGCGCCACCTCGCCGGCCAGGGCATCCCGGTCCGGATCCCGGTGGCCGAGTCCGCGGTCCGGGACGAGGTCGCGGTGCGGCCGCTGCTGGACGCCTACGCGGTGGCGCTCGATCCTGCCACGCTCACGCCGGAATCCGCCGTCTCGCTGCTCACCTCAAGGATCGGCGGCGCCACGTCGATCGAACTGCGCCGGCTCCGCCAGTCCCTGCGGCGCGAGGAGCTCCTGGGCGGCGGCGGGCGCACCAGCGACGCGCTGCTGGTCGAGGCGCTGCTGGAGCCGTCCGCCCTGGCGACGCTCGGCATCGAGGGGCACTCCGCCCGCCGGGTGGCCCGGATGATCCGGGCCGGCCAGGAGGCCGCCGAGGCACCCGGCGGCAACGCCGAAACCGTGTTGTGGGCGCTGTGGCACTCCACCGGGCTCGCGGGCCGGTGGACCGAGACCGCCCTGGCCGGCGGCGCTGCAGGAGCACGCGCGGACCGGGACCTGGATGCCATGATGGCCCTTTTCCACACGGCCGAACGGTACGTGGACCAGCTCCCGGGTTCCGGCCCGGAACAGTTCCTCGAGTACCTGCTCAGCCAGGAACTGCCGATGGACACGCTCGCGGCCCGGGCGCAGCTGGAGGACGCCGTGGAACTCATGACGCCGGCCAGTGCCGCGGGGCGCGAGTGGCCGGTCGTGATTGTGCCGGGGCTCCAGGAAGGCGTGTGGCCCAACACCCGGCTCCGCGGCGAGCTGCTCGGCAGCACACTGTTCGCCGACGCCGTCGAACATGGGGTCGACTACGCCCTGCAGCTCGATCCGCTGAGCCGTCTCCGGGAGATCCGCTATGACGAGCTGCGCAGCTTCTCCACCGCGGTCTCGCGCGCCCGGGAAGCGCTGATCTGCACCGCCGTTTCCTCCGAGGATGAACAGCCGTCGTCCTTCCTGGACTACGTCTCGCCGCTGCACCCGGACCAGGACCGGCGCGGCTTCACCACCGTGGAGCGACCGCTGACGCTGCGCGCGCTCGTCGCCGAACTGCGCCAGTACGCCCAGCTCGACGGCGGCTCCGCCGAAGCGGCCGAGGCCACCGCGGTGCTTGGCGCCCTCGCCGCCGCCGAACCTGCCGTTCCCGGCGCCCACCCCGACAGCTGGTGGGGCCTCGCCCCGCTGTCCTCCACCGACCCCGTGGTGCCCCCCGGCGGCACCGTCTTCGTCTCTCCCTCCAAGGTCGAGACCGTGCAGAAATCGCCGCTGGACTGGTTTGTCCAGGCCGCCGGCGGGGAGGCCGCCACGGATTTCGCCCGCAGCCTAGGCACCCTGGTCCACGCCATCGCCCAGGACCTTCCCGACGCCTCCGGCGGGGAATATGTCGCCGAACTGGTCAAGCGCTGGCCGTCGCTGGGGATGAAGGACAACTGGGAAGGCAAACTGGATTTCCAGCGGGCCGAAACCATGGTCCGCAAACTTGCCCAGTACGTGCTGCTGATGCGGAGCGAGGGGCGCACCCTGCTCGGCGTCGAACAGGACTTCGAGGTGAAGTTGCCCGATGTGGTCCCGCCGGCCGCCCCCGGCGCGGAGGAGAGCTGGCCCGCGCGGGCCGCCGTGCTCCGAGGCCAGGTGGACCGGCTGGAGATTGACGCCGACGGCCGCCTGGTGGTTGTGGACCTCAAGACCGGCAAGCGCCAGCCCAGCAAAGCCGAACTCGAACGGCATCCCCAGCTGGGCGCCTACCAGGCAGCGGTCCTCGCCGGCGGGTTTGCCGGCCCCGACGACGGGCCGCCCCCGCGGCCGGGCGGTGCCGTGCTGGCCCAGCTCGGCACCGGCACGAAAAGCCCGGGCGTGCAGGGCCAGCCGGCGCTCGATCCGGAAGCCAACTGGGCGCTGGAAATGGTCGGCGAGGCGGCCGGCGTCATGTCCGGCAGCAGCTTCGAAGCCCGCCACGACCCCGCCAAGGGCGGGCACGGCGGCCACGGCTGCAGACTGCCGGAAGTCTGCCCGCTGTGCGCACGTGGAAAGCAGGTCACCGAATGAGCAGCGAGGCAACGACGACGGCGGCCGCTCCGGAGGCTACCGGCAGGCCGGACGCGATTCCGGTCGCGCTCCCGCAGGCACCCCCCGAGCCCCGGTTCAGCCCGGAGGAGCTGTCAGCGCTGCTGGGGGAGAAGAACAGCCCCACGGCCGAACAATCCCTGATCATCTCCTCGCCGCTGACGCCCCGCCTTGTCATTGCCGGCGCCGGCTCCGGCAAGACCGCCACCATGGCGGACCGGGTGGTCTGGCTGGTCGCGAACGGCTGGGTCAGGCCGGAGGAAGTGCTCGGCGTGACCTTCACGCGCAAGGCGGCCGGCGAACTCGCCACCCGGATCCGGGCCAAGCTGTCGGCCCTGGCACGGATCGCCGCCGCGGACCCCGACCACAAGGTATTCCCGGCCGGGCTGCTGAGCACCGACGCGCTGGAGCCCAAGGTCTCCACTTACCACTCCTACGCGAGCGGCATCGTCTCGGATTACGGCCTGCGGCTCGGCGTCGAACGGGACGTGGTCCTGCTCGGCGGCGCCCAGTCCTTCCAGCTCGCCAGCGAGGTGGTGGAAGCCTTCGACGGCGACTACCAACATTTCCGGTCCGCCAAGTCCACCCTCGTCAAGGCCGTCATTCAACTCGCGGGGGAGTGCGCGGAGCACCTGCAGGACCCGGCTGAGGTCCGCGGCTGGCTGCTGGACCGGGTGGCCGAGTTCGAATCGCTGCCGTACGTCGCCACGGCCAAGAAGAACCCCAGCCAGGCCGCTGGGGACCTCAGCGCGCTGCTGCGCACCCGCGCCAGCGTCGCGGACATGGTGGGCCGCTACGCCCAGGCTAAGCGGGACCGGGGCGCGCTGGACTTCGGCGACCTCGTGGCTCTCGCCGCCCGGGTGGCCAACGAGATTCCGGTGGCGGCGCAGACCGAACGCCAACGCTACAAGGTGGTGCTCCTGGATGAATTCCAGGACACCTCGCACGCCCAGCTGGTGCTGTTCTCCCGGCTCTTCGGCGACGGCCACGCCGTCACCGCGGTGGGGGACCCCAACCAGTCCATCTATGGTTTCCGTGGCGCGTCCGCGGGCCAGCTCTTCCACTTTGTCCGCGAATTCCCGGTCCGAGTGGAAGCCAACGCCGCCGACAGCACCGGCACCACCGCTGGCAACAGCGGCGGGCCGGCGCGGTTCGCCGTTGCCCCGACGTCGTACCTGACGACGGCCTGGCGCAACGGCCGGAACATTCTCGAGGCCGCCAACATCATTTCCGCGCCGTTGAGCAAAGCGGCCGCCCAGACGGGGGCGGCCGGGGCCCGGGCCAGCGCCGGCGCCGTGGAGGTCCCGCCGCTGCAGCCGAGCCCGGCTGCGGTCCAGGGACGCGTGCTGATGGGCCGTTTCGGCACGGATGAGGACGAGGCGTCGGCCCTCGCCGCAGATGTGCTGAAGTTCCGTCGGACCGACTTCGACGCCGGGACGGCGGAGGGGTCCGACCCGCCGGCCATGGCCGTGCTCTGCCGTCGACGAGCCCAGATGGAGTGCATCCGCCGCGAATTCGAGCTGCGCGGGATTCCGTACGAGATCGTGGGTCTGGGCGGGCTGCTGGACACTCCCGAGATCGTCGATCTGGTCGCCACCCTCCGGGTGCTGGCCGACCCGGGCCGCTCGGACTCGCTGATGCGGCTGCTGGCCGGAGCCCGCTGGCGGATCGGCCCGGCGGACCTGATGGCGTTCCGCGACTGGTCAAGCTTCCTGGCCCGGCGCCGCGGCCGCCCCGGCACTCCCGGTGCCTCCGAGGGCGCCGGCGGCGATGATACGGATACCGGCAGCGACGCCGACGACGCAGTCATCGAAGGCGACCTCACCGACGCCGCGAGCCTCGTCGAGGCCCTGGACTGGCTGCCCCGCCCGGACTGGACCTCCGCGCACGGCCGGCAGCTCAGCCCGGCAGCGCGGGAACGGCTGCAGCGGCTTTCCGCCGAACTCCGGCAACTGCGCAGCTTCATGGGTGACGATCTGAGCACGCTCCTCGGCGAAGTCGAACGAGCCATGCTCCTGGACATCGAGGTCGCAGCCCGGCCCGGCATCAGCATCCACCAGGCCCGGCGCAACCTGGACGCCTTCCAGGACGCCGCCGCCGGGTTCCTGCACACCTCGCAGCGGGTGGACGTACTCGCCTTCCTAGCCTGGCTGGAGGCGGCGGCCGCCGAGGAAAACGGCCTCGACGCCGCCGCGCCGGAAGTCAACCATGAGGCCGTGCAACTCCTGACCGTCCATGCGTCGAAGGGGCTGGAGTGGGACGTCGTGTTCGTGCCCGGCCTCAACGCCGGGGCTTTTCCCAGCAGCCGGGATTCTCGCTGGAGCAGCGGGTCGGCCGCGCTGCCCTGGCCACTCCGCGGCGACCGCGCCGACCTGCCGCAGTGGGACCTGGACCAGCCGGACCAAAAGGGCTGGCTTGACGCCGAGAAGGACTTCAAGGCCGCCGTCCAGGTCCACGGGGAGGCCGAGGAACGACGCCTGGCCTATGTGGCCTACACCCGCGCCAAGCACGTGTTGTGGGTTTCCAGCGCCGCCTGGGTGGGTTCCCGGGCGGGACTGGCCGGGATGTCGCCGTTCCTGGCCGAGCTCGAAACCTTGAATTCGTCCGGGGCTGCCGAGATCCATCCGCGCTCCGTCGCGGAGGAGTCCCTGCCGGAGGAAAGTCCGCTGACCAGCGAACTCGAGCTGGCGCTGTGGCCCTATGATCCGCTGGAAGGGCCCGTCCACCCGCGCACCGGGGTCCGGCTTCGGCTCCTGCCAGGGCGCCGGGCCGCCATGGCGGCCGCCGCCGGCCGCGTCCTGGAGCGGCTGGAACGGCCCGACGCCGGCTTGTTGCCCGCTCCGGCCGGCTCGGTCCGCTCCAGTTCGGATCCTGCGGGTTCGGTGCCCGGGGCGCGGCAGTTGCGTGGCCAGGCGGGGGGCTGGGCGCAGGAAGCGGCGACCCTGCTGGACCGGCGTTCACGCCGGGCCTCGGGCCAGGACGTGCACTTGCCGGGACACATCTCCGCCTCCACCCTGGTGGACCTGGATGACGACCCAGCCTCCGTGGTCGCCCGGCTGCGGCGCCCCGTCCCGCGCGAGCCAGGGATGTCCGCCCGCAAGGGGACGGCCTTCCACGCGTGGGTGGAAGAGTATTTCGGTACCGCCGGGATGCTGGACCTCGGCGAAGCGGCCGGCTCGGACGATCACATCGACGAGGCCTACGGGCTGGACGCCATGGTGGAGACCTTCCGCCGGTCCGAATGGGCCCACCGGGCGCCTGCGCATGTCGAAGTGCCGGTGGAAACCCGGATCGGCGACGTGGTGGTCCGCGGACGCATTGACGCCGTCTTCCGGGACGCCGACGGCCGCTGGGACCTCGTGGACTGGAAGACCGGGCGCCGGCCCGCGGCCGGCCAGCTCAAGACCAGGGCCGTACAGCTCGCCGTCTACCGGCTGGCATGGTCCCGGCTCAAAGGCGTCCCGCTCGAGGATGTCCGGGCGGCGTTCTATTATGTGGCCGACGACGCGGTGGTGCGCCCGCACGATCTGGGCTCCGCGGAACGGCTGGAGGAGATAGTCGCTGCGGCGTTGGGGAGTACTGCGGCCAGCTAGCGTCTCACGCTAGCGGCGCGGATCCGGAACGACTCTCAGTGCCGTGGTGGAGGTGTCATCCGCCGCTGACGGGGCGGCAGGGGAAGGGGCTGCGTCCCAGTGGGTGCCGTCAGCGGTGTTCTTGTTCTCGGCGGCACCCTCGGCGGCCGTGGCACCAGACGCGCCGCCGTCGTCGGTACCGTCGTCCGCGTGGCTGGCGGTGTCGGCCCTGCCCGCTGCCGAGCCGGCGAAGCCCCCGTCGTTCTGCGAAGGAGCGGGAGCCTCGTCGCGGGGGATCGGCGTGACCTGCACCGCGGGCACCGCAGAGCCGGCGGACCCCAATTCGGGCCCGGGCCCGGTCGCCGCGCCAGGATCTTCCGGCCCTATCGGCTGCACGGTCACGGCGGGCTGCACGCTGACGGCCGGGTGCGCTGCTGGGGCGGGCTGCACAGTCACGGCGGGCTGGGGCAGTGGTTCGACGCTGATCGGCTGGCCGCCGTGCTCTGCGACGTCGTCGGCCAGCACCGCCAGCATGGACTCTGCCTCGTCGATCATGGTCTGGTCTTCTGCCGCGAGCCCCTTGACCAGGTACTGCGCCAAGGCGAACTCCGCGGACAACGCGGCGCGTCGAAGCAGATGCGAGTCGGGCGCGTCCCGGCGGCTCGAGGTGTACTGAGCCAACACCGTATCCACAAAGTCCTGGTCATTGGAGGCAACCAGCCAGGCCATGTCGTCGGCCGGATCCCCGATGCGCAGGTCCGTCCAGCCTGTCACGGCGGTGACCTTCTCGCCGTCGACCAGCAGGTTGTCCTCATGCAGATCGCCGTGCACCACGCTGGGGTTGAAGCGCCACAGCGAGACGTCTTCCAGCGCGTGCTCCCAGCGACGCAGCAGCAGCGGCGGGATCTTGCCCGTCGTCGCGGCCTGGTCCAGTTCATTGAGCCGGCGCTGCCGGAACTCGTTCGGCGTGTAGCTCGGAAGGTCGGCGTTGCTGACCAGGGTATGCGGCAGATCATGGATCGCCGCGAGGGCAGCGCCGAGTTCCCGCGCCAGCCCGGCCGAGCCGGCGCTAAGCTCCTCCACCGAGCGGGTGGCGCCGGACAGGTGAGAGTAGACAAAGGTGCTGAGCGTCCCCTGCCGGACGCTTCCGGCCACGGTGGGCATCAGGAAGGGAAGTTCGGCGCGGATGCCGGGAGTGAACGCGCGCAGCACCAGGAACTCGGTTTCAAGGCGTGCGCTCGCCTCGGCATGCCGGGGCGAGCGGACCCGCCAATGTTTACCTTCGGAGTCCAAGAGGAGGGCGGAATCGAAGTCTGCCGGATCGTCGGGCGCGGAGCTCGCGGCGGTCGGGGTCAGGCCGGGCACTGCCGCCGTCGCTATGGCTGCCAGTTCGATTGGTTTTCTTCTCACGCATCCACGGTAGAGCGAGCCGCGCCGATGACGGCGATGCAGGACGGCGAGTCTGAAAGATCGGCGCGAAATAGCGCCGCACGGCTCCAACGCGCGCCACCGTCCCGGGATTGCGGTCCGCCGCCCGCTTGGGCTGCCCTGGGAAATGTCAATTGTCAGCGGGGGTCGGTACGGTGGGTACATGAGTCTTGCGGAGTCACCAGAGTCCGGAACCGGGCCAAAAGCCGGGCAAAGTACGGCACCGATCGATCCTGAAGGGGCATGCCCGGACCCGGCCGCTCCGGCCGGATCGGCGACCGCTGACGTGCCGACGGCGGCCGGGGCCGGCCCGGCGGCCAACAGCCTGCGTGACACTGTTCTTCCCGTGCGCCCGGCGCTGATTGACCGCGGCACCGCGGCCAGGATGAAGCCCGCGATGCTGGAGGAGCTGCTGCGATCCAGCGGTGTTCAGGCACTGCTCCTGTCCCGGCGCCAGGCCCTGGTCAGCGGCGAGGGCCTCGTGTTCGTGGACGCGGCCAGCCTCGCCGCCCGGCTCCGGGGAACCCCCTATGCCCCCGAGCAAGTGATCTATCTTGGCGCGGCGCTGCCCGGAGCCGGCGTGCCGGAGGGAACGCAGTACGTCCTGTTCATCCTTCCGGAACAATTCGAAGTCCGCGCCGAGCCCTTCGAGCAGCACGTCGAGGGCATCCCCGCGGGGGCGCAGTGGGCGGGTTTCCGGGAGGTGGCAGCCCAGCTGGACCCCACCCACACCGCGCTGTTCATCGAGGCCAGCGCGATCGCCAACTGGCACGCCGCACACATACACTGTCCGCGCTGCGGCGCCGCGACCGTCCCCGAGGCCGGCGGCTGGGTCCGGCGCTGCCCGGCGGATAATTCCGAGCACTACCCGCGCACGGACCCGGCCATCATCGTCACCGTGGTCGGCCCGGACGGCAGGCTGCTCCTCGGCGGCGGCGGCCCGCTGGACTCCCGGAATTATTCGACCCTGGCCGGCTTTGTCGAGCCCGGCGAATCCCTGGAACAGGCCGTCATCCGTGAAATCGGCGAAGAGGTCGGCGTGCGGGTCACCGCGTCGCAGTACCTCGGCTCCCAGTCCTGGCCGTTCCCGGCGTCGCTCATGCTCGGCTTCACCGCGATGACGTCGGACACGGAGGCCAGGCCCGACGGCGTCGAGGTCACCCGGGCGCGCTGGTTCAGCCGCGCCGAGCTGCAAGAAGCGGTGTCGAGCGGAGAAATCGTCATCTCCAGCAGGCTCTCGATCGCACGTGCCCTGATCGAACATTGGTACGGGGGCGTCATCCAGGACCGGCCGGAGAGCGCATGAGGTACCCGTGACAGCAACGACCCGGCGCCCCCGCGCCGCGTATCCCCGACTGCGGCGCACCCGCCGCAGACCCTCCAACGACTGAGCAGCAGAAGTGAACACAGATATATTCCAGTCCAGCGCCTTCCCGGCCGAGCAATCCGGCCCCGGAGTGACTCCCACCGAGCTCCCGGCGCAGGACAACCGCTCGCTTGAGGAACGCATTCTCGGCGGCCTCGACGCCGAACAGCGCGAGGTGGCCAGCACCCTGAACGGGGCCATGTGCGTCCTTGCCGGCGCCGGCACCGGCAAGACCCGCGCCATCACGCACCGGATCGCCTATGGCGTGCACTCCGGCGTGTACAGCCCGCAGCGGCTCCTAGCCGTCACCTTCACCGCCCGGGCCGCAGCCGAAATGCGCAGCAGGCTCCGGGACCTGGGCGTCGGCACCGTGCAGGCCCGCACCTTCCACGCCGCCGCGCTGCGCCAGCTCCAGTACTTCTGGCCCCAGTCTGTCGGCGGCACGCTCCCAAACCTGCTGGACCACAAGGCGCAGATGATCGCCGAGGCCGCCCGCCGGTTACGGCTCAGCACGGACCGGGCGTCCATCCGGGATCTTGCCTCGGAAATCGAGTGGGCCAAGGTGTCGATGCTCACCCCGGCCAACTATCTGGAGAAAGCCCAGGGCCGCGGCACCCCCGGCGGTTTCGACCTGACCGCCGTCGCCCGGGTCTTCCAGTCGTACGAGGACGTCAAGACGGACCGGAACGTGATCGACTTTGAGGACGTGCTGCTGATCACGGTGGGAATTCTGCAGGAGGATCCGAAGGTGGCCGCCACCGTTCGGGAGCAGTACCGGCACTTCGTGGTGGACGAATACCAAGACGTTTCGCCGTTGCAGCAGCGGCTCCTCGAACTGTGGCTGGGCGGCCGCGACGATCTCTGCGTCGTCGGCGATGCCAGCCAGACCATTTATTCCTTCACCGGTGCCTCGCCGCAGCACCTGCTTGGCTTCAAGGGACTGTACCCGGACGCCACCGTGGTCAAGCTGGTCCGTGACTACCGTTCCACCCCGCAGGTGGTGAAGCTGGCCAACGAATTGCTGGGCGGCCGGCGCAGCGGCGGTCCCGTGGCGGATGCCGCCTGGGCCGCACCGCTGCAACTCGTGGCGCAACGGCCTGCCGGCCCGGTACCGCAGTTCACCGAATGTTCCGACGACGAGGCCGAAGCCGCCACCGTCGCGCTGAACGTCCGGAAGCTGCTGGACTCGGGGACGCCGGCGAGCCAGATCGCCGTCTTGTTCCGCACCAACGGCCAGTCGGAGGCCTACGAACGGGCCCTCGCCTCGGCCGGCATCGGGTATCAGCTCCGCGGCGGCGAACGGTTCTTCGCCCGCAAGGAGGTCCGGGACGCAATCCTGCAGCTGCGGGCCGCCACCCGCGCGGTCAGTGAAACCGCGGCTCCGGAGCCCCTGGGCCAGCTGGTCCGCGACATCGTGGCCTCCTTGGGCTACACGGACGCGGCCCCGCACAGCGGCGGCGCCGTCCGCGAACGCTGGGAATCGCTGGCCGCCCTCGTGGCCCTCGCCGACGAACTTGTGGCCAGCAGGGGAGCCCAGTTCAGCCTCGCGGACTTCGTCAACGAGTTGCAGGAACGCTCGCTGGCCCAGCACGCGCCGACCGTCCAGGGCGTGACCCTGGCGTCACTGCACGCCGCCAAGGGCCTGGAATGGGAGGCCGTGTTCCTGGTCGGCCTGAGCGAAGGCCTGGTGCCAATCTCCTTCGCCGACACGCCCGAGGCCGTGGACGAGGAGCGCCGGCTGCTCTACGTCGGCATCACCCGCGCCAAGGAGCACCTGTTCCTGTCCTGGTCCACGGCCAGGACCCCGGGCGGCCGGGCCAACCGGAAGCCGTCGCGGTTCCTCGACGGGTTGCGGCCGGACTCGGTCGCCAGTTCCTCCGTCCGCGGCAAGGGTGCCGCGCCGCGCCGGAAGGCGGCCGCACCGGCGTCGTGCCGGGTCTGCGGGAGCATGCTGTCCAGCGGTGCCGAACGCAAAGTGGGCCGCTGCAGCCAGTGCCCGCCGAGCTACGAGGAACAAACGTTCGAGGCGCTGCGGCAGTGGCGGAAGGAGGTCGCGCTGGAGGCCGATGTCCCCGCCTTCGTGGTTTTCACTGACGCGACTCTGACCGCGATCGCCGAGGCGAGGCCGGAGTCCCTTGAACAACTCGCCAAGCTGCCCGGGGTGGGCGCGTCGAAGCTGGAAAAATACGGCGAGGCCGTGCTTGCGGTCCTGGTCGAAAGCACCACGCTCTGATGGCCGGGGCCGGGATCAACGAAGGCACCCCGGTGACCACCTCGGACGGCTCGCCCGTTGAGGTGCGCCGCTCGGCGCGCAGGCGCCGGACGGTGGCGGCATTCTGGGAAAACGGCACCGCCGTGGTTGCCATCCCGGCACACTTCAGCGGCGCCCAGGAACGCGAATGGGTGCACCGGATGCTGGAGAAGCTCCGCCTGCAGGGCGGCCGCGGCTCCAAGGCCGCGGGCAAACGCCGCACCGGCAGCGACGCCGAGCTGGCCGCCCACGCGGCCGCGCTCTCCGCCCAGTATCTGGGCGGCCGTGCCGTCCCGGCGTCGGTCCGCTGGGTGACCAACCAGAATTCACGCTGGGGCTCGGCGACCCCGTCGGAGGGAACCATCCGGCTCTCCCACAAGCTCCGGCCCATGCCGCAATGGGTCATCGACTATGTGTTGCTGCACGAGCTGGCGCACCTCCTGGTGGCCGCCCACAATGCGGCGTTCTGGCGCCTGTTGTCCGCTTATCCGGAAACGGAACGGGCCAAGGCTTTCCTGGAGGGCGTGTCCTTCGCCACCGCCCGCGGTCTGTCTGCTGAACAGGACGGCGGCGAAGCGGCGGGCGACCTAACCGCCGACGTCGTTGAGGCCGCCGCGCACTGACAGCGGAGGCCGTGGCCGGCCGCCCCCACCGCGGGTCAGGACTTGGCGCTGCCGCCGTCGTCCGCGGCTCCGGGCTCTTCGCCGGAATCCTTCGCGGCTGGTCCGGTGCCGTCCGTGCCGGTGCCGTCCGTGCCGGTGCCGTTCCCGGCCTGCTCCGCATCCGGTTCTGCCGTGTCGAAACCGCCGCTCAGCAGCTTCTGCAGCGCATCGTCGACCTCGGTGTCACTGGCCTCGGCCAGCTTGCGGCGTTCGCTAAAGCCTTTCGGGTCGTCCAGGTCCTCAGCCGTGGGAAGCAGATCGGGGTGCTGCCAGATGGCGTCCYGGCCTTCCACGCCGCGCTCGTCCTTGAGCTGGGCCCACAGCGTGGCAGCCTCGCGCAGCCGGCGGGGCCGCAACTCGAGGCCGACGAGGGAGGAAAACGCGTGCTCCGCCGGACCGCCGGTAGCGCGCCGGCGCCGGACGGTCTCCCGCAGCGCAGCCGCCGAGGGCAGCAGCTTCTCCGTGGCGGCGGCGGTGAGTTCATCGACCCACCCCTCCACCAGGGCCAGTGCGGTTTCAAGCTTCTCAAGGGCCTGGTCCTGCGCCGGCGTCCGCTCGGGCATGAAGACGCCCTGCGAGAGAGCTTCCTGGATGCCTTCCGGGTTGCTGGGGTCCAGCCCGCGGGCGAGCTCCTCGATCTTGGAGGTGTCGATGTGGATGCCGCGGGCGTAGGCCTCAATCGCGCCGAGCAGATGCCCGCGCAGCCACGGCACCTGGACGAAGAGCCGGGCGTGCGCGGCTTCGCGGACGGCGAGGAAGAGGCGGATGTCGTTTTCCGGCAGGCTGAGGCCCTCACCGAACTTCGCCACGTTGGCCGGCAGCAGCGCCATTTCCAGGTCGGCCAGGGGAACGCCGATGTCGGTGGAGCTGACCACTTCGCCGGAGAGGGCGCCGATCGCCTGGCCCAGCTGCATGCCGAAGATCGCGCCGCCCATGTTCTGCAGCATCGAGGAGGCGCCGCCCATCATGGACTTCATCTCTTCGGGCATCTGTTCGGTCATGGCGGACGACAGGGCATTGGCGATGCTGTTGGCGACGGGTTCGGTCAGCCGCTTCCAGGTGCCGAGCGTTTCTTCGACCCATTCGGCGCGGGACCAGGCCCGGCCGATCAGACCGGTGGAAGGAAGTTCGGTGACCTGGTCGAGCCAGAGCTCGGCGAGCCGAAGCGCCTCGTCAACCTCGCGGGACTGGGCAGCGGTGACGGACGGGTCGGAACTGCTGGCGGCGACCCGGCGGGCGTTGTCGTGTGCCAGCTGCCAGTTCACCGGCCCGTCGGAAGAAGCGCTCATCATGGCCTGGACCTGGGAAAACATCTGGGCCAGCAGATTCGGGTCGTCCGGCAGCCCGGCGGCCTTGGCGAGCTCCGACGGATCGATGTCCCCTATGCCCTTGCCGCCCATCAGGTTCTGCAGCATTTCTGCCAGCGGGTCCTTGGGTTCGTCGTCCCCGTTGGACGGATTGAGTGGGTTAGAGGTCATGATCCCGCCGATCGTCGGTGTGACTGGTACTCAACTTCACGCTACCCCTCCGCGTAAGGGGCTGTCGCCCGAAACCCGGGAACGTTCGCTGTCGGCAAAGAGCCTCGCGGGCGCGCGACCGCGTAGTGTTGGGAGCTGGAATGTTTGCAGGCTGCCGAGCCGGTTTCGGCCGCAGCCGCTGCGCCCTGGTCCCGGCCTCGAAAGGGGTCCCAGGCGCCGGCACGGAGAGGTCCTTCATTGACATTTACCCAGGGCGAACAGCCCCCCGGCGAACCCGCGCCCCGCGACGGCGGCCACCCCGGCGCAGTTAGCGCCGAGGCCGGCGGTGCTCCAAGCGGCGATCCCGGAACCGGGCCCGATCACGGCGGCCTTTGGTCCGGCCTGATCCCCGGCCGTGGAACGGGAGCCCGGGGAACCGGGCCCCGCGGAGCGAAAGGCGGCGGAGGGGACACCCGTTCCTCTGCGATGCTGGTCTCGGGCCTGCTTGCGGTGGTACTCGGCGTCGCCGCGATGAGCCTGCCCGTTCCCTACGTGATCGAGTCTCCCGGCCCGACATTCAATACGCTCGGCACGGACAACGGCAAACCGGTCATCACGGTCTCCGGGCACGAGACCTTTCCGGCCAAGGGCGGCCTGGACCTCACCACCGTCTACGTCGACGGCGGCCCCAACGGACCGGTCACCTCGTTCGAGGCCCTCAGCGCCTGGCTGAACGCGTCCAAGGCGGTGTACCCCGAGGAACTGATCTTCCCCAGCGGCGTGTCGAAAGAACAGTCGCAGCAGGAAAGCGCTGTTGCGATGACGACGTCGCAGGAGAACGCCGTGGCCTCCGCCCTCAAGGAGTTGGCCATCCCGTTTGAGCAGAAGCTGCAGGTCGCCAACATCCCGGACGATTCGGCTTCCAAGGGCAAAATCCAGGAAGGCGACGTGCTGGTCTCCATCGGCGGCAAACCCATCACCGCACTCAGCGTCGTCCAGGGCGAGCTGGCGGCCGGAAACGGCAAGCCGGTCACAGTCGTCGTCGACCGGAACGGCAGCCAGCTGCCGCTGACCATCACCCCGGGCAAGGCCTCCAACGGGCGCTACCTGCTCGGCGTCGTGCTGCAATACAAATTCAAGTTTCCCTTCGACGTCAAAATCTCGCTGGACAAGGTCGGAGGCCCGAGCGCGGGCATGATGTTCGCCCTGGGCATCGTGGACACCCTGACACCCGGGGACCTCACCGGCGGCAGGCACATCGCCGGCACCGGCACCATCACGCCGGACGGCGTCGTGGGAGCGATCGGCGGCATCGACCAGAAGATGGTCGGGGCGAGGTCCGGCGGCGCCACCATGTTCCTCGCCCCGGCGGCCAACTGCGACGACGTCGTGGGCCACATTCCTGCCGGCATGCAGGTCGTCAAGGTAGAGAGCCTGGCCGAAGCCCGGCACGCCGTCGAAGTCGCCGCGACGGGCGGCGACACATCCGGACTCCCGGCTTGCTCCAACAACTAGACTGACCCCGGAACTAAGCTCCAGTGCCACTCGTGGCACTAATGACAACTGAAGATTTAAGACAACTAAACCAGCACTGACGACCAGCTATGAGGTACCGAGTTTGTCCCGACCCAGCCCCGTCCCACCCGGCAGACCACAGCAGCGTAGGGGCGCACTGACGCCGACCTTGATTGTTGTGGCCGTGATCGTGGTCGGCTTCATTTTCTTCGCCAATGTCTGGACGGACGTCCTCTGGTACCAGCAACTGGGTTACTTCCAGGTTTTCCTGACGGAGAACCTGGCACGGATCATCATCTTCCTCATCGGCTTCGCAGTGATGTTCGCCGCCATGTTCTTCGCGATCCGCGTCGCTTACAACGCGCGTCCCGTCTACGCGCCGGATTCGGAAGTCCGGGACAACCTCAACCGCTACCAGGCGCAGCTTGAGCCGATCCGCCGCGTGGTCATGATCGGCCTTCCCGTCCTGTTCGGCCTCTTCGCGGGTAGTGCGGCCGCCAGCCAGTGGCAGAAAGTGCTGCTGTTCCTGCACCAGCAGCCCTTCGGCCAGAACGATCCGCAGTTCAACCTGGACATCAGCTTCTACCTCATGACCCTGCCGTTCCTGGGCTTCGTCACCGGGTTCCTGATCAGCGTCGTGGTCGTGGCCGGAATCGCCGGCATCCTTACCCACTACCTGTACGGCAGCATTCGGCTGATGGAACGCGGCATCTTCACCAGCCGCGCCGCCCAGATCCACCTTGCGGTCACCGGCGCCGTGTTCCTGCTGCTGCTCGGGGCCAACTTCTGGCTGGACCGCTACTCAACCGTGCTCAACAACGGCGGCCGGTGGGCCGGCGCGCTGTACACCGACGTGAACGCGGTCATCCCGACCAAGTCCATCCTCGCCGTCGCTGCGGCGCTCGTGGCGGTCCTCTTCATCGTCGCCGCCGTGATCGGCAAGTGGCGGCTGCCGGTGATCGGCACCGCCATGCTCGTCATCACCTCGATCCTGGCCGGCGGCGTCTACCCCTGGGTGATCCAGCAGTTCCAGGTCCGCCCCTCGGAGCAGACCCTGGAGAAGAGCTACATCGAGCGGAACATCAGCATGACCCGCGCGGCCTACGGGCTGGATAAGATCCAGGAGAAGGTCTACAACGCCACCACCACCGCTACGACCGGCGCACTGGCCCCGGACGCGCAGACGACGGCCAATATCCGCCTGCTGGACCCGAACCTAATCTCCGACGCCTTCTCCCAGCTCCAGCAGTACCGGCCCTACTACCAGTTCCCGAGCGCGCTCAACGTGGACCGGTACACAGTGGACGGGAAGATCCAGGACACGGTCATCGCAGTCCGTGAACTCAACCCCGACGGACTCAGCACCAACCAGCAGTCGTGGCTAAACCGGCATGTCGTCTATACCCACGGCTACGGCGTGGTCGCGGCCAAGGGCAACAAATTCACTGTCGACGGCAAGCCGGACTTCCTCCAGTCCGGCATCCCGTCCACCGGCGTCCTCGGCACCGATCAGACCTACCAGCCCCGGATCTATTTCGGCCAGAACTCTCCCGATTACTCGATCGTCGGTGCTCCTGACGGCGCCCCGCACCGCGAGCAGGACCGGCCAGCGACCTCGGAAGGTACCGGGGACACCCAGTACACCTTCACCGGCAACGGCGGCCCGAATGTGGGGAGCTTCTTCAACAAGGTCCTCTACGCGATCAAGTTCCAGTCGTCGGATTTGCTGCTCTCCGACGGCGTGAACGCGGATTCGCAAATCCTCTATGACCGCAATCCCCGCGACCGCGTGGAAAAGGTCGCGCCATACCTGACCGTGGACGGGAGTGCCTATCCCGCTGTGGTAGATGGCCGGGTGAAGTGGATCGTGGACGGCTACACCACCAGCCCCTACTTCCCGTACTCCCAGCAGGAGCAGCTCTCAGCAGCCACTACCGACTCCCAGACGACGGCGGGCCGGACCGCGGCGCTGCCGAACAGCTCGGTCAACTACATCCGCAACTCGGTCAAGGCCACCGTGGATGCCTACGACGGCTCCGTCACGCTGTACGCCTGGGACGATCAGGACCCGGTGCTGAAGGCCTGGCAGAGTATCTTCCCGACGTCCCTGAAGCCGTACTCGGAAATGTCCGGGGACCTCATGAGCCACGTGCGCTACCCGGAGGACCTGTTCAAGGTCCAGCGCGAGCTTCTGGGCCGATACCACGTCACCCAGGCGGACAGCTTCTACAAGAACGACGACGCGTGGAGCGTGCCGAACGATCCCACCGTCAAGGATGAGGTCAAGCAGCCGCCGTTCTACATGTCTCTCCAGATGCCGGACCAGCAGAAGCCGGCCTTCCAGCTGACATCCTCGTTCATACCCCAAGTGGTCAACGGGGCCGCCCGCAACGTCATGTATGGCTTCCTGGCGGCGGATTCGGATGCAGGCAACCAGAAGGGCGTGAAGGCGGACAGCTACGGCCAGCTCCGGCTGCTGCAGATCCCGCCCGAAACCCAGGTGCCGGGCCCCGGCCAGGCTCAGAACAAGTTCAACTCCGACCCCACCGTGTCGCAGGCACTGAACCTGCTGCGCCAGGGCGCTTCGGCTGTGCTCAACGGGAACCTCCTGACGCTGCCCGTGGGTGGAGGGATGCTCTACGTCCAGCCGGTCTACCTGAAGTCGACCGGCGAGACGTCCTACCCGACGCTGCAGCGCGTTCTGGTCGCCTTCGGCGACAAGATCGGGTTCGCGCCGACCCTGGACGAGGCGTTGAACCAATTGTTCGGCGGCAACTCCGGGGCAACGGCGGGTGACTCAGCCAATAAGGGGCAAACCCCGGCCACGCCCGCCCCTGGCGGCACCCCGACACCCAGCACCGATGCCAAGGCCGAGCTGAAGGCGGCCCTTGATGACGCCAACGGAGCCATCAAGGCCGGCCAGGACGCGCTGGCCAAGGGCGACTTTGCCGGCTACGGCGACCAGCAGAAGAAACTCGCCGCGGCCCTGCAGCGGGCCATCGACGCGGAAGGCAAAATCGGGGCGACGACGCCGGCGCCAAGCGGCAGCGCTTCGCCGTCGGCCACGCCGTCGCCGAGTCCGAGCCCGAGCAAGTAGGCGCCGGCACCTAGGCGCCGGCCCGCCAGATCAGAGGCGGCTAAAGGCCGGATTCCCCGCACAAGCGGGGAATCCGGCCTCTTGTCTCTCATCATGCCGGGCCGGCCGTCCCACCGCGGGGCTTTCAGCGGCCCGCGGACCGGGTTGGGACGCACATCACGCCGCCCCGATTTGGCCTCCCGTTCACCGGCAGGTAAAGTTGTTCTTGCGACGCGGGGTGGAGCAGTTCGGTAGCTCGCTGGGCTCATAACCCAGAGGTCACAGGTTCAAATCCTGTCCCCGCAACTGAAGAAGAAGTCCGGAACACTGGAAAGTGTTCCGGACTTCTTGTTTTAACCCGTTCCGGGCGGGGTTCCACCCAGCAGTGTTCCGGGGGCGCTTTGACACGGGCACGCCGCGCGGACCGGTCCCAAGAGGCACAGTTGTGTCCAAAGGCGCCCCCGTCTGCCGGGCATCCCTTCCGGGCGATGGGCGGACGTCTGCGGCGTCAGCCGTTACGGGTCAGGTCGTCTGGCCCGATAACCCGCTGGCGCTGCGCGGCGTTGGACCGTGGTCGGGGCGGCAGCCAAAGTAGGGTAGTGTTGATCAAGCGACGCGGGGTGGAGCAGTTCGGTAGCTCGCTGGGCTCATAACCCAGAGGTCACAGGTTCAAATCCTGTCCCCGCAACCAACAGCAGTAATGGAAGGGCCCGGATCAACAGATCCGGGCCCTTCCTTTTTCCTATCCGTCCTTGAGCCGCTGGTACGTCTCCAGTGCCCGCGCCCGTGACTCGGGGAGCCCCACGATCGGCTCCGGGTAGTCCGGTGCGCCGCCGTCGGCCTTCCACGGTTCATGCACCGCCTTGTCGCCCAGGCCGGTGAGCTCCGGGATAAACGTCCGCAGGTAGCTGCCGGCGGCGTCGAACTTCTTGCTCTGCGTGACCGGGTTGAAGATGCGGAAATACGGGGAGGCGTCCGCTCCCGAGCCGGCCACCCACTGCCAGTTGGCAGGGTTGCTCGCGGCATCGGCGTCCACCAGCGTGTCCCAGAACCAGGCCTCCCCGAGCCGCCAGTCCGCCAGCAGGTTCTTGACCAGGAACGACGCCGCCGCCATCCGGACACGGTTGTGCATCCAGCCGGTCTGCCACAGCTGGCGCATGCCCGCGTCCACCAGCGGGTAGCCGGTACGGCCCTGCTGCCAGGCCCGCAGTTCGGCGCCCGACGGCGTCTGCCAGGCAAAGCGGTCGAATTCCGGCCGGTAGTTACGGCTGGCGAGCTGCGGATTTTCGTACAGCAGGTGCCAGCAGAATTCCCGCCAGCCAAGTTCTGCACGGAAGATCCCGACGTCGGCCGGTGCGCCGTGCGGAAAGCAGCCACGGAGCGCATGCCAGACCCGGAAGGGGCTGAGCTCACCGAAGCGCAGGTGCGGTGAGAGCCGGCTGGTGCCCTCGACGCCCGGGACATCCCGTCCCGTGCCGTACTCGACCGCCGGGCCGGCCAGGAAGTCCTCCAGCCGGCGGTGCGCACCAGCCTCACCCGGGGTCCATTCCGCGGCGAGCCCCGCACTCCAGTCCGGGCGGCGGGGGAGGAGCGCCCAGTCCGCCAGGGTGTCGCTGCCGGGCAGTTCCCCGGCTCCGTCCCGCGCGGGCCCGGGCAGCCGGTCCGGCGCCTCGAGAGGCAGCCGGGGCTCGGGCGCCTCGAGGCAGGCCTTCCAGAATGGCGTGAAAACCTTGTAGGGCCCCCCGGACCCCGTCCGCACCGTCCAGGGCTCGAACAGGAGGCTGGCCTGAAAGCTTGCGGCGGTGATGTCCTGCCGCGACGCCCACTCCTTGAGGCCGGCGTCGACGGCGCGTTCCGGGCCGCCATAGCGCCGGTTCCAGAGCAGATGCGTGGCACGGGTTTCTTCGACCAGTTGGCGGATGACCCGCTCCGCCGGTCCGCGCCGGAGCAGCAGGCGTGAACCGGCGGCCTCAAGGTCCGCGGCGAGGGAGACGAGCGAGTGATGCAGCCACCACTTCGCCGCGCCGCCCAGCGGCCGCACCCCGGGTGAGACTTCATCCAGCACGTAGACCACTGTCAGCGGGCTGTCCAGTGCCGCAGCCTCCGCCAGGGCGGGGTTGTCGTCGAGGCGGAGGTCATCGCGGAGCCAGACAAGGGTTGCAGACATGGCTCCACGCTACTGGATCACAACAGAGGCCGGCCCCCGTGGGGCCCGGCCTCTGTGCCTGCACCGGTCGCTCCTCTAGGGCAGCCCGGCAGCCGGCCGCGCCGAGGTGCGCGAGTTAGAGCTTGTCGAAGTCGGCTTCTTCCACCGTGGTGCCGGTGTCCGCGCCTGCGGTCGAGCCGTTGCCGGCGCCGAGGGCGGGCGTGCTGCCGCCGGACTTCAGCGCGGCGAGGCGTGCCTCGATTTCGGTCTGTTCGCCGAGGTCTTCGAGGGAGTTGAACTGAGCATCCAGGCTGGAGGCCGCGAGTTCCTGTTGGCCGCGGACCTTCGCCTCTTCCCGGCGGATCTTCTCCTCGAACCGGCCCACCTCCGACGTCGGATCCATGATGTCGATGCTCTTCAGGGCGTCGTGCACCTGGGTCTGTGCGGCGGCCGTCTTGGAGCGGGCCACCAGTTCGTTGCGCTTGCTGGTGAGCTCGTTGAGCTTGACCTTCATCTGGTTCAGGCCCTGCTTCAGCTTGTCCACCACATCGCTTTGGGAGGCAATGTTGGGCTCGGCCGTCTTCGCCTCGTTCTCCGAGGAGATCTGCCGTTGCAGGGCCACCTTGGCGAGGTTGTCGAACTTCTCGGCGTCCACGGCGTCGCCCTTGGCGCGGTACTCGTCGGCCTTGCGGGAGGCAGCCAGGGCCTTGTTGCCCCAGTCTTGGGCGTTCTTGATGTCTTCGTTGTAATCGTCCTGGAGCATGCGCAGGTTGCCGATGGTCTGGGCGACGGCCGATTCGGCCTCGGCAATATTGTTCGTGTAGTCACGGACCATCTGGTCCAGCATTTTCTGCGGATCCTCGGCCTGGTCCAGCAGGGAGTTGATGTTCGCCTTCGCCAGCTGGGCCATGCGGCCGAAAATGGACTGCTTAACCATGGTGTTGCCTTTCGTCCCATCCAGTGGTGCCACTGAATTCGGTGATCAGTGAATGTACCGCTTCTACCCGCCGGCCGGAACGGCTCCGCCGGCGCCTAGTCTGTAACCGGCTGCTAAAAGTCGCCTCCGCCACCGCCGCCTCCCCAGCCCCCGCCTGAATCGCCGCCTCCCCAGCCCCCGCCAGCGTCGCCGCCTCCCCAGCCACCGCCGCCACCCCAGCCACCGCCGCCACCCCAGCCCCCGCCCCCGCCGCCGCCGTGCAGGATGGAGTTGATCAGGATGCCGCCGAGGATGGCGCCGCCGAGGCCGCCACCACCGCCGCCAAACATTCCGCCACGGCCATAGCCCTGGTTGGCGAAGCCGCCGAACTGATCCACATCCGCCTGGGCCTGTTGCGCTGCCTGGGCGGCGAGGGAGAGCGCTTGCTGGGCGTACTGCAGGGCGGTGACCGGGTCGCTGCGGGAGATGGACAGGGCGTAGTCGAGGTTGCGCTGCGCTTCGGCCAGCCGGGTCCGGGCCTCGGTGCCCACCCCGCCTCGGCGCGCCATGATGTAGTCCGAGGTGGCACTGATCTGGGCCTGGGCGGACGTGATGCTCTGCTGCAGGGAGGCCGCCGCCCGTCGGGACTGTTCTTGCTGGTCGCGGATGCCGGTGAGGGCCGCGTCGAGGGACTGGTGGGCGGTTTCCACCCGCGCCAGGGTGGCGATGGGATCGATCTTGCCGCCCTGGATTTCGGCCTTGACCTGGGCCAGCGCCGCCTCAACCCCGGCGACCGGTCCGGCCAGTTCCGGGTGGGCCCCCGCTTGGATCATGGCCCGTGCCTGGGCGAGGTCCTGGGACGTGTCGACGACGGCGGACTCCAGTCCGCTGCGGGCCGCGTCAAGGCTGCCGGCGACCTTACTGATGGCTCCGAGCAGCACGTTGGTCTGGTGCAGGCTCTCCTCGGCGGCCCGGACGGCGACGGCGGCCAGGCTGCCCTCGCCGGCGGTGAGCTTGTCCCGGGCCGTGGCGGAGGCGTTCTGCACGAACGCCAGCCGCTCCTTGGCCTGGCTGATGTTGTCCGCGACCGGGGTCAGCGCGCTGTCGGCGTACTTTGCCCGCAGCTCGGTCAGGGATTGTTCGGCCGCGGCAATCTTGTCCTCGGCGTCCTTGGCGCCGCTCCCAACGGCCGCCAGCGCCTCAGGGGCGTTCTTCTCCAGCTCCCGCAACGAATCGAAGTCGGCCTTCTGCTCCTTGAGGGAAGCCAGCGCCGCCTCAGAACGGCGGATGATTTCGCCGAGCCAGGTCCGTTGTTGCTCCTCGGTGTCCGGGATCTGGTCGTCGAGTTGTTGCTGCAGCTTGAACGACTCGGACATGTGGGCTTTTGCGTCGCGCAGTGCCTTCGTGAAGTTCCCGACGGCGGCATCCCCGTACTGCGCCTGGGCGAAACCGAGTTCCTGCTCGCTGGACTTAATGGCGTCGTCGGCCTCGATCAGCAGGGAACCGCTCTTGCGGCGCAAGTCCGCCACGCTGAGTCCGGCCAGCGGGTCCAGTTCGGCGCCCTGCGGGCCGTAGCCGGTCTTGGCGACCGCGGCCTTTTTCCGCCGGTTGCGCAAATAAAGGTAGGTTCCGGCGCCGCCGGCGGCAACCACGCCGACGCCGACGAGCACGCCGCTCCCGGACCCGGACGGGACCGAGCCGCTGCCGCCGCCGGCGGCGTCGCCGATCGCCGCGGCCGTGTCGATGGCGGCCTGCGCATAGTCGCCGTTACGCAGTTGCGGGTCCACCGCGTTCTTGATGATGTTGTCGCGCTGGGTGTTCGTGATCTTGCTGTTGGCAGGTTTGCTCAGCTGATACTTGCGGGCGTCGGTAGCCACGGCGAGCAACAGGGAGTTGGGACCCAGGTTGGCGTTTTGCGCTACGGTCGCGGCCCACTGCCCGCTGTCGGTGGGGTTCTGGAACGTCTTCACGTAGACCACGTAGAGATTCATCTGATGGTCGGTGCCGAGTTTCTTGATTGCGGCCTCGACATCCGGCTTCTTTCCGCCCAGGACGCCGGCCGAGTCGACGATCTTAGTGGCGGGATCCAGAGTCACCGGATCCTCGGCGAGCGCGGGAGCGGCGGGGAGGGCCAGCAGTCCGGCGACGCCGATAACGGCGAGGAATCGTTTCATCATTGACCGCATGCGCAACCCTTCAGCACTTCCGTGACCGGATCGGGCCGATCCGGTCCACTCAGAACACGACAGCGCCCCCGCGCAGGTCCAAAGCCGCAGGTCGCTGTGGCAATTCCATTTGATTCTATGGTGCACCCCGGAGACCGTCCACCGCGGGGAATATGCCACCGGCGAAACGCGCTGAAGCGTCCGGGACGGCCTTCCGCGGGCCATGAACGGACGCGATGGCGTTCAGGAACCTCCCAGCAAATGTTCGCTCTTGTACCAGCCGGGGCGACCATAGTTAACTGCAGACGAGGATGAAAGGAAGTCCCATGACTGAGAACCCAACGCAGGGCGCGTCACCGGATCCATCAACGAGCAACCGGGAACCGCTGGAGCCTGGCCAGACCGCTGCCGGGGCTCCCCAGGCCGCGGCGGACGACTCAGCCCGGGAGAATCCGACCATGCGGCTGGACCGGCCGGCGGATGATGCCCCGCGGCCGGTATATCCGCAGCGCCAGCCGGCGTACGGCCAGCATGCGGCCCCCGACACCCAGCAGTTCGGTGCGCCGACGTCCCAGTCCCACGGGGAACCAGTCCAGAGCCACTCCGCGGCCCAGTCGCCGGCCGCGTACACCGGACAGTACGCACAGGGCCCCGGCCCCTACGCCGGTTACGGCAACCAGCCGCCGGCCCCGCACAACGGCGGCTACAACCACCCGGGCAACGCGCCGCGGCGCAAGGCGGCGTTCGGCGTCCCCACGCTCGTGGCCAGCATCCTGGCCGCCGGCCTCGTCGGGGGCGGCGTCGTGGCCGGGGGCAACGCCCTGATCGGCAACCGGCCGCTCGCTTCCACCAGCAGCACCGGCCAGTCCGGCACCGTGATCGTGAACAACCAGGACTCCGTCAACGCCATCACGGCCGCGGCTGTGAAGGCCTCCCCGAGCGTCGTGACCATTAAGGCCACGAGCGGCAGCGACGGCGGGACCGGGTCCGGCATCATCCTCGATGGCGACGGGCACATCCTCACCAACACCCACGTCGTCACCCTGGACGGCAAGACGTCGAAGGCCGCGCTGGAAGTCCGCACGAGCGACGGCAGGGTCTTCAGTGCGACTGTCGTTGGTACGGATCCGCTCTCTGACCTTGCGGTCATCAAGGTCAACAACCCCGCCGGACTGGTCGTTGCCACCATGGGCGACTCGGACAAGCTCAACGTCGGGGACACCGCGATCGCGATCGGCTCCCCGCTGGGCCTGACCGGGACCGTGACCGACGGCATCGTCTCCACGCTCAACCGCACCATCAGCGTGGCGTCCTCGGCAGCCCCCAAGGACGGTTCCGACAACTCCCAGGGCGGCAACCAGGGGTTCCAGTTCGCGCCTCCCGGCGGCGGCCAGGCACCGAGCACTGCGGCGCAGGGCAGCATTTCGATCAACGTGATCCAGACCGACGCAGCCATCAACCCGGGCAACTCGGGCGGCGCGCTGGTCAACAGCAAGGGTGAGATCATCGGCGTCAATGTCGCCATCGCCTCCGCCGGCGGTGACTCGAGCGGCAGCAGCAGCGGCAACATCGGCGTCGGGTTCAGCATCCCGATCAACCACGCCAAGCGCGTGGCCCAGGAAATCATCACCAACGGCAAGGCCACCCACGGCCAGTTCGGGGTAAGCGTCAAGCCGAAGGCAGGCACCTCGTCTTCCGGCTTCTCTGTTGGCGCCGATGTGGCCACGGTCGAGCCCGGCTCGGCGGCCGACAAGGCCGGCATCAAGGTGGGCGACGTCATCACCAAGTTCCAGGACCTAACGATCAGCGATCCGAACCAGTTGACTGCCGCCGTGCGTGAACAGGCCGCCGGCGCCAGCGTTAAGGTAACGGTTCTCCGGGGCGGCCAGGCGAAGGAACTGGACGTGACCCTCGGGGCCGCCGCCGACCAGTAGGAAGCACGAGCGGAAGGCACCGGGTGCGGCAGCGCACCCCGCCCGCGACGCCGGCTGGCACCTTGGGGGTGCCAGCCGGCATTCCTACTTCTAGGGCCTTTTTCGAAGGCCGCGCCGGGCCCGCGCTATATGGTTAGCTAGGAGCACCCCGGCACCTCCGGGCGTTCCCTGGCCATGACCCGCCCGGCTGGCCGCGCACCCGGATGGAAGGCTGCTGTAGACACAGTGGAAGAGACTCTGAAGATCATCGTGCTGGTCAAGCACGTACCCGACGCACAGTTCGACCGCCACCTCAGCGGCGGGGACAAGACGACTGACCGGTCCGAAAGCATCCTGTCGGAGCTGGACGAATACGCCCTCGAGGCCGCGCTGCAGCTGATCGAGGCGCGCGGCGGCGAGGCCGCCGGCAACAAGGTCATCGCACTGAGCATGGGCCCGGCCGGCGCCGTCAACGCTGTCAAGAAATCACTCCAGATCGGCGCCACCGAAGGCGTGCACCTCAGCGACGAGGCGCTGGCCGGCTCCGACGCCGCCGCCACCTCGCTCGCGCTGGCCGCCGCAATCCGGCACCTCGGCGCCGACGCCCCCGTCGATCTGATCCTGACCGGCATGGCCTCCACCGACGGCGAGACTTCCCTGGTTCCGGCCCAGCTGGCCGAGCGGCTCGACCTCCCGCAGGTGACCTTCGCGGCGTCGCTCGAAGTCGCCGGCGGCAAGCTCACCGCCCGCCGCGACGGGGATTCGCACGCCGACACCGTCGAAGCCACGCTGCCGGCCCTCGTCTCGGTCACCGACCAGATCAACAGCCCGCGCTACCCGAATTTCAAAGGCATCATGGCGGCGAAGAAGAAGACCATCACCACCCTGACGCTGGCGGATATCGGCGTCGACCCGGGCCTCGTGGGGCTGTCCGGATCCTGGACCGTGGTCGAAGCCGCAGAGGTCCGCCCGCCGCGGACCGCGGGCACCATCATCACCGACGAAGGGGACGCCGGCATCAAGCTGGTTGAGTTCCTGGCCGCCCAGAAGCTGCTCTAAGGGGATCCCCAGACATGGCAAAAGTACTTGTATTCATTGACACCCCCGGCCGGGCGCTGAAGAAGTCCAGCCTGGAGCTGCTCACCATCGCCCGCTCTCTCGGCGAACCGGCCGTGGCCCTCAACGGCGAACTGCACGACGACGTCGCGGCGGCTCTGGGCGAATACGGAGCCCAGGCTCTGTACCGGCCCTCCGCCGAAGACCTGGACGACTACCTCGTCGGACCCAAGGCGTCCTACCTTGCGGCCGCCGCGCAAACCAGCGGGGCCACCATCGTCCTGGCCGAGAACTCCGCCGAGGGCAAGGAAATCGCCGCCCGCCTGGGCATCAAGCTCGGCGCCGGCGTGATCACCGACGTCGTCGCCGTCGACCCCGACGGCACCGCGCACAAATCGGTCCTGGCCGGCTCGTACATGACCACCGCCAAGACGACCACGCCGGTAGCCGTGCTCACTGTCAAGCCCAACAGCATCACCCCGGAGCCGGCAGTCACCGGCACGGCGCCCCAAGCTGCAATCATCGAGGTGCCGGCCACGGCCACCGCCGCGTCGGCCCGGATCACCGGCCGCACCGAAAAGACCGCCAGCGGACGCCCCGAGCTCTCCGAAGCCCGGATCGTGGTGGCCGGCGGCCGCGGCGTGGACGGGAACTTCGCGCCCGTCGAGGACCTCGCAGACGCCCTCGGCGCCGCCATCGGTGCCTCCCGCGCCGCCACGGACGCCGGCTGGATCGGCCACGACGCGCAGATCGGCCAGACCGGCAAGACCGTCTCCCCGCAGCTCTACATTTCCGCAGGCATCTCCGGAGCCATCCAGCAGAAGGCCGGCATGCAGACCGCCAAGGTGATCGTGGCCGTGAACAAGGATGCCGAGTCGCCCGTCTTCGAGATCGCCGACTTCGGTATCATCGGCGACCTCTTCGAGGTCCTGCCGCAGGCCACCGAAGAAATCAAGAAACGCAAAGGCTGACCATTGAGCACCAACGCCCCCGCGGCACACGGCCCGCTGGATCCGGAGCAGACCCGGATCGAGCGGGTGCTTTGTTTCGCCGCGCACCCGGACGACATCGATTTCGGCGCCGCCGGCACCATCGCCGCGTGGACCGCCGCCGGAACCCAGGTCAGCTACTGCATCATGACCGACGGCGACGCCGGTGGCTTCGACCCGGAACAGCGCGACGAAATCGTCCGGCTGCGGATCGAGGAGCAGCAGCGCGCCGCCGCGCTCGTCGGGGTCAGCGACATCCACTACCTGCACCAGCGCGACGGCTACCTTGAGGCCTCGCACGAGGTCATCCGCGAAGTGGTGCGGCTGATCCGCCAGATCCGCCCCGACGTCGTGCTAGCCATGCACCCGGAACGCAACTGGGACCGGATCCAGAAGAGCCACCCGGACCACCTGGCGGTGGGGGAGGCAGTGACCAGGGCGGTCTACCCGGCGCTGGAAAACCCGTTCGCCTATCCGGAGCTGGCCGCCGCAGGACTGGAAGCCTACAAGCTGCCCTGGCTCTGGCTCTTTGCGGGGCCGGAGGACCGGGAAAACCACTTCGTCGACATCACCGCGCATGTCGATGACAAGCTGGCGGCCATCCACATTCACGTCAGCCAGCACCCCGACGTCGCGGCCATGGATCGCACCGTCCGCGGGCTCCTGCTGGACACCGCGCAACGCGGTGGACTCGCCCCCGGCCGCAGCGCCGAAGCGTTCCACGTCGTTACCGTGAACGGCCAGGGGACCATCGCCGGCTTCTAGCGTTTGCCCGCGGGTGACGTCTGCCATATGCTTGCTCTGTTTAAATCATATTTATTGATGGAAGGCAGACTTTAATGGCGAAGACTGCGCAGCACCCTGTTCTGGTCATCATGGGCGTTTCAGGCTCGGGCAAATCCACCGTCGCCGGGCTGCTGGCCGGACGGCTCGGCTGGGACCTGGCGGAAGGCGACGACCTGCATCCTGCGGCCAACGTCGCCAAGATGCATGCCGGGCAGCCGCTGACGGACGAAGACCGCTGGCCCTGGCTGGAGAGCATCGCCGGCTGGATCCGGGAGCACACCGCTGCCGGAACGCCCGGCGTCGTGACCTGCTCCGCCCTGAAAAAGCGCTACCGCGACGTGCTGCGCGGGGAGGGAGTAGTTTTTGTCTTCCTCGAAGGCAGCAAGGACCGGATCTCGGACCGACTGGCCTCCCGGCACGGACACTTCATGCCTCCGGCCTTGCTGGATTCCCAGTTCGACGCCCTCGAAGCCCCCACCGAGGACGAAAACTCCATCACCCTGTGCGTCGGCGCTACCCCTGCCGACGAGGCCCAGGAAATCATCGACCGGCTCCAACTCGACGCCGACGACGCGGCCGGCCGCTAACCGCGCACCGGTCACCACCCCATATTCCAGCTAGGAACAACCCCTTGAAATCTCTCGTACCATTGCAGCTTCCGGCTGCCGTCGAGGCCTGGACCGGCCATGACACCCAACTCCTGGTGGTCGCCGCCCTCGGCATCGCACTGATCGTGGTGCTGATCGCCAAGTTCAAGCTCCACCCCTTCCTCGCCCTTGTGCTCGGCTCAGCCTTCGTCGGCCTGGCCTCCGGCGTGGAACTGGCCAAGATCATCAGCAACTTCGAGGACGGCGTCGGCGGCGTCCTGAAGGAGGTCGGCCTGCTGATTGCCCTCGGCGCCATGCTGGGCAAGCTGCTGGCGGACTCCGGCGGGGCCAACCGGGTGGTGGACACGTTGCTCGCCAAGGCGGGCGGCAACCGGGTGGTCTGGTCCATCACACTGGTCGCGGTGATCATCGGGCTGCCGATGTTCTTCGAGATCGGCCTGGTGCTGCTGCTCCCGGTGATCGTCCTGGTTACCCAGCGCTCCAAGATGCCGCTGATGCGCATCGCCATCCCCGCCCTGGCCGGACTGTCCGTGCTGCACGGCCTGGTGCCGCCGCACCCCGGCCCCCTGATCGCGATCAGCGCCGTCAAGGCCGAGCTCGGCACCACCCTCGCACTCGGGCTCCTGGTCGCCATCCCCACCGTCATCATCTGCGGGCCGCTCTTTTCCAGGCTGGCCGCCCGGTGGGTCCCGGTGGGTGCCCCCGCCGTCGCGGGCGGCATCGACACCGAGCACGGCGCCGACCTGGAAGGCGTCAAACGCCAGCCCAGTTTCCTGGTCACGCTGCTGACCATCATCTTCCCGGTGGTACTGATGCTGCTTAAGGCCGTCGTGGACATCGTTTGGCCGGCTGCCGCAACCGCGCCGTGGATCCGGGTCTTCTTCGACTTCGTCGGCCAGCCGCTCGTGGCGATGACCCTGGCCGTGCTCCTGGCGATCTTCACCTTCGGCTACGCCGTGGGCTTCACCGGGAACAAGATCACCACCAAGATCGGTGCCAGCCTCGGCCCGATCGCCGCGATCCTGCTGATCGTAGGTGCCGGCGGCGGCTTCAAACAGACCCTGATCGGCGCCGGCGTCGGCGACGCGGTCAAGAAATGGGCCGAGGGTGCCAACATGTCCGTGCTGGTCCTCGGCTTCCTGGTGGCCGTGGCGCTGCGCCTGGCGACGGGCTCCGCCACCGTGGCCACCGTGACCGCGGCCGGCATCGTCGCGCCGCTGGCCAGCTCGCTCTCTCCGACCCACGCAGCCCTGCTGGCCCTGGCGATCGGCGCAGGGTCACTCTTCCTCTCGCACGTGAACGACGCCGGCTTCTGGCTGGTCAAGGAGCTGTTCGGCCTGACCGTCGGACAAACGTTCAAGACCTGGTCGGTGATGGAGTCACTGATCTCCGTGGTCGGCTTCGCCTTCGTGATGCTGCTCTCGCTGGTCGTCTAGCCCGGCCGCAGCAGAGCCACCAAGTAATACAAAAGGCCGCGCGGGCCCCGATGTTTCGGGGCCCGCGCGGCCTTTTGGTGCTGGACTTCTTCCGAGGAGCCCCGGCAGGGATTCGGCCCCCGGGTTACGCGCCGAGCGGGGCGGCGGCCACGGTGGGCATGGTGGGCGTCTTCGATCCGCCCACCGGCTCCACCGTGATGCCCAGGGCGGCGGCGGCACCGATGCCCGTGACGACGGCCGGCTTGGACAGGGCTGCAGCGTCCATCAGGCCCTTGGAGACCGGGGCGGACCCGTCCTTGGGGATCAGCCACATCTGGTAGACCTTGCCGACGGGAGGGGCCGGGACGCCGTTCATTTTCACGACCACGGCGTCCTTCGAGGACGAAAGGGTCAGTGAGGCCGTGCCGCCGCCGATCACGTCGACCGTCGCCTTGCGCACATCGCTGGCCTGGAGCACCTGATTGAGGGGATCGTTCTGGTTGGCGACGTAGGCGCCCACCCCGACCCCGCCGACGGCGATGGCGGCCGCCGCGGCGACGCCGATCAGCCAGTTGCGCATGCCCTGCGGCCGGCGACGTTCGTCGCGCCGCTGCCGGGCGGCGCCGAGTTCGTCGGCAACCGGAAGTTCGGCGTGTTCGCGGACCGGCCGGGACACCACCGGCGGACCGGCGGGACCGGACTGCGCGGCGCCGGAGCCGGCCGGCTGCGACGGCAGGGCCGCAACGATGCGGTCGAAGAGCCCGGCCGGCGGCTCTTCCTCCGCGCCGAAGCTCAGGGCCAGGGTCTCGAGGGCCTGGCGGACGCGTTCCTCGAATTCGGCGCGTTCGGCCGGCGGGGCGTCCGCGATATGGCGATCGACGGCGGTGCGCTCGGCGTCGTCGAGGGCATGCAGCGCATAGACCTCGGCGAGGTCGATGGCGCGGCCGGAGCTGAGGTCACCGGCGATGTCGGCGGAAAAGCCGCCGGGCGTGCGGCCGCTGTTCTGTGGATTCATGTCGTTCATCTCAACTCACCCCCAGGCAGGTTTTCAGGCGGATCAGTCCGTCGCGGATGCGGGACTTGATGGTGGGAACGGCCGCGTTGAGCCGCTCGGCGACTTCCCGGTAGGTGAGGCCGCCGTAGTAGGCGAGCCGTACGGATTCCTGCTGGGTGTCGGTCAGCGTGTCCAGGCAGCGGACCACCGCTTCAGCCTCGAGCCGGCTGCCGACCTCATCGGAGACGGAGTCATGGTCGATCTCCTGGCTGCTGGCGCCGTACCTGGCCTCCCGGTCCGTGGCGGACTGCGATGAACGGACCTTGTCCACGGCCCGGCGATGGGAAATCGTCATCAGCCACGCGAGCGGGCTGCCGGCGTCGGCGTTGAACTTCGCCGCGTTCTGCCAGACCTGGAGGAAGACCTCCTGGGTGGTGTCTTCGCTGAGGTCGGCGTCGATCAGGACCCGTCGCGCCATGCCGAAAACGCGGCGCGAGGTGAGCTGGTAAAACTCGGCGAAGGCGGCCTGGTCCCCGTTGGCGATCTGTCCCAGCAGCGCTCCCAGTCGGCGGTTCACGTCGGCTGGGGCAGCAGGGGGAGCGGCGGCCTCGGGGTTCGGGGCATTCGGAGTTTCCATCACCTTCAAGCATAAGGTGCCAGCCGTGGATCGGGGATCAGGGCGGGCGTCAACGCCGCCGTGGTTGCCCGCAGCCCGTGGGGCCGGGCGTCTATCCACCTGCATTGTGCTCACCTGCCGCTCCTCGCTCCTCTCGACGTTCGCCGTAGATGGCTTCTCAAGAGGGGATTCGTCGCGACGGGTTCGACGGATGGGTTGGATGTCGAGCCGGCCGCCACTTCCTGCCGCGGCCGGAGAGGTGGCGCGCTGCCGCTACAGTTTCGCGCCGGCGAAGCCTTGCTGGCGCCAGGCCTCGTAGACGGCGATCGACGCCGCGTTGGCAAGGTTCAGCGAGCGCAGCGCCGGGAGCATCGGAAGCCGGACCCGGGACGTCACATGGGGGTCGTGCTTCAGTTCCTCGGAGAGCCCCACGGATTCGCGGCCGAACATCAGCACGTCGCCGGGAAGGTAGCTGATGTCGGTGTAGGAGGTGTCGCCGTCGGACGTGAAGGCGAAGACCCGGTCCGGGGCCAGCGCCGCCCACGCGGCGTCGATGTCCGGGTGCACCGTGACGACGGCGAGGTCGTGGTAGTCCAGCCCGGCGCGTCGGAGCTTGGCGTCGGAAAAATCGAAGCCCAGCGGCTCCACCAAGTGAAGTTCGGCCCCCGTGATGGCGGCCAGCCGGATGGCGTTGCCGGTATTGCCGGGGATTTCGGGACTGTGGAAGAGGATGCGGAACACGCTCCCATCCTAGCGAGCCGCCGCGCCGCCGAGCCGCCGCGCCGCCGCGCCGCCGCGGCATCCCGCCTGCGCCCGCGTGGCCGCTAGTGCATGCCGCGCAGCAGCCGGGCGAGTACCGGAACGTTGACAGTGTTCGGTGCCGGCCCAGAGCCGAGGAACTGCTTGAGCCCGCGGGCCAGCCCGGCGGCATTGACCAACTGGACGGTCTCGTGGCTTTCGCTGCGGTCCCGGGAGCGTCCGTGCCGGTCGATCACCGGTTCGTGCAGATTGCCATCGGTGCTGTGGACCACCGTCCAGCCCGTGACGTTCAGTTCCGGGAAGATGTCCTGCATCCGCCGCACCACGTGGGCCAGTTGCGGTGGCGCTACGGAGCGGCCGCCGTGGGTCAGGGCGCTGCCGTTCCAGGCGTAGACGCCCGGCGGCAGCAGCATGGATCCGATGATCGCCAGGCGGTAGCCGGAAAGCAGTACGTGGTCGATGTGGCTGTTGTCCGCAGGGGACTGCAGGCCGTTGACCAGCCGGGCGGCCGGGATGGCCGGCAGGATCTGCCGTGTGATCAGCTGGACGGTCCGCATCTCGCGCTGGATGCGCGCCTCCGCCCCGAAAATACCTCGCCGGCGGGGCATGCCGTGGACCTGCTGCCGCGCCACCGATTCCGGGATCAGCGGCATCTCGCCGCTCGCGGCGACCTCCTCGAAGGACGGCACGTAGACCGGGGCGTCTGCGGCGGTGTTCCGTGGCGTGTTGGGACGGCGGACATGGGCGGAGGCGCGGCTGCCGGCGGCGGGCGCGTCGAAGTGCGCCCCGTCCTCGGCCGGGACGGTGCGGCTGGAGAAGGCGGTGCCGCTGCCGTAGGAGCGGTCGTAGTCGGCGCGGCGCTTGGCATCGATGAGGGTTTCATAGGCGAGGGTCACGCGGCGGAAGGTGGCGGCGTCGCCCCCGTGATCGGGGTGGGCCGTGCGGGCGGCCTTGCGGTAGGCCACCTTTATGTCCTTGTCCGTCGCCGTTACGGGGATCCTCAGGACCTGGTAGTGCGAGCTGCTGCCTTGCGTCAAGCAAGATTCCTTTGCGTCAATGGAGCCGGTGCGGCCGGAACCTCCGGCGTGGCCAGTTTAACCGGCCGGTTGAACCCCTCGGGGGAACAACGTGCGTGCGGCGGTGGATGGTTCCCGGCGGCTGGCATAATTCAGCCCATGAAGATCGCCCTGGCCGTCAATCCGCGCGCCTCCTTCGGCCGTGGTCAATCTGCCGGCCGGGAGGCGGAGGAGTGCTTCCGCGCGGCCGGGGCGGATGTTCGGCTGCTGTGCGAAGACAGTTACGAGTCGCTCTCCCGGGCCGTGGACAAGACCCTGGTTGACGGCGTGGACGCGCTGGTCGTGGTGGGCGGTGACGGCATGGTGCACCTGGGAGTCAACGCGCTCGCCGGGTCGGGCCGCGCGTTCGGCGAGACCCCGCTGGGCGTCATTCCGAGCGGCACGGGCAACGACATGGCCCGCGCGCTCGGCCTGCCGCGGCATGATATCCCGGCGGCCGCCGCCCGGATTCTGGCGGCCCTGCCGTCCGGCGGCCGGCGGATCGACGCCGGCCGGGTGCGCTCCGGCGGCCGGACGCACTGGTTCGCCAGCGTGGTCTCGGCCGGTTTTGACGCCGCGGTCAATGAACGCGCCAATGCGTGGCGCCGGCCCCGCGGGATGGCCCGGTACAACCTGGCGATGCTGCGTGAACTGGTTACCTTCCGCGCCATCGAGTACACGGTGACAGCCGACGGGGAACGCTGGAAACAGGGAGCGATGCTGATCTCGGTGGCCAACGGGCAGTCGATCGGCGGCGGGATGAAGATTGCGCCGGAGGCGGTGCTCGACGACGGGTACCTGGACCTCTTCATTGTCCGGCCGCTGTCCCGTCTACGCTTCCTCGCGGTGTTCCCCAAGGTGTTTTCGGGCCGGCACGTGGGCCACCCGGCCGTCGAGCTCCGCCGGGTCCGGCAGGTCGAGCTTGAGGCGGTCGGCGTCGTGGCCTACGCGGACGGCGAGCGGATCGGGCCGCTGCCGCTGACCGTCGACGTCGTCCCGGGGGCGATCCGGGTCCTGGCATAGGCGCCGCAGCGGCGGCGGCAGCCGATGCTACCGGGTCTTGGCGGGGGAGAGCCGGTTCAGCGCCAGCGCCGCGACCAGCAGGCCGAAGTCGCGCAGCGCCACGTCGAAGAAACTGCCCAGGACCAGCAGGTTGACGATGATGCCCAGCAGCCACACGGCTACCAGGAGCGAACCGAAACGCGGCCGGAACGCTACCGCGAGGCCGGCAATGATTTCCACGACACCGACGATGTACATGAAGGTCTGCGCCGGCAGCGGGACCACCGAGGTTGCCGCCGGGGCGAGATACATCGTCCAGTGCGTCAGCAGGTTGGTGAATTTGTCCAGGCCGAAAATGATCGGAGCCACCGTGAAGACCGTGCGGAGCAGCAGGAAGGCCTGCCGCGGACCGGCCGCGACCGCGATGGCGGGGGCTGCGAGTGCTGTTGAAGATTTCATGTCCTACTCCTTCTAAAATTGGATAATTCGATTTTAGAATGGAAGCAGAGGTTAAGCAACGAATCTTGTTTTTAGAGTTAGGCTGATTTCATGAACCGCTTTCCATGGAGCCTCAGGGTGGCCGCCGTGGCCTCCCTGGGCGATGAGAACCGCCGCCGGCTCTTCGATTTTGTTGCCGCCGCGGAGCAGGCGGTGGGCCGCGACGATGCCGCCGCGGCGCTCGGGCTGGCGCGGAGCACAGTGTCATTCCACCTGGACCGCCTGGTCCAGGACGGCGTGCTGGCGGTGGAGTTCCGGAAACTTGGCGGCAAGGAGGGGCCGGGTTCCGGGCGTCCGGCGAAACTGTACCGCGCCGTCGTCCAGGAGGTCTCGGCCTCCGTTCCGGAGCGCAACTATGACCTGGCCGCCGAACTGCTGGTGACGGCCATCGAACAATCCACGGCCGACGGCGGCTCCGCCCGGGACGCGCTGCTGCGGGCCGCGCAGGCACGCGGCCACGCCGCCGCCGCCGCGGACGACTTCGCGGGCCTGCTCGCCGCCGAAGGGTACCGGCCGGCGGACGACGGCGCCGGCGGGCTGGTGCTGCTCAACTGCCCCTTCCACCGTGTGGCTTGGGGCCACGCGGACGTGGTCTGCGCCATGAACGGCGCCTTCCTGGCCGGGGCCGCGGCGGCGTGCGGCATGGACCCGGGCCGGGTCGAAGCCCTGGACATCGAGGCCCTCCGGGCTCAGGATGCCGCCACGGCAGCCCAGTGCTGCGCCCGGATCAGGCCGCTCTGACGCCGGGGTGCCTGCACGGAGGGCCACGGTAGAATTGGCCTGTGTCTGTCTACCTTGACCACGCCGCCACCACGCCGCTTGCCGCCGAGGCGCTGGCCGCGCTGACCCGCGAGTTGGCCCGCACCGGCAACCCGTCTTCGCTGCACGGTTCCGGCCGCCGAGCCCGGCGGGCCGTCGAGGACGCCCGTGAGGCCCTGGCCGCCGCCGCCGGGGCACACCCGTCGGAAGTCATCTTCACCTCCGGCGGCACCGAGGCCGACAACCTCGCCGTCAAGGGGCTCTACTGGGCCCGCCGCGCCGCTGACCCGCGGCGTACCCGCATCCTCTGTTCCACGGTTGAACACCACGCGGTGCTGGACACCGTCGAATGGCTCGAACGGCACGAGGGGGCCGACGTCCGCTGGCTGCCCGTGGACGCCGAAGGTGTGCTGGACCTCGCTGCGCTGGAGTCTGAACTGGCCGACGATCCGGGCTCCATCGCCCTGGTCACTGTCATGTGGGCCAAT
Source organism: Arthrobacter sp. 05N428_2 (assembly GCF_056397065.1). Classification (NCBI taxonomy): domain Bacteria; kingdom Bacillati; phylum Actinomycetota; class Actinomycetes; order Micrococcales; family Micrococcaceae; genus Arthrobacter; species Arthrobacter sp. 05N428_2. Next base: position 187,251 of record NZ_JBFTMR010000004.1, on the reverse strand, counting down.
AACGAGGTGGGCAGCCTTCAGCCGGTCGCGGAGATCGTGCGGCTGGCGCATGCCGCCGGCGTGCCGGTGCATTCCGACGCCGTGCAGGCGTTCGGTTCGGTGCCGGTGGACTTCCGCGCGTCCGGCCTGGCTGCTATGTCAATCTCCGGGCACAAGATCGGCGGACCGGTCGGCGTCGGCGCCCTGCTCCTGGGCCGCGCCGTGGCGCTGACCCCGGTCCAGCACGGCGGGGGCCAGGAGCGCGACGTGCGCTCCGGGACCCTGGACACGGCGTCGATCGCGGCCTTCGCCGCGGCGGCGGAGGCTGCCGCCGGCAACCTGGCCGGGGAGTCCGCCCGGATCTCTGCCCTGCGGGACCGCCTCATCGACGGCGTCCGCGCCGCCGTTCCGGAGGCCGTGCTGCGGGGAGCCGCCGGCGCGGGCCGGCTTCCGGGCAACGCGCACTTCACCTTCGCCGGCTGCGAGGGCGACTCGCTGCTGTTCCTGCTGGACCTCGCCGGAGTGGAATCCTCCACGGGCTCCGCGTGCACCGCCGGCGTGCCACGGCCTTCCCACGTGCTGCTCGCCATGGGCCTGGACGAGAACACCGCACGCGGCGCCCAGCGCTTCACCCTGGGTCACGCGTCGACGGACGCCGACGTCGACGCCCTGCTGGCCGCCCTGCCCGCTGCCTACGCCCGCGCCCGCCAGGCCGGCATGGCCGGGCATGTCTCGACCATCGAGACCGCGGGGACTGCCGCCCGTCGCCCCGTCGACAGCTAGCCTGCCGAACTTCCGTGCCGCGGACAGCTAACCTTCCGGAAGCAACTGCCCGAGCGGGATGCCCGGGTCCGCGAGGGACTCCGCGGACACCGCGGCGCGTGCGGCAATGAGGGCCTTGATGGTCTTCTGCGGCTTGTCCGCTCGGGGCCAATTGACGTTCATGCCGGCCACCACCTCGCCCCCGCGTTGCCAGAAGGCTAGGAATTCCTTGTCCTCGAGTGAGCCCCGGACCACGGGCGCCCCGTCGACGAGCGTGGGGTATCCCGAATACTCCATACTGACGTCGTACTGGTCGGTGTAGAAGTAGGGAATGGTGTCCAGCACCGCTTCCTCGCCGAGCATTGCCCGGGCCGCGACCTTCCCGCCGTTGAGCGCGTTGGACCAGTGCTCGCTGCGGTGGTGGGCGCCGGTGAAGGGGTGCAGGGCGTTGGCGACGTCTCCCGCGGCGAAGATGCCGGGAGCGGAAGTCCGCAGCGAGGCGTCCGTGAGGATTCCGTTCTTCAGCTCGACGCCGGCGGCCGCGGCGAGCGTGGTTTCGGGAACGACGCCGACGGCGATGACCACCAGGTCGGCGGCCAGGACTTCGCCGGCGTCGGTGCGGACGCCGGTCACGCGGCCGGCGTCGCCGGTGATCTCGGCCGCCGACGCCGGGAGCCGGAACCGTACACCGCGGGACTCGTGCAGCGATCGGAAGAAGGCGCCCAGTTCGGGACCGATCGCCGCCGCCAGCGGCACCTGCTCCAGGCCCAGCAGGGTGACGGTGTTGCCGTAGGAGCACGCGGCGGCCGCGAGTTCCATTCCGATCCAGCCGGATCCGACCATCACCACGTTCAGGCCGCCGCCGGCCAGGGCCTCCCGGAGCGCCCGGCTGTCGTCGAGGGTCCGGAACGTCATGACGCCGTCCAAGCTGCTGCCGGGCAGCGGAATCGACCGCGGTCGGGCACCGGTGGCCAGCAGCAGCGAGGTGTATCCGAGGCGGCCGCCGGCGCCGAGGTCCACGGTCCGGGTCGTCGCGTCCACGCCGGTGGCCGGCACGCCCAGGCGGAGGTCGACGTCGTGCTCCGCGTACCAGCCGTCCGGGACCACCGGCAGCGCCTCTTCGCCCTCCTTGCCCAGCAGGTACTCCTTGGACAGCGGGGGGCGCAGGTAGGGCGCGTGCGCCTCCTCCGCGATCACGGTGACCGGGCCGTCGAAGCCCTCCGCCCGCAGGGTCTTGGCGGCGGTGGCGCCGGCCAATCCGCCGCCCACAATCACAATGCCTTCACGATTCATCTCTGCGCCGCCCGCCTGTGCGTGTGCCGTATTTTCTAAAACCGTTAGGCCTGACGTTAGAGTCCCGGGGCGGTGGCGTCAAGGCTTTTGGGGAGGAATCGGCGTGGCGATAGAATGGGGCGGCAGGCGTTGTGTTAGTCCCACTGCTTTTGGTTCCACCTGGACCTACCGGTTGGGCCCACCGCCGGCACTACCCCCCAACACCTACAGAAAGCCAGCATGCGAGTTCTTGCAGCAATGAGCGGCGGCGTCGATTCCGCCGTCGCAGCAGCCCGCGCCGTCGAGGCCGGACACGACGTCGTCGGGGTCCACCTCGCGCTCTCCCGCATGCCCGGAACGCTGCGCACCGGCAGCCGCGGCTGCTGCACCATCGAGGACTCGCGCGACGCCTGGCGGGCCTGCGATGTGCTCGGCATTCCGTACTATGTATGGGATTTCTCTGAGCGTTTCAAGGAAGACGTCGTTCAGGACTTCATCGACGAATATGCCGCCGGCCGCACGCCCAATCCGTGCATGCGCTGCAACGAGCGGATCAAGTTTGCCGCCCTGCTGGAAAAGGCGATTGCGCTGGGTTTCGACGCTGTCTGCACCGGCCACTACGCCAAGGTGATCACCGACGCCGAGGGCAACCCCGAGCTGCACCGCGCCGCGGACTGGGCCAAGGACCAGAGCTATGTCCTGGGCGTCCTCACCCATGAACAGCTCCGACACTCGATGTTCCCGCTCGCGGAGACGCCGTCCAAGGCCGAGGTGCGGGCCGAGGCAGAACGCCGCGGGTTGTCTGTGGCCAACAAGCCGGACAGCCACGACATCTGCTTCATCCCGGACGGCGACACCGCCGGCTGGCTTGCCGAAAAGATCGAGATGACCACCGGCGACATCGTGGACGAGTCCGGCGCCAAGGTCGGCGAGCACCCCGGCGCCAACGCCTTCACCGTCGGCCAGCGCCGCGGCCTGAAGCTGGGCACGCCGGCCGCCGACGGCAAACCGCGCTTTGTACTGGAGATCCGGCCCAAGGAAAACAAAGTGGTGGTGGGCCCGGAGGCGCTGCTGGCCATCGACGAGATTCGCGGCATCAAGGTCTCCTGGGCCGGCCTGCCCATCGCCCAGATCGCCACCGGCGAGGAGTTCGACTGCTACGCCCAGGTCCGAGCCCACGGCGACCCGGTGCCGGCCACTGCCCGGATGGAGCGCGGGGACCTTGTCGTCACCCTGACCGAGCCGCTGCGCGGTGTGGCCCCGGGCCAGACCGTGGTGCTGTACCAGGGCAGCCGGGTCCTGGGCCAGGCCACGATCGACGCCGCGCGGTCGCTGCAGCGCGCCGCCCTCTAGCTTTTCTGGGCCGACTCCACGGACCGTGGGACATGCCCACCCGCGAGCGCCCCCGACCGGGGCACATGCTCATTCTTCGCAGCCAGGGACGAGCAGCGCAGGATTGTGTCCATTGCCGGGAGGGCAGGAGCGCTTGTCCATTCGCCAACCAGGCCGCGGGACATGCTCACCCGCAGGCCCCGAGTCCGCAGCGCATGCTCATCCTTCGCGGCCAGGGATGCGCAGAGTGGGGTTGTGTCCGTTCCCCGGCCCATACTGGGGGCATGTCCATTCGTCAACCAGGCCGCGGGGCATGCTCACCGGCTGGCCCCGAGGCCGTGGCGCATGCTCACCCGTAGGCCCCGAGTCCGCAACCCATGCTCATCCTTCGCGGCCAGGGATGCGCAGAGTGGGGTTATGTCCATTCCTGGCCGTGTGCGGAGGGCATGTCCGGTGGTGCTTGGGCAGAAACCGCCCCCCGCACCGACGAGTCAGGTCCGCGCTTCCGGGTGCCGGAAATAGGACCGAAATCCTGCAGAAAACGATGAGTTTCGTGCGATAGTGTAAATTTTGTGTCTCAACTCACAAGAGAAGGCGATTCATCGAGTGGTCTTCTGGTTGAATCTAGGAATCACGACGGCGTGCTGCCTACCGAGTCAAGCTAGTTCGGGCCGCGCACCAGTACTCATCGAACAGAAAGTTCACAGATGGCAATGAACAAAAAGGCCTTCCAGAGCGTCATCGCGCTCGCCGGGGTTTCCGCCTTTGCACTGACGGCCTGCACGGGCCCGTCTGGCGGCGGCGGTGGCTCATCAGCTGCAGCCAGCGGCCCCATCGCCTACGGCACCACGGACAAGGTCACCGCGCTGGATCCAGCCGGATCGTACGACAACGGTTCGTTCATGGTGATGAACCAGGTCTACTCCTTCCTGCTCAACTCCAAGCCCGGCAGCGCCGATCCCGTTCCGGACCTGGCTGAGTCGGCATCCTTCACAAAGCCGACCGAGTTCACCGTCAAGCTCAAGTCCGGTCTGAAGTGGGCCAACGGGCACACCCTGGACTCCAAGGACGTCAAGTTCTCCTTTGACCGGCAGATGAAGATCAACGACCCCGCAGGTCCCGCGAGCCTGCTGGGGAACATCGACAGCATCACGGCCCCCGACGCCACCACCGTTGTCTTCAAGTTGAAGCTGGCCAACGACCAGACCTTCGCGCAGATCCTCAGCAGCCCTGCCGCGCCGATCGTGGACGACGAAGTCTTCCCGGCCGACAAGCTGCTCGACGACGACTCGATCGTCAAGGCCAAGGCCTTCTACGGCCAGTACACGATTGACACGTACAAAAAGAACGAGCTGATCAGCTTCAAGGCCTTCCCCGATTACAAGGGCGTGCTGGGCAAGCCGGCCAACGATGCGGCGACGATCAAGTACTACGCCGATCCCACGAACATGAAGCTGGACATCCAGCAGGGCAACATCGACGTGGCCAACCGTAGCCTGAGCGCCACCGACATTGATGACCTGAAGAAGGATTCCAAGGTCAAGGTCAACGTCGGTCCCGGCGGCGAAATCCGCTACATGACGTTTAACTTCAACACGATGCCGTTCGGCGCCAAGACCGCGGATGCGGATCCGGCCAAGGCGCTCGCAGTCCGTCAGGCCGTCGCCAACCTCGTCGACCGCCAGGCGATCGCCGACCAGGTCTACAAGGGCACCTACCTGCCCCTGTACTCCAACGTCCCCAGCGGCTTCCTCGGCGCCAACACCTCCTTCAAGGACGCCTACGGCGACGCCGGCAAGCCGAGCCTGGACAAGGCCAAGAAGGTCCTGACCGACGCCGGCGTGACCAGCCCGGTCACTCTGAACCTGCAGTACAACCCGGACCACTACGGCAAGTCCTCCGGCGATGAATACGCCATGATCAAGGACCAGCTGGAGAAGTCCGGCCTGTTCAAGGTCAACCTGCAATCCACCGAATGGGTCACCTACAGCAAGGCCAGCCGCGCTGACGAGTACCCCGTGTTCCAGTTCGGCTGGTTCCCGGACTTCAGCGACGCCGACAACTACCTCACCCCGTTCTTCCCCGACGGCGGCTTCCTGAAGAACCACTACAACAACCCCACCGTCACCGATCTGATTAACAAGCAGCTCACCACGGTGGACAAGAGCGCACGCGAGACGGCCATCAAGGACACGCAGAATGCCCTGGCCAAGGACATCTCCACCCTTCCGCTGCTCCAGGGCGCGCAGGTTGCCATCTCCGGCAACGGCGTCAAGGGTGTCGATTCCACCCTCGACGCTTCCTTCAAGTTCCGTTTGGGAACTGTTTCCAAGTAACACTGCATCCCTGCGGTTCTGACCAGCCTAGGAGGCGGGGCGCCCCCCACGGCGCCCCGCCTTTCCTGGTCATTGCAGCACCTGCAGCTCACGGGGCCGGCCCAAAGCCGCGAAAGCACAAGTTTAGGTACCAATGACAACACTGATAGAGGCGCCGCCAAGCGACGCCGACGGGCTCCTTCCGTCCAAGAAAAAATCCTCTGGCGGGGGGCTGGGGACCTATATCCTCGTCCGGTTCTTGCTGATCCTTCCGACCATGTTCATCCTGGTAACCTTGGTCTTCTTCCTGATGCGGGTCATCGGCGATCCCATCACCGCGGCCCAGGGCGGCAGGCTTCCCCCTGATGTCCTGGCGCAAAGAATTCACGATGCCGGGTATGACCGGCCAATTTTTGTGCAGTACTTCGAATACATGGGCCAGGTGGCGACAGGCAACTTCGGCACCACCATCACCGACCGCCGACCCGTGGTCGAAATGCTGGCAACGTTCGGCACTGCAACCCTGGAGCTGGCCATCAACGCCGTCATCGTGGCGCTGCTCGTCGGCATCCCGCTGGGCATGGTCGCTGCCCACCGGCGCGACAAGGCACCCGATGCCGTCCTGCGCTTTTTCGCGATCCTCTGCTACGCCACACCCGTGTTCTTCGCGGGACTGCTGCTGAAGCTGACTTTCTCGGTGTGGCTTGGCTGGCTGCCTGTCGCAGGACGGGCCTCCACACGGACCGAACTTGCCATGGGGAGCCTGTCCGCACCGACCGGCATCTACTGGCTGGACGCGCTGCGCAGCGGCAACATGGGGGCGCTGGGCGACGTCATGGCCCATGCCGTCCTCCCGGCCATCGCCCTCGGACTCCTGACGGCCGGGGTCTTCCTCCGGCTCGTCCGCACCAACGTGATCGGCACGCTGGGCAAGGACTACGTCGAGGCCGGCAGGTCCCGCGGCGTCAGCGAGTTCCGGCTCGTGACCAAGCACGCGTACAAGCCGGCGCTTATCCCCATCATCACGGTCATGGGGCTGCAGATCGCGCTGCTTCTGGGCGGTGCCGTCCTGACGGAGACCACCTTCGAGTGGAAGGGCCTCGGCTACCAGCTGGTCCAGTACCTGAACGCGCGCGACTTCGTCGCCGTCCAGGGCATCGTTGTGCTGCTGGCGGTCATCGTTGCAGTCACCAACTTCGTCGTCGACGTCGTCGCAGCACTGATCGACCCGCGAGTGAGGTACTAGCCATGAACGCAACGATAGTAAGCGGGCGCAAGCAGCCCCTCATTTACCGGCTTCCGGTCATTTCACATTTCCGGAAGAGCGTCGGGCTGCAACGCGGCATGCTCGTCACCGGCCTTGTGCTCACCATCTTCTTCCTCCTGACGACGGTCCTCGCCCCCTTGATCGCGCCCTACGGGTACTCGCAGCTCAGTGACGCGTCCGGCACCTTCCCCGCCCAGCAGGCGCCCGGGGGAAACCACATTCTGGGCACCACCGTGGGCGGCTACGACGTTTTCTCACGGGTCATCTGGGGCTCCCAGACGGCCGTGATCGTGATCGTCGTGGCCGTGGCAATGTCGATTTTCCTCGGCGTTGCACTGGGTCTGGTCAGCGGCTACTTCGGCGGCTGGCTGGACCGGATCCTCGTGGTGATCGCCGACGCGATCTACGCCTTCCCGTCCCTCCTGCTGGCCATCGTCATGTCGATCGTCATCAACCGCGGCCAGTCCAGTTTCTGGGGCGGCATCGTCGCGTGCTCGTTCGCCATTTCCGTGGTTTTCGTGCCGCAGTATTTCCGCGTGATCCGTGCGGAAACCATCCGGCTGAAGGCGGAGCCCTTCGTCGAGTCGGCCAAGGTGGTGGGTGCCTCCAGCGTCCGCATCATGGGGCGCCACATTTTCAAGAACGCCACCCGCACCCTGCCGCTGATCTTTACGCTTAACGCCTCCGAGGCCATCCTGACCCTCGCGGGCCTGGGCTTCCTCGGGTTCGGTATCGAACCGTCATCCGCCGCCGAGTGGGGCTTCGACCTCAACAAGGCCATGGCTGACGCCTCCTCCGGCATCTGGTGGACCGGCGTCTTTCCCGGCATGGCGATCGTCCTGACCGTGCTCGGCCTGACGCTGGTCGGCGAGAGCATGAACGACCTCAACGACCCGCGGCTCAGGGGCCGCAAGCGTGCCGGCGGCAAGGCACCCGCCGGCAGCCCGGACGGCGCGCAGGCCGCGCCCGGGGCGGAAGCATCAGCAGAATCGAGAATGCCATGACCATCGATATCGGTTCCGTTTCGGACCAGCCGGAAGCGGGCACACGCCCGGTGCTGGACATCGACAAGCTCAAAGTCACCTTCGCAACCGACTCCGGCGATGTGTACGCAGTCAAGGACGTCAGCCTCGAAGTGAATCCCGGCGAGGTGGTCGCCATCGTCGGCGAATCGGGCTCGGGCAAGACCGTCACCGCCAAAACCATCCTCGGCCTCCTGCCGGAGACGGCTGTGAGTTCAGGTGCGGTGCTGATCAACGGCAACAACGTGATCAGCGTCAGTGCAGCGAAGCTCCGGCAGATCCGCGGCCGCGACGTCGCCATGGTGTTCCAGGAGCCGTCGACAGCGCTCAACCCGGTCTTCACCGTGGGCTGGCAGATTGCCGAAGGTATCCGGGCCCACGCCGACGCCGGCGGCCACCGCGTCTCCGCGAAGGAAGCCAAGGCGAGGGCCATCGAAGCCCTCCGAAAGGTCGGCATCCCGGACCCGGAATCGAGGGTGAACTACTATCCGCACCAGTTCTCGGGAGGCCAGAAACAGCGCGTCGTCATTGCGGCCGCGTTGGCCCTGAACCCGGGTCTGATCGTTGCCGACGAACCCACGACAGCCTTGGACGTCACGGTCCAGGCGGAGATCCTGGAGCTACTCCGGGACCTGCGTGACAAGTACGGAACGTCCATTGTGCTCATCACGCACAACATGGGGGTGGTGGCCGACCTCGCCGACCGCGTGGTCGTCATGTATCAGGGTGATGTGGTGGAAGAAGCCCCTGCCCGGGTCCTGTTCGCACAGCCGAAGGAGGACTACACAAAGAAGCTGCTCGCCGCGGTGCCGCACCTTGGCCGCAACTCCGCCTCCGAAGGGATGACACAGCGCGCCCACCAGGGCGGAAAGGTCCTCGTCGAGGCTAAGAACCTGACCATCGAGTATCCGGGAAGGCTGGGCACTCCGGCTTTCAAGGCCGTGGACGGCGTCAGCTTCACCGTCTCCGAAGGGGAAGTCTTCGGCCTGGTGGGGGAGTCCGGCTCCGGCAAGACCACCATCGGCCGCGCCATCGCCGGACTGAACCGGACCACGGGCGGCAGCCTCAAGGTCCTTGGTTACGAGATGCTGAACTTCAAGGAGCGCACGTTCAAGCCGCTCCGGAAGGAGATCGGTTTCGTGTTCCAGGACCCGGCAGCATCCTTCAACCCGCAACTGACCATCGGCGACTGCGTGGCCGAACCGCTGATCATCCACTCGAACCCGAGCCCGGCTGAGGCGCGAAAGCGCGTCGGCGAACTGCTCGAATCGGTGCAGCTTCCGGCGTCGTACGCTGACAGGTTCCCACACGAGCTCTCCGGCGGCCAGCGACAGCGCGCCTCCCTGGCGCGGGCGCTCATCTTGAACCCGAAGCTGCTCATCGCCGATGAGCCGACCTCGGCCCTGGATGTTTCGGTGCAGGCCGTGGTGCTGGAACTCTTCAAGGAGATCCAGCGGGAGTTCGGATTCGCGGCCCTGTTCATCAGCCACGACCTTGCAGTCGTTGACATGCTCTCCCACTGGGTCGGCGTCCTGTACAAAGGCAAGATGGTGGAGCAAGGGCTCGGGAACCAGGTCATGGGCAATCCGCAGCACGAGTACACGAAGAAGCTCATCGCGTCCCTGCCCGTGCCCGACCCCGACGAGCAGGCCCGCCGCCGCCGGGAGTTCCGGGCGGTGCTGAGAGGTTAGGCAGCAGGAACCGGCTGCGGCACCTGCCGCGGCGTTTCAGGGCATGCCCGCCGTTCACTGCGAACGGCGGGCATGCCCCTTTTTCGACGCTACGCGGGACGCGTCGCGGCTTGCGGCGCCGCCCGGGGCGGGGGAGCGGCGGCCCCCGCTTAACACCCGGAGGATTTCCACCCCAGCCCCTAGACTGGGTCCATGACCGAGCAGAACCAGGATTTCCCCGACGCCGATGCCTACGACCCCGCCGCCAGTTCGCTGGCCGGCCACGTGGATCCGGCGGTGATGGCGGAACTGCTCTCAATCCGCTCGAGCATTGACAACATCGACGCGACCCTGGTGTTCCTGCTCGCCGAGCGGTTCAAGGCCACACAAAAAGTCGGCTTCCTCAAGGCCGCGCACAAGCTTCCGGCCGGAGACCCGGGCCGTGAGGCGGCGCAGATCGCCCGGCTGCGGCACCTCGCCGCCGAGGCCCACCTGGACCCTGCATTTGCCGAGAAATTCCTGAACTTCATCATCGGCGAGGTGATCCGCCACCACGAGGCCATCGCCGAAGACCACCAGGCGGCCGCCGACCTGGCAACGAAGGATGCCGCCGGCCTGGCCAGGCAGGATGCGGACCCCGCCGTCTCCGCCGAGGCTTAGCCGTGCCGTTGCAGGATTCGCCCGGCCAGGTCACGGCCACCGCCCTCGGTCCGTGGCCCGGGGAGGACCCGGTCGAGGCCGCCCGGATCATCCGCGGCGAGTTGGGCAGCCCGCATCTTCCCTTCCTCGCCGAGCTCCCGGGCCGCGGCGTCGGGTCGGACGCGCTGGGCCGCACCGCCTCCCTGCTGGAGGGGCTCGCCGTCGACGTCCAGCCGCACGGCTGGCGGCTTGTCGACCGCCCCGGCAAGGATCTGATGCGCGCCCGCTCGGCGCTGTCCACCGACATCAACGTCCTCGCCGACGTGATCGGCGCGGAGGAAACCCCTGCCATTGAACTCAAGATCCAGCTGTGCGGCCCGCTCAGCCTTGCAGCCGGACTGCACCTGCACAACGGGGAACGTGCCCTCATCGACCACGGCGCGCGGCGGGACCTCGCGGCCTCGCTCGCGGCCGGCGTGGACGCCCATCTGCGCCGGGTGGCGGCCGCGGCGCCCGGAGCCAGCCTCGTGGTGCAACTCGACGAGCCGGACATCGCAGCCGTCATGGCCGGCACCATCCCAACCTCCAGCGGCTACCGCACGCTGCGCGCCGTCGCGGGCTCCGAGGTCGCCGAATCATGGCGGGTCGTCATCGACGCCCTCCGCGCCGCGGGTGCGGCCGAAATCGTGGTCTCGGTGCCCGAAGTCGAGGCGCCCTTTGACCGGATCCTCGCCGCCGGTGCGGACGGGATCGCGGTGCCCTTGCGTGCCCTGACCTCCCGCCAATGGGAGCAGCTCGCCGGTGCCGTGGAGGCCGGCAAGCGGCTCTGGGCCGGTGCGCTGCCGGTGGACAACCCGGTTGCGGCGTTGCCGCGCGTACCGCAGGCGGTCGAAACACTCTGGCGGCCGTGGCGCCAGCTCGGGCTTCCGGCCGGATCGCTGGCCTCGGTGCGGGTCACGCCGTCCGGCGGCCTTGCCGACTACACGCCGTCGTCCGCGACGGCGGTGCTGACCCGCCTGACGCAGCTGGCCGACGGGCTGAACCAGCTCGCCCTCGGCTAGCGCCTACACCCGACGTTCCCAGCGGTCGGGCCGGGCCCGGCGGGGAAGGTGCCCCGGCGCAAGGATGCCGTCCGGGTAGGGCTCCAGCCGGTAATCGAAGCTGCCCGCGTAGACCAGCACCAGACCGAGCTGCGGCTGGATGACCTTAACCTGGATCCGGTGCCGGCCCGGGGCGCCGTCGGCCGTCTCCCACCATTGCTCGGCGTAGGCTTTGGCATCGAGCGCGGCCGGCAGCGCGAGCCGGAGCGGGCCCAGGAACAGCCGGGAGGCCTCGGAGACGCCGCGCAGGCGCCCTTCGGGCGTGACGCTGAGGTTGAGGTCGGTGACGAGACGGCGGTAGCGGCCGACGTAATCCACCAGCCGGGGGGTGCCGGCGGACGAGTCCAGACTGGTGGTGTCCTGGAAGATCCGGGTGGCCTGCGGGAAGAAGATTTCGCGCCGGGCGGTCAGGCTCGAGCGCCCGAACGGGTCCAGATGGGCGTGGTTTTCGATCCGGAACCGGACGCCCTCGCCGTATTCCGGGAAGAACGCCTCTTCGCCGGTGGCGAGCCGCAGCGGCGGCCGCAGCCACCGCTGCCGGCAGCCGACGACGTCGAAGACACCCTCGCCCACGCCGTAGTGCCCGGAACCCGGCGCAAGCGAGAAATACTCCTGAAGTTCAGGCTGCAGGCGGGAAAAGCTGGGCCCGAGGCCCTGCCGATAGATGGGTTCATAGCCGGTCATGCATCCTCCTGGGGGTCGTAGCCGTCCGGCGGCCTTCCCCTGAATCTACGCGTTCCCGGACGGCAACCGCAGCGGATCCGTGGCCACCGCCTCTGCGCCGTTCCAAGCACAGCCGCGCCATGCCGGGAACGGCCCGAATACGACAAAGCCATTTCAATAGGGGAATATATACCTATGAAGGCACGGATTTTGGTAGTGGACGATGACGAGGCGCTGGCCGAGATGATCGGCATTGTGTTGCGCAACGACGGCTTCGACCCCGTCTTCTGCGCGGACGGCGGGCAGGCCTTTGAGGTTTTCCGGTCCTCCAAACCGGACCTGGTGCTGCTGGATCTGATGCTTCCGGGCATGGACGGCATCGAAGTGTGCCGCCTGATCCGGGCCGAGTCGGATGTCCCGATCGTCATGCTGACGGCCAAAGCGGACACCTCGGACGTCGTCCGCGGGCTCGAATCCGGAGCCGACGACTACGTGCCCAAGCCCTTCAAACCCGCCGAACTCGTGGCGCGGGTCCGGGCACGGCTGCGCCCCGGGGACCAGAAAACCCCGGAAACCCTGCGGATCGCAGACGTCACGATCGACGTCGCCGGCCACGTGGTCAGCCGTGACAGCCAGCGGATTTCGCTGACCCCGCTCGAATTCGACCTGCTCGTCGCCCTTGCCCGGAAGCCTTGGCAGGTCTTCACCCGGGAGCTGCTGCTGGAGCAGGTCTGGGGATACCGGCATGCTGCGGACACCCGGCTGGTCAACGTCCACGTCCAGCGGCTGCGCTCTAAGATCGAGCGTGATCCCGAAGCCCCTGAAGTTGTATTGACGGTCCGTGGTGTCGGCTACAAAGCAGGTTCCTGAGCCGGCGGACGGCCGCCCGGCGCCCGCCAAGGAGGGCGCCGCCCCGCATCGCGTCGGACCGGAATCCGCCCCGGAGAGCGTCGCGACGGAATCCGCCCCGGAGAGCGCTGCGCCGTCCTCGTCGCGTGCGATGACCGCGCTGTTCCGTGCCCGCATCTGGGCCCGCCGGGCCCGGATCGTCAACGCCCGGGTGGTGCGGCTGGTCCTCACCGGGGCATCGCGACTGCTCCCGGCCCTGCGGTATCTGCTGCGCGCCCTGCACCGGCGCTGGCGGCGGTCGCTGCAATTCCGGACGGTGCTGACCACTCTGATGCTGGCGATCGGCTCCTTCGCCGTGGTCGGCGCCTACCTCTCGAACCAGATCGCCGACAACCTCTTCCAGGAGCGGCTGACGCAGGCGGAGTCGGAGACCCGCTACAACGTCAAACAGGTCCAAGACACGTTCGACGGCGCGCAGGTCACCGACCAGTCCAGCGTCATCACGCTGGTCTATGACACCCTGAACGCCGTCGAAGGGCGCGGCTCCGTGATCCAGCGCCGCTACGTCTTCGAGGCCATGCCCGAACAGACCAAGCCGCGCAACCGCTGGGTGGAATCCCGGGCGTCCGACCAGCTCACGATCAGCGTGATCCCCACCGACCTGCGCAAGGCGGTCCAGGACTCCGGCAAGGACCAGTTCTGGGCGTCCACGCAATTCCCGGTCGGGACCGAGGACCGTCCCGGCATCGCCGTCGGCAACAAGGTGACTTTCAACGGAACCGTCTATGAGCTGTACCTGATCTACGACCTCAACACGGCGCAGAAGACACTGGACGAGATCCAGAACGTCCTGCTCGCCGGCGCCGCCGTTCTCGCCCTGATGATCGGCGCCATCGCCTGGTACGTCACGCGCAACGTGGTCAGCCCGGTCAGCCATGCCGCCGTCGTCTCCGAAAAGCTCGCCGCCGGTCAGCTGCAGGAACGCATGGTGGTTAAGGGTGAGGACGAAGTGGCCAGGCTCGGAGCCTCCTTCAACCACATGGCTGCCAGCCTGCAGGAGCAGATCACCCAGCTGGCCACCCTGTCCCAGATGCAGCAGCGCTTTGTCTCCGATGTATCGCATGAGCTCCGGACGCCGCTCACCACGGTCCGGATGGCCGCAGAGGTGCTGTACGACGCCCGCGACGAGTTCGACCCGATCAACAAGCGGTCCGCCGAGCTGCTGTACCACCAGGTGGAGCGCTTCCAGTCCCTGCTGGCGGACCTGCTGGAGATTTCCCGATTCGACGCCGGCGTGGCCATGCTCGACGCCGAACCGACCGACATCGTCCAGCTGATCGGACACGTCCTGGAGGGGGTGGGGCCGGTGGCCGCCGAGTACGGCTCGGAGGTACGGCTGAACGCCCCGGCAGGCAACATCATTGTCGACATGGATGACCGGCGGATCGACAGGATCCTGCGCAACCTGGTCCTGAACGCGCTGGAACACGGCGAAGGACGGCCGGTCAACATTTCGGTGGCCGCCAATGAGACCGCCGTGGCCGTGGCCGTCAGGGACCACGGAATCGGCATGACCTCCGCGGAAGCCGCCCGCGTGTTCGACCGTTTTTGGCGTGCCGACCCGGCCCGGGCCCGGACCACGGGCGGTAGCGGCCTGGGCCTGTCCATCGCCGCCGAGGACACCAAGCTGCACAACGGCTGGCTGCAGGCCTGGGGCAAGAAGGGCAGCGGCTCCAACTTCCGCCTCACCTTGCCGCTGCGCCAAGGCGAAACGATCACCCGATCCCCGCTCCAGCTGGAACCCGCCGACGTCGTGCTGGAGGGTGGGGCCGGCAAACAGATGATGCTGCTGCTTGACCGCGCCGTCACGGTGCCCCGCCCGGCGGCCCCCGGCTCCAACGAAGAGGCCGGACCGACCGAGACAGAGGAGAAGCCATGAGCGGCGCCCGGAAACTCACCGGCCTCACCGCCGCGCTGCTGGCGCTGGTCCTGCTGCTCCTGACTTCCTGTGCGCAGATCCCGCGCTCGGGGCCGGTGGGCAAGAGCACCGATGAAAGCGCTGGAAAGCCGAACAACGCGCCGGTCTTCTTCCCGGTAGCCCCGAGGCCCGGAGCGGGTCCGGACTCGGTAATCGAGGATTTCTACCTCGCCGGCAGCGGCTACGAGGACGACTATGCGGTGGCGCGGCAATACCTCACCCAGGCGTCCTCGGTGAAATGGAAGCCGGACCAGCGGGTACTCGTCTTCCGCTCCGCCCGCGTGGTGGCCACCGCCGTCGAAAACGTCTTTAACTACGAACTGGACCTGGCGTACTCGGTCGACGCCGACGGCATCGCCACCCAGTTGCCGGAAGGCTCCAAAGAGAGCATCCCCGCGACGCTGACCAAGGTGGACGGCGAATGGAGGATTGCGGACATCCCCGACGGGACCGCCATCCCCGAGGAGACGTTCAAGGTCATCTACGGCGCGTACCCCATCTACTTCTACGACCCCACCTTCAGCTACGCGGTGCCCGATGTGCGCTGGTTCATCAAGAAGAAGACCGTCAAATCCATGACCAGCGCCCTGCTCGGCGGCCCTGCACCCTACCTGAAGGGCGCCGTCGTCAGCGCCTTCCCGTCCGGCATGAAGCTGGCCCGCGAGTCGGTCCCCGTCGTCTCCGGCGCAGCGCAGGTGGACCTGTCGGCCAAGGACCTCGTGGACGCGTCCAACGAGGACCGGCTCCGGATGCAGACCCAGCTTGCGCTGACCTTCCGCAGCCAGCCCGATGTGATCAACGTGGAACTGCGGGCCAACCAGGACCTGGTGCGGGTCGAGGACAACGGGTCGGTGCTCCCGCCGGTGCGGGACAAGGAAGTCCCGGCGCACCAGATCGCGGTCAGCAACAACGACCTGGTCCGGTACGAGAACAACAAGCTCAGCCCGCTGCCCGGCATGCAGCCGGTGAGCGCCTTGGCGCCGCGCCTGCCGGCTGAATCCCCGGTCTCCCAGTCCGCGGCCTTCCTCAACGCCGACCGCACCACCTTGTATTCGATCGTCCCGGGCCAGCCCGCACGCGCCCTCACCACGAGGGCCGGCCTCTCCCGGCCGTCTTTCGGGCGCTACGACTGGGTCTGGACCGCCGGTCCCGGTGCGAGCGGGGCCACCGAGGTCCTGGCCTACCGTCCGACCGGGGTCGCGGAGGGCGCCACCGTGCCCTCCGTGACGTTGGCGCCGTCGTGGCTCGCCGGACGGCAGATCAAGGAGTTCCGGATCTCCCGCGAAGGGACCAGAGCTCTGGTCATTTCGGAGCTGAACGGTAAGACGAGCGTCCAGATCACGGGCATCATCCGCAACGGCGACGGCACCCCGCGGGACCTCACCGTGCCGACAACCCTGCTGGCTGCCACTGATCCAGACCAAGGCGTCTGGGTCAACGACACCACCATCGCCGTCATGAAGGGGTCCGCGAACGGAAACGTCACCCCCGAACTGCTGTCCCTAACGTCCGCGGCGCCGCAGCAACTGGCACCTTGGGCCGGGCTTACCGCGCTCAGTGCGGGCAATGGACCGGCAGAGATTTTCGGCCAGTCCGCGGACGGCATCTTCCAGCGGCTCGGGAACGGCTGGTCGCAGCAACTCAAAGGCGCCATCGACCCGGCCTTCCCCGGCTGAGCTGCGGCCTGCGTGCTCGGCGGCCGGAAAACTTCGTCCAGATAGCGGCCGGGCAGGTTATCCACACAGCGGCGCGGCCGGCTTCCCGGCGGGGGACGCGGGGCCCAGCCTTGAAGGGTGAACCAGCGACGGCACCATGCCCCCCGCCGTGCCCCAACCGATGGGAAGGACCGGGTCAGTGACCCGGACCTCACTCCGGCACCGCCGCTCGCCAAACACCGCGGTGACTACGCCGGCCGGCTGGCGCGGATCGCCGAGCGGGCGGAGTCCGCCGCCGGGGAGTTGCTGGCACTCGCGCTGCCGGTGGCCTGCGTTTGCTGCGGTGCGGAGGACAGGACGCTCTGTGCCGCCTGCGCGCACCGGATCCGCCTGCTGACCCGCAGGCCGTTCCGGGCCGAGGGGAGGGCACCCGCCCTGGTGGACATGGACGGGTCCGTCCTGCTTCCGGTCGTGGCGGCAGGGGTCTACCGGGGCGAGCTGGCGCAGGCCCTGCTTTCCTTCAAGCGGCACGGCCAGCGCCAACTGGCCGAGGAACTGGCCAAGGCGCTGGCCCTGGCCGTCGGGGCCGCCGCAGGTCCGGCGTCGGGGATACTACTGGTCCCCGTTCCCAGCAGCGGAGCCGCTTTTCGGCGCCGCGGCTTCAGCCCGGTCCACCTGCTGCTGTCCCGTGCCAAGCGTAGCCCGGCCCTGAGGGGCACCGCCGTCGCTGACGTGCTCCGCAAGGTACGGCCGGCGCCGGTTGGCCCTCCGGGCCGTTCCCGGGCGACGGCGGGCCGGGCCACGCCTCTGGCGGGCCGGGCCATGGCTCTGGCGGGCTGGCCCGGTGGTCAAAAGGGACTGGGACGCGCCGCGAGGGCCCGGCGGGTCCGCGGCTCAATGAACATCAAGCGCGGAATGCGTCCCACGGGGCTGGCTAGCAGGGCCTGCATCGTCGTGGACGATGTGCTCACCACAGGTGCCACGCTGGCCGAAGCGGCACGCGCGGTGCGCGCTGCGGGAGGCGTTGTGCGAGGCGCCGTGGTGCTCGCGGCGACACGCCCGCCCGCCCAGTACGACTTTGCCGCGGCGATGCCCGGACTGGCGCGGAAGCCAAGTGAACGGGAAAAAAATAAACCAAAAAAGGATGAATAACAGGGGGCTATGAACTAACGTCGAAGATGGGTACCAAGAACAGATGTACCTGTCGATAGCGGCTCGGAAAGGGGCTCGACTGTCAGTCAGATCAGCCCCCGGACGTGCCGCCGTCGTGTCACCGAAGTCATTTGGAGGGCACCATGGAGTTCATGATCAGCGGTCGTAATTTGACGGTTTCGGACCGCTTCCGCGAATACGCCGACGAAAAGATCTCAAAGATCGCGTCCCTGGGGGACAAGGTCCAGAGAGTGGACGCAAAGGTTTCCAAGGAGACCAAGGCCCGGCAGACTGCGGAGATGCTCACTGTTGAGTTGACCGTCCTGGGGCGAGGCCCAGTGATTCGCGCCGAAGCCAGCGCCGCAGACAAATTCGCCGCATTTGATCTGGCCTACAACAAGCTTCTTGAACGGCTGCGCCGTGCCAAGGACCGCAAGAAGGTTCACCACGGCCGGCACACCCCGAAATCCGTCACCGAGGCGACGGCCACCCTGGAACCCGCCAGCGCCAACGAGCCGCTCTACGAGGAAGCGAGCCGCCAGCCGGAGTCCCAGCCGGCCGAGAAATCCGCGTACGAGGTGGACAACGATATTCCGGCCGGGGACTCGCCCGTGCTGATCCGCCGGAAGGTCTTCCCGGCGTCGTCCTTGTCCCTTGATGACGCCGTCGACAACATGGAACTCGTGGGCCACGACTTTTACCTGTTCGTGGACAAGGATACGAAGGCCCCGTCGGTGGTCTACCGCCGCGAAGGCTGGACTTACGGTGTGATCAGCCTGGACCAGACCTGCGAACCGGGCGAGGCTCCGCTGGAAGAGAAAGTCATCGCCTATCGTTCAGAAGATGAGCCCGCCCGCACCTGAGCAGGCGGCCACCCTACGAAGGGAATGATGTGCCCGCATCGCTGAGCCTCAAGCAGGCGCGGCGGATCGCACTGGCAGCCCAGGGATTGGACAAGGTCCGGCCCGCCGCACCCGTGAGCGCACGGGCGGTGGGCCGGACCTTTGCCCGTCTGCATCTGGTCCAGATCGATTCGGTCAACGTGCTCGCCCGGAGCCACTTCCTGCCGTTCTTCTCCAGGCTCGGCAACTACGACCGCTCCATCCTGCACCGGATGGCGGCGACGCATCCGCGCCGAATGATGGAGTACTGGGCGCATGAGGCCAGTTTCATCAGGCCCGAGCACTTCCCGGACCTCGTGCTGTGGCAGAGCCGCAAGTGGGTCGGAGCCCACGCCATGGATCCCGAGCTGCGCACCGAGGTGGCGCAGCGAGTGCTGGCAGCGCTGGCCGCCGGACGGCCGATGACCGCCACCGAGCTCACGGCCCGGCTGGGCCACGTCGAGGACCGGCGCACGGACAACTGGGGCTGGAACTGGAACGCGGTCAAACGGGTCCTGGAACACCTCTTCGAGCAGGGTCTTGTCTCGGCGGCGTCGCGGACCGAATCTTTTGAACGCCGCTACACACTGACCGCCAAGGTCCTTGCGCCGGGGGCGGCCGGGCCGACGGACCCTGAGCACGTGCCGCCCGCCGGCGGCCGCGAACCGGACCCCATGGCCGCCATGGTCCGGCTGATCGACGCCGCGGCGCAGGCCCACGGGATTGGCACCCTGCGGTGTTTCGCGGACTATTTCCGGTCCCCGCTGCGCGCCGCCGCCGTCGCGGTGGAACAGCTCGTGGACGCCGGACGGCTGGAACCGGTGACGGTGGACGGCTGGAACCGGCCGTTGTACCGGCACGCCGACGCAGGTCTGCCGCGCGCCGCCCGCGGCCGCGCGCTGCTGAGCCCCTTCGACTCCCTCGTCTTCGAACGCCGCAGGCTGGAGGAGCTGTTCGGCTTCCACTACCGCCTCGAAATTTATACGCCCGAGGCCAAACGCCGCTACGGCTATTACGTGCTGCCCTTCCTGTTGCGTGACGGCATCGTGGCCCGTGTGGACCTGAAAGCGGACCGCGCGACGGGCAATCTGCTCGCCCGGGCCAGCCACGCCGAGCCCGGCGCGCCGGACGACACCGCCGTCGAACTCGCCGAGGAGCTGCAGCTCATGGCAGAGTGGTTGGAGCTGGACCGGATCGTCGTCGCCCCCGTAGGGGACCTGGCGCCGGCGCTCGCGCAGGCCGTGGCCGGGCTGCATCCGCTCTGAGGGAACAGGCGCGTCCCGCCCTGCGTCTCTCCCGTAGACTAAACACGCCGGAATTCGGCAGCTTGAGACTGGGAGCAATTTCACGTGGCATCACTGATTGAAAAACTTCTCCGCACGGGTGACAAAAAGACCCTGCGGCAACTGCGGAACTACGCCGATTCCATTAATGCCCTGGAAAGCTCCTTCCAGACCTTCACCGACGCCGAGCTGCGCGAAGAGACCGACCGGCTGCGTGCCCGCCACGTCGACGGCGAAAAGCTCGACGACCTGCTCCCGGAGGCCTTCGCCGCGGTTCGTGAGGCATCGTCACGCACGCTCGGGATGCGCCACTTCGACGTCCAGCTGATGGGCGGCGCAGCCCTGCACCTGGGCAACATCGCCGAAATGAAGACCGGTGAAGGCAAGACCCTGGTGGCCACCGCGCCGGCCTACCTCAACGCCCTCGCCGGCAACGGCGTGCACGTCATCACCGTGAACGACTACCTCGCCGAGTACCAGTCGGACCTGATGGGCCGCGTCTACCGCTTCCTCGGTCTGAGCAGCGGCTGCATCCTCTCCAACCAGGACCCCGCTGTCCGCCGCGAACAGTACGCCTCGGACATCACCTACGGCACCAACAACGAATTCGGCTTCGACTACCTGCGCGACAACATGGCGTGGGACAAGTCCGAATTGGTCCAGCGCGGCCACAACTTCGCCATCGTCGACGAAGTGGACTCCATCCTCATCGACGAGGCCCGCACCCCGCTGATCATTTCCGGCCCGGCGCAGGGCGACACGAACCGCTGGTACAGCGAATTCGCCAAGGTCGTGCTGCGGCTGCAGCCGGACACCGACTACGAAGTCGATGAGAAGAAGCGCACCGTCGGCGTCCTCGAGGCCGGCATTGAAAAGGTCGAGGACTACCTCGGCATCCACAATCTCTACGAGTCCGCGAACACCCCGTTGATCGGCTTCCTCAACAACGCCATCAAGGCGAAGGAACTGTTCAAGCGGGACAAGGACTACGTCATCCTCGACGGCGAAGTGCTGATCGTCGACGAGCACACCGGCCGTATCCTCGCCGGCCGGCGCTACAACGAGGGCATGCACCAGGCGATCGAAGCCAAAGAAGGCGTCGAGATCAAGGCTGAGAACCAGACCCTCGCCACAGTCACGCTGCAGAACTACTTCCGCATGTACGACAAGCTTGCGGGCATGACCGGCACCGCCGAAACCGAAGCCGCCGAATTTATGAGCACTTACAAGCTCGGCGTCRTCGCGATCCCCACCAACCGGGACATGACCAGGATTGACCAGGCCGACCTCGTCTACAAGAACGAGGCCGTCAAGTTCGATGCCGTCGTCAAGGACATCGCCGAACGGCACGAAAAGGGCCAGCCCGTCCTGGTCGGCACCACCAGCGTCGAAAAGAGTGAATACCTGTCCCGGCTGCTGGCCAAGGAGGGTGTCCGCCACGAGGTGCTGAACGCCAAGAACCACGCTCGTGAAGCGTCCATTGTGGCGCAGGCCGGCCGCAAGGGCGCCGTCACGGTCGCGACCAACATGGCCGGCCGCGGTACCGACATCATGCTGGGCGGCAACGCCGAGTTCACCGCCGTCGCCGAACTCGCCCAGCGCGGACTGGACCCGGAGGAGAACTCCGAGGAATACGAGGCCGCGTGGCCGGCCGCCTTCGAGGCCGCGAAACAGGCGGTCAAAGACGAGCATGAGGAAGTCCTGAACCTCGGCGGCCTCTACGTACTCGGCACCGAGCGGCACGAGTCCCGCCGGATCGACAACCAGTTGCGCGGCCGGTCCGGGCGCCAGGGCGACCCCGGCGAGTCCCGCTTCTACCTGTCGCTCACCGATGACCTGATGCGCCTGTTCAACTCCGGCGCGGCCGAGCGGCTCATGAACAGTTCCGTGCCGGACGACGTTGCCCTCGAATCGAAGCTCGTCTCGCGAGCCATCGCCTCGGCCCAAGGCCAGGTGGAGGGCCGCAACGCCGAACAGCGCAAGAACGTCCTCAAGTACGACGACGTCCTGAACCGCCAGCGCGAGGCCATCTACGGCGACCGCCGCCGCATCCTCGAAGGTGATGACCTGCACGAGAAGGTCCAGTTCTTCCTTGAGGACACGATCACCGCGTTCATCGACGAGGCGACGGCCGAAGGGACCGGCGACGACTGGGACTTCAACCTGCTCTGGACCAACCTGAAGACCCTGTACCCGGTGAGCTTCTCGCCGCGCGACGTGATCGACGAGGCGGGCGGCAAGTCGCGGATTACGGTCGAGTTCCTGAAGGAAGAGATCCTCTCCGACGCCCGGCTGGTCTACCAGGCCCGCGAGGAGGTCATCGGCTCCGAAAGCATGCGTGAGCTGGAACGCCGTGTGGTCCTCTCCGTGATCGGCCGCAAGTGGCAGGAACACCTCTACGAGATGGACTACCTGAAGGAAGGCATCGGCCTGCGGGCGATGGCCCAGCGCGATCCCCTGGTCGAGTACCAGCGCGAGGGGTTCATCATGTTCCAGGCCATGATGGAGGCGATCCGGGAGGAGAGCGTCGGTTTCCTGTTCAACCTGGAGGTCGAGGTGACCCCAGCGCAGGACGTTGTAGTGGCCGACGCCGAGGGACAGCACACGGAACACCAGGAACCGCAGATCCACGCTGCCGGCCTGGAGGCCCCGGAGAAGCCGGCCCAGCTGCAGTACACCGCTCCCGGCGAGGACGGTGCGGCCAGGACCCGCGTCGAGGCCAAGTCTTCCGGGCGCTCCGGCAACCCGGCGAAGGCAGCGGCGCAGGAGCCGCCGCGACGCGCAGCGAAGAAGAAGCGCCGCTAGGGCAGCCTCCGCGCGGAGGCAGCCGGAGGCAGGGCCGGAACGAAAGTTCCGGCCCTGCCTCTTTCTCGTCGCCCTCCTTTCTGGTTGTTCGGCCTGGACTTCAGCCGATTTCGAGTACGGTGACGCGCCATACGAGGCGGTTGCGCTCCAGCCGGAGCGCAACCGCCCGGACGCGGAGTTCGTCCGAAACCACGGCGCTGGCCTCGTAAACGTCCTCGGAGACCCGGCTGGCGCGGACCGACCGGACCGCGGGATTCCGGTGCAGCCGGCCCGCCGTCGGTGATGTGCCGGAGGCGACACGACGTGTCAGCGCGGCCCGGTGCTGCAGCGCGGCCAGGCAGCGCTCGTCGAGGCGGCGGGCGAGCTGCTGGGCGGGACGGGTTCCGGCGAGGACCTCAACGGCGGCCTGCACAGTTGACCGGCAAATGGCGCACACCTCGCGGTCCTGGTCCACGAGCCGCAGGACCGGGGCCGGTCCGCCGGCGGAGGGAAAGGGGACTGCGCGGTGATCGGCCGACGCCGGCGGCCGCGGGACAGCGGTGCCTGCGCGGATACCGGTAATGGGGTTCATGGGGCTTCCTTTGCTCTCGTGGGCTGTTGCGGGYGGTTCGGGGCGCTGTGGTTAGGGGGCGAACGGCATCCTGAGGACCTGGCCGGGGAGCAGTAGTCCGGGGTCGCCGCCGATGACCTCGCGGTTGGCCTGATAGAGCCGCGGCCACGCCCGAGCGATATCCACATCGGATGCCAGCGGTCCCAGCTCCGCGGCACAGATACTCCAGAGCGAATCCCCGGCCCGGACGGTCTTCTCGACCATGCCCGGCGCGGGTTCCTGTGCCCGCAGCGGACCGGCGGCGAGGCTGCCGGGAGCTACCGGTGGCGGCGCCGGCGTCCAATGCGGATCCGGTCCAAGGCTCCCGGGCCCGGGCCTGGGGTCGGGTGGTTCCAGGGCACGAAGGGTCATCGGTGCGGGAACGGCTGCGGAAGTGGTGCCGCCCGGCGCGCCGCCGGTGGGGGTCCAAGCCGCGGCCACCGCGGGTGGGGGAGGAGCGCCCGGACCGCCGGGGCCGGGCGCGGCGTGTGCCAGCGGGGCCGCGGCCAGTTGCAGGCCGAGCGCGGCCAGCGCCAGCCGGCGCATGAACGCCGGGCTGAATTTCCCCGCCGCAGCCGCGGCCCGGCGGCTGCCGCCGCGTTCGAGGACAGCGGACACAAGGGCAATCAGGAAAGACAGCGCCCACCAGACGACGACGATGAGGCCGGCGGTGTTGGCCACCACGCCGATGTGGTCCTCGAAAGAGACGGACTGGCGCCGCGCCGCGGAAGCCTGCAGGCGCTGCGCAAGCTGGGCTCCCGACACGGCTAGGAAGGCCCCCAGCAGCAGGATGACCAGGGCCAAGGATGCGTCTGCACCCAGTCTCCGCCGGGACCCGGTGCCGGAAAAGTTCCTGATAGCCACAAAAACCTCCTTTGATGCTGTTTGATGCAGTTTGACGTCTTTAAAAAGAGTTTGTCCCTTTCCGGGTATGTTTGTCTAGAGGCTCCGGGGTGATGTGGATTGACCGGCCCGACGGGCACGCCTACGCTGGCGCCATGCGATGGGACGACCTGTTTGCAGACCTGGAGGCGCAACTTGCCGCCGGGGAGCGCCTCGACCTGGACGTAGAAATCGACGAGCGGGCGCGCGTGGACGCCGCCGCGGTGGAGTTGGCCGACAGGTTGCGAGGCTCGGTCGGGCTCCGGATCGGTGTCCACCTCGGATCCGGAACGGTGTACGAAGGAACCCTGAGTCACGCCGGCAGCCAGTGTCTGGTCCTCGATGAGGAGCGTCACCAGGTGCTGATTCCTTACACAGCCGCCGTACGTTATTCGGGCCTGTCCAGGCTGGCTGTAGGCACAGGACCGTCAGTCCGGCAGCGGCTCGGACTCGCCAGCGCCCTGCGCGGACTGGCCCGTGACCGCGCCAGCGTGACCGTGTTGGTGTGGCGGGGCGCCGCGGGGGAATCAGTGCTGTACGGAGTCATCGACCGGGTCGGCCGGGACTTTCTGGACCTGGCCGTCACCCGGCCGGGCGAGGAACGCCGGCCGGCCAATGTCAGCGGAGTCGCAACTATCCCCTTTGCCGCGTTGGCCGGGTTGAGGTCGGTCCGCAGCGCCGAAAGCTAGTGGTTTAGCGCCCCTTGGCCTTGGCCTCGTCGATCATGCGGCTTGCTTCGGCGTAACGCTCCTGGATGTACTGCTCCAGCATGGTCTCCTCGACCCGCCACTGGCCTCTTCCGCCAACCTGGATGGCCTTGAGTTGACCGCTCCGGACCAGGGCGTAGGCGGCGGGCGAGTTGATCTGGAGCTGCTCGGCAACGTCGGCAAGGGTCAGGAATCGTGGCATGGCACCATTTTGCCACCGGTGGCACCGTTTGGGGCTGTTATCCACAAATTAGTGTTGTTTGCTTCAGGTCCTTTTCTACGGCTCGCCAATTCGTGAGAATAGGGGTGTCCGGCGCCCGCAGCCCGGGCCGCGACTACAGGGGGGGGCAGGACGCATGACTGTGAGCACAGTGGCCGGCGGCGGCGCCCGGTTGAAGAAGCCTTCCTGGAAGGATCCGCGGCTGCTCGTGGGCATCTTGCTCGTGCTGGCTTCCGTGGTGGGCGTCGTCTCGCTCGTCGCCGCGGCGGACCAGACCACGGAAGCCTACGCCGCCAGCGGGCCGATCGCCGTCGGCGAAAAGCTGACCACGGACAAATTGCACCGGGTCAGGGTCCGGCTCGGCGACGTCGAGCAGTACTACCTCACGCCGGAGGCCGATGTGGCCACGGGACTGGTCGCCGTCCAACGCATCGGCAAAGATCAGCTCGTCCCGCGGGAAAGCCTTGGCCAGTTGGATGCACTGAACCGCAAACCGGTCGCCGTCACGATCGACGAGGCGCTCCCGCCGCAGGCGGTGGCAGGGTCCCGGGTGGATATCTGGGTGGCGCAACCGGACACCCGGAACGGCTTCAGCGAACCCACCCTGCTGCTCAAGGGCGCCGAGATCGCCCAGCTCACGCCGGGGACCACCGCACTGGGGGCTCAGCGTTCCACCGTCGTAATGGTTCTCGTCCCCGACGGGCAGATGCCGAAACTCCTGGGGGCGCAGGCCAACAAGGCAAAAATCTCCGTCGTCTGGAATCCGGGCGGAGCGCCCTGATGGGCATCCCGGTGGTGACGGTGGGCAGCACCCGCGACGACCTGGTCGGCGGACTGGAGCGGCTTCATGGTCCGGTGTCCGTGGTCCGGCGCTGCGCTGAGCTGGCCGAGCTCCTGGCTGCCTGCCAGACCGGGCTGGCCCGGGCCGCCGTCGTCGCGGAGGGCAGCGGTGAGCTGACGGCCTCACTGGTGGACAGGCTGTCCGCCGTCGGGGTCGCCGTGGTGGCGCTGACCGACAGCCCCGAGGAAGCAGCCAGGCTGCAGGGAATCGGCGTGACCGCGGAGATCTCCGGGGTGGAGGCCGCCGCCCTCGCCGCCCTGATCACCGGTGCCGTGGCCCAGCTCAGCGGCGCTGGCCCGGGGCAAGGCGCGACTGCCTTCGCGGACCATTCCGTGGCGCGCCGCACACAACCCCGGACGCAGGACCCGGAGCGCGTGCGCGCGACCGACGGCAACCCCGCCACCGGGGGCGCGGCCGCAGGCGGCGGGACCGGGCAGCCGGACACCGGCAGGATTATCGCCGTCTGGGGCCCGGCCGGGTCGCCCGGCAGGACCCTGCTGGCCGCCAACATCGCCGGCGAGCTGGCAGCGGAGGGCAAATCGGTCCTGCTGGTCGACGCCGACAGCTACGGCGCCAGCGTGGCCGCGGTGCTGGGGCTGCTGGACGAGGCTGCCGGACTCGCACAGGCCTGTCGCTTGGCCGACCAGGGTGTGCTGGACGGGACGGCGTTGCTGAGGATCGCGGTCCCGGTGGGCACCCGGGGCGGATCCTTCCGGGTCCTTACCGGCATCACCCGGGCCGACCGCTGGACCGAACTGCGCGCAGCTGCCCTCTCGCTGGTCTACGAACGGGCCCGCGAGATCGCCGAGGTCACGGTGATCGACGCCGGGTTCTGTCTGGAGGCCGACGAAGAGCTCAGCTTCGACTCGATGGCGCCGCGCCGGAACGCCGCGACCCTCCGCAGCCTGGAAGTGGCGGACACCGTGTTTGCCATCGGCGCCGCCGACGCGGTCGGGGTGCCACGGCTGGTGCGCGGCCTGGCCGAGCTGAACGCCGCCGTCCCGCGGGCAACCCCGCACGTGATTCTGAACAAGGTGCGGGCCGCTGCCGTCGGACGTTCCCCGGAACGCCAGCTCCGCGACGCCTGGGCTCGCTACGGCCCGACCGTCCCGCTGGAATCGTTCCTCCCGTCCGACCCGGCTGCCTGTGATGACGCCCTCCTGGCCGGCTCGCTGTTGCTGGAGTGCGCCCCCGAATCGGCCCTCCGCAAGGCAATCGCCGGACTTGTTTGTGCACCTGCCCAACGAAATCGAAGATCCTCTGTCCTTTCTCCCACAGCAGGTCGCCGGGCAAACGGCTAGGCTCGCCATGAGGGCCGCAACGGTGCGGCCATGAACTTCTTGATGGAGGCGTTTGTCGATGTCGTCTGGGTCCAGCGTGGAGGATCAGCCCGTTTCGGTCGGTGCCAGCGAAGGGTACTTCGGGGACTACTACGAACACCTCGCCGAGGAGGATGCCCGCGCCTACGGCGGGGATGTCCTCACGGCACGGTCGCAGGCGCACTTGCGGGCGGCCGCCCAGCGGCAGCCCGGCGTCGCCAACATTCTGATCGCCGATGAGGCCGAGTCCAGCGTCGTGTACATCGTCACGGACGACATGCCGTTCCTGGTGGACTCCGTCAATGCCGAACTCGTCCGGCAGAAGTCCCCGATCCGCCTCGTGATGCACCCCCTCTTTGTCGTCACGCGCAACCGGGAGACCGGACAGCTGGTCAAGGTCGCACGGGTGCCCTCGCACCTGGGGATCTCCAGTGGTGACACGGCGGCGATGCCGAAGCTCTCGCATCTCATCGCCGACGGCGACAACGCCTCGCACATGGAGTCCTGGATCGCGGTCGAGATCGACCCGGTCGACGACGCAAAGCGGCAGCAGCTGGTCGACGGCATTTCCCGGGTGCTCGGCGACGTCCGCGCCGCGGTCGAGGACTGGCCCAAGATGCGCAACAAGGCGCACGAGATTTCCGCGGACCTCGAGAGGGTGGCCAATGCCGCCCAGATCGCTGAACTCCGCCAGGCCCAGGACCTGCTCCGCTGGCTGGACGACGGGAACTACACCTTCCTCGGTTACCGCGAATACGACCTGCGCAACGACTCAGGCGAGGACGTGCTGGAACTTCGGGAAGACAGCGGCCTCGGCCTGCTGCGCGACAGCGCCGACACCCGCCACCAGATCCAGCACCTGACCGAGACCGGCCGGAAGAAGGCCCGCGAAAAGCGGGCCCTGGTGATTACCAAAGCCAACTCGCGCTCCACGGTGCACCGCTCGGCGTACCTGGACTACATCGGCGTCAAGAGTTTCGACGCTGCCGGCAACGTCAACGGCGAACGGCGCTTCATCGGCCTGTTCGCCACGACTGCCTACGCCGGCTCGGTCCGGGACATCCCGGTGGTCCGCGAAAAGGTCGACGCCGTGCTGCGCGGTGCCGGCTTCCCGCCGGACTCGCACTCCGGCAAGGACCTGCTCGGTATCCTTGAGACCTACCCGCGCGATGAGCTATTCCAGATCGAGGTCCCCGACCTCGCCGCCATCGCCACCGGCATCCAGCGGCTGCAGGAACGCCGCCGGACCAGGCTGTTCCTGCGGCCGGATATCTACGGCCGCTTCATGTCCGCCCTCGTCTACCTTCCCCGCGACCGGTACACCACCAACGTCCGGCTGCGCATCGAGCAGGAACTGCGGCAGACCTTCGACGCGGTCTCCATCGACTACGAGGCCCGGATGACCGAGTCCGCCCTCGCCCGGCTGTTCTTCCGGATCCGGCTCCCCAAGGACGCCGACGTCAGCCACGTCAACACCGAAGACGTCGAGAAGCGTCTGGTCCGCGCCGCCCGCTCCTGGAGCGAGGGCATCACCGAGGTCCTGCGCGCCCGGGCCGGCGCCGACGGCGAGAACGGCGCCAAAGACCTCGCCGCTGTGTGGTCCGATGCCTTCCCCGCCAGTTACCGCGTCGACTACGAAGTCGAGGACGCGCTCGAGGACATCGCCCGCTTCGAGAAGTACGGCGCCGCCGAGCGCGCCGGCGGTGAGCGGCCCGGCGTGCACGTCTACCTGCCCGAGGGCGCCGGCGCGACGCTCGAAGAAGACGCCCGCGTCAAGCTGTACATGCTCGAACCCAAGAGCCTGAGCCAGATCCTGCCGTACTTCCACAACCTCGGTCTCGAGGTCCTGGACGAACGCCCCTTCGAGATCGGGACAGCCGACCACCGCGACTTCTTCCTTTACGATCTCGGCCTGAAGTACCCGGCCGGGGTGGACCCGGAGCGCACCGGTACCCTGCTGGCTGAGGCCTTCGGTGCGGCCGTGTCCCGTGCGGTGGAATCGGACAGCTTCGACCGGCTCGTGCTGCGTGAAGGCATGCAGTGGCGCCAG
The DNA here is from genome assembly GCF_056397065.1 of Arthrobacter sp. 05N428_2. Taxonomy (NCBI): domain Bacteria; kingdom Bacillati; phylum Actinomycetota; class Actinomycetes; order Micrococcales; family Micrococcaceae; genus Arthrobacter; species Arthrobacter sp. 05N428_2. The sequence continues at coordinate 158,019 of NZ_JBFTMR010000004.1, read as the reverse complement.
GTGGTCGTGTTGCGCGCCTACGCCAAGTACATGCGGCAGATGGGCAACACCAACTCCTTTGAGTTCATGGCGGATACCCTGCTGGCCAACCCCGACGTGACCCGCGGGCTGACCGCGCTCTTCGCCGCCCGCTTCGACCCCGCGCTGGATGCCACCGGACGCGAACAGCGACAGGACGAGGTCCGGACCGGCCTGGATGCGGCCATCGAACAGGTCGCCACGCTCGACGCCGACCGCGTCCTGCGCACCTTCAAGAACCTGATCCAGGCTACGCTCCGGACCAACTTCTACCAGAACAAGACGCACGTCAGCTTCAAACTGGACCCCTCCGGGATTGACGGCCTGCCGTTCCCGCGGCCGATGTACGAGATCTGGGTCTACGCGCCCCGGGTCGAGGGCGTGCACCTGCGTTTCGGCAAGGTCGCCCGCGGCGGACTGCGCTGGTCGGACCGCCGCGAGGATTTCCGCACTGAAATCCTCGGCCTGGTCAAGGCACAGACAGTCAAGAATGCCGTGATCGTGCCCACCGGCGCCAAGGGCGGCTTCTACGCCAAGCAGTTGCCGGATCCCTCCGTGGACCGCAGCGCCTGGATGGCCGAAGGGGTTGAAAGCTACAAGACCTTCATCCGTGGCCTGCTGGACATCACCGACAACCTCGTCACGACTGCGGACGGCGAAACGCTGGTGCCGCCAGTCGACGTCGTGCGGCACGACGGCGACGATTCCTACCTCGTCGTCGCCGCGGACAAGGGAACGGCCTCCTTCTCCGACATCGCCAACGGCCTCTCGGCCGATTACGGCTTCTGGCTCGGCGACGCGTTCGCGTCCGGCGGCTCCGTCGGCTACGACCACAAAGCGATGGGCATCACCGCCCGCGGCGCCTGGGAATCCGTCAAGCGGCACTTCAGTGAACTCGACCTGGACACGCAGGCCGAGCCGTTCACCGTCGTCGGCGTCGGCGACATGTCCGGCGACGTCTTCGGCAACGGTATGCTGCTGTCCCGGCACATCCGGCTGCTTGCGGCCTTCGACCACCGGCATATCTTCCTGGACCCGAACCCGGACGAGGCGGCGTCCTTCACGGAACGGCAGCGGCTCTTCGACCTGCCACGCTCCTCCTGGGACGACTACGACAAGTCACTGATCAGCGAAGGCGGCGGCGTCTTCGGCCGCCAGAGCAAGTCCATTCCGGTCTCCGCGCAGGTCCGGGCCGCCCTCGGGCTGCCGGAAGGCACCACGCGGCTCAGCCCGCCGGAACTGCTCCGTGCGATCCTCCTCGCCCCGGCCGACCTGCTCTACAACGGCGGGATCGGCACCTACGTCAAGGCGAGCACTGAAACCAACGCCGCGGTCGGGGACAAAGCCAACGACGCCATCCGCGTCGACGGCCGTGAACTGCGCGTCAAGGTGGTCGGCGAGGGCGGCAACCTGGGCATGACCCAGCGCGGGCGCATCGAGGCAGCGTTGCAGGGCGTCATCCTGAACACTGACGCCATTGACAACTCTGCGGGCGTGGACTGCTCCGACCACGAGGTCAACATCAAGATCTTCGTGGATCGCATGGTGGCCGCCGGCAAGCTGGCCCCCGCGGAGCGCGCGGAGTTCCTCGGTTCGATGACGGAGGAAGTCGGCCGGCTGGTGCTCGAGGACAACATCGACCAGAACATCCTGCTGCTTAACGACCGGATGCGCGTCGCCGAATGGAGCCCCAGCTACGAGCGGCTGATGGATTGGCTCGAGAAATCCGCCGACCTCAAGCGCGAGCTCGAGGCGCTGCCCACCACCGAGACGCTGCGCGAACGCCTTGAGCAGGGCCAAGGGCTGACCTCGCCGGAACTCTCCGTGCTGGCCGCCTACGCCAAAATCGAACTCGCCGCCGCGCTGCGGGACAGCGACCTCGCGGTGGACCCGTGGTTCCGCGAGACCCTCCGGGCTTACTTCCCGAAGCAGTTGCGCGAACGGTTCGACGCGGACCTGGACACCCACCCGCTGCGCCGCGAAATCATCGCGACAGTGGTCGCGAACGACATGATCAACATGGGCGGCATCACGTTCGCGTTCCGCGCCATGGAGGAAACGTCCGCCACCGAAGCCGCGGTCGCCAAGGCCTTTGTCGCCCTCCGCGAGGTCTACGAGCTGAACATCATGGTGGCCGAGCTCAACGCACTCCCGGCGTCGTTCCCGACCGAGCACTGGAGCACCGTCCACCTGGACATCCGCCGGCTGCTGGACCGCGCGGTCCGCTGGGTCCTGAGCCAGGGCAACGCCGGCCGCCCGATCGCCGAAATCGTGGCCGAATTCAAGCCGCTGATGGACCCGATGCGGGCCCGGCTGCTGGACTACCTGCGCGGCGACGACCGCGAGCGGGTGATGCATTGGCTCGAGAAGGCCCGGAGCTGGGAGCTTCCAGAGGATCTGGCGCACCGCTGGGCGGAGCTGTTTGAAAGCTTCGTGCTGCTGGACATTGCCAAGATCGTGCAGCTCAGCCCCGAGCCGGTGGAGAACATCGCGCACGTCTACTACTCGGTCTTCAACCGGTTCCACGCCGATTCGCTGCTCGAGCGCATCACCAAGCTGCCCCGTAAGGACCGCTGGCAGGCCCTGGCCCGTGCGGCCCTCCGCGACGACCTGTACTCCACCGTCTCGGACATGACGACGGCGGTCCTGGCGACGACACCGCCGGACATGCCGTCTGAGGAACGGCTGGCAGCCTGGGAAGGCCAGAATGTCGAGCAGTTGGGCCGGGCCAAGTCGATGTTCGACGAGGTGAACGCCCTCGAGGCCGATGACATGGCCTCACTGTCGGTAGCATTGAGGCTCTTGAGGTCAATCGTCCGACGCTAGGGAGTTTGCAGTTCCCGGCGTCGCAAATGGAGGTGCAGTGGCAATCTTTACGGACCCTATCAGGGAGCATGCTGATTTCGGGCCGGGGGATGCCGAGTGGTTGCACCTGCTCGTGGGGGACTGGCAGATGGTCGCTGACCTCGCGTTCGCCGACCTGGCCTTGTGGTTCCCGCACCCGGAGCTCGGCTACGTGGCGCTGGCCCATGTCCGCCCCTCCACCACGCATACGGTGTTCCACGCCGACTTCGTGGGGGAGGGGATCCGCTCGGACCTGAAACGGCTCGTCGACAAGGCTTGGGAAACCCGGACGATCGAACGGTCCAACGAGACCAACTGGAGCAGCGACACAGCCATGCGGGTCGAGGCCGTGCCGATGGTTCGCAACGGCCGGACGCTGGCGGTGGTGACCTCGCACATGGACCTCTCCAGCTCCCGGATGCCCTCGCGGCTGGAACTGACCTACCGCCAGTGCGCCTACGACCTGCTGCGCATGGGGACCCTGGGCCTCTGGCCGGACTTTGCCTCGCCCACCGGGTCGCGCCGCGGCGCGCCACGCGTCGGGGACGGGCTGATCCGGCTCGACGCCGAAGGGATCGTGCAGTATGCGAGCCCCAACGGCGTATCCGCATTCCGACGTCTCGGCGACGGAGAATCGCTCGAAGGCAGGTCGCTGGCCGAGGTCACGGCCGGCCTGCTGAGAGACCGCCGGATGGTGGATGAGACCCTGCCGCTTGTCGTCACCGGACGCATGCCGTGGCGCAGCGAGATCGAATCCCGCGGCGTGAGCTTGTCCCTGCGGGCGATTCCGCTGCGGGACGAAGAGCGGCGCTTCGGGGCGCTGGTGTTGTGCCGCGACGTGTCGGAACTGCGTCGGCGCGAACTTGAGCTCGTCACTAAAGACGCCACGATCCGAGAGATCCACCACCGCGTAAAGAACAACCTTCAGACCGTGGCGGCGCTGCTGCGCATGCAGTCCCGCCGGATGGTCAGCGACGAAGCCAAGCAGGGGCTGGAGCAAGCCATGCGCCGGGTCGCCACCATCGCCCTGGTCCACGAAACGCTCTCGCAGGGGCTGGCTCAGAGCGTGGACTTCGACGAGCTGATCGGACGCCAGTTCCGGTTGTCGGCAGAGGTCGCCTCACCCTCGCAGCAGGTTCGGACCCAGCGGTCCGGGCTGTTCGGCGAGCTGCCCAGCGACTTCGCGACGCCGCTGGCCCTGGTGATCAACGAACTGGTGACCAACGCCGTCGAACACGGGCTCGCCGGAAGGGCCGGAACCGTCTGGTTGCTCGCCGATCGCTCGGAAAGCGAGGACGGCGATGAACTGCTGACCGTGACGGTGGCGGACGACGGCGTCGGGCTGCCGGCAGGGTCCTACGCGGAAGGACTCGGGCTGCAGATTGTGCGCACACTCGTCACGAGCGAGCTGGGCGGCAGCATCCAATGGAAGCCGCGGGAGGGCGGCGGAACCGCTGTGCAGGTGGTTCTCAGCCTCGCTCCGCGCTGAGGACAGGGAAGCTCAGCAGGGATTAACGGCGATGGCCCCGGACCAGCGGTCCGGGGCCATCGTTGCCGGGTCGCCCGGCGGTGAAATTCAGGAGGCGCGGCGGGCGCGGGCGGCGCGGCGCTTGAGGGCGCGGCGTTCATCTTCGCTCATACCGCCCCAGACGCCGGCGTCCTGGCCGGATTCGAGAGCCCACTGGAGGCAGGTATCCACGACGGGGCAACGCCGGCAGACGCTCTTCGCTTCCTCAATCTGCAGGAGGGCGGGACCCGTGTTTCCTACCGGGAAGAACAGCTCCGGGTCCTTGTCAAGGCACGCTGCGCGGTTACGCCAATCCATGCTGATCAGTAACTCCATTCCTGGGAATTCGTTAAATGCCTCTTGTGAAATTATTCACTAGAAGCTACATAAGAAAGGGGGCCTTAGGGCCCCCTCGGTCATCTGGATTAAGCGTGTCATGTTAACGCTGTGTAAACAAGGGGTATTTGCCTTCGAAATGCCGCCAAATCGTGAGCGATGCATCACATTGACTGGCGGAACCCCCACGTCTGTCCGACTATGTCCGGTAGGGTGCCAGTGTGTCAAGACCCCCTGTGAACCCCACCGATCCCGCCGAGGACAAGTCTGGCGCACCCGACCCGGCGCCCGCGGCCCGGCCCGTGGGGATCGCCGTCATCGCGATCGTAGCCGCCCTTGAGGGCGCGGCACTTCTGGCTGCGGCAGGCTGGTATGGATTCCAGTTGGTGTCCGGAGCGCCCGTCCTGTCCTTTTGGGGGGCGGTCTTTACCCTCGGCCTCCTGCTCGCTTTCTCGGCGTGGCTCTTCGCCGTAGGGCATTTCCTCTTCCGCGGTTACCGCTGGCCGCGGGCCGGTGCCCTGGTGGCCCAGTTGTTTATGCTCACCATCGGCTTTCCGACCCTGACCGGCGGTTATCCCCTCGCCGGCCTCGCCATGCTGGTGCCGGCCGCCATCGCGATCGTGCTGTTGTTCGACAAACGGGTGATCGCCTTTGCGTCCCGGGCAGGCGGCCAGCCTCCGGCACTGTAGGCAGCCGGGCCACCGCGTCACCGCCTCAGGGCGTCACCGCCGGAGCCAGGGCCAACTGCACTGCCGCGGCCTGGCCATCCGAGATCACGACGGCGCGTCCGGCTGGCGGCCGGGGTTCGGGCTCGAAGCGGACGCCGAACAGGTCCCCGTCCATAAGGCTCCGGGGGCCCAGCAGGACGCCCTTGCCGTGGCTGCGGGCCTGCAGCGCCAGTGGGACGCGCTGCGGCAGTGCCGGGCTGAATCCCGCGGTGAAGACCACCGTCCAGCCCAGACCGTTGAGTGCATAGAGCGGGTCATTGGCCTGCCCGCCGCACAGGTCCACGTCGTCGGCCAGGAGGACCGCGGCTCGATCCAGGTGCCCGGCCGTGGCCTCCGCCTGCACCCCGGACCAGAATTCTTCCTGCCCGGTTCCCGGCCGGTGCGTCAGCCACGTCCTTGCGGGGTTCAGCAGCGGTAGTGCGCGGAGCAGAGACGTCTTCCCCGAGCCGGAGCCACCCAGGACAGCGAGGACGCTGCCGCGCGGCAGCGCAAGACTGGCGGGAAGGAGCTCATCGCCGCCGACGCCGATCCAGAGCCGGGTCTCCGGGGAGGGCGCCGCTGCAGGGCTGCCGGTCGGCCCGAGCCGAGACCGGACCTCCTCCACGGTCACCAGGGCCGGCAGTGCTTCGACCCGGAACGGCCGGCTCTGCGTACCACGGGCGCGGCGGCCGGATGGCGGGGCGCCGACGTTTTCGGGTGGCTCGTAGAGCTGCGCCACCCGGAGACCGTTCCCGGGTTGTCTTCCGTTCGCTGCCATGCCCCCGTTGCCGACAGGCATCCCACTTTCGCCGGACTTCCCGGAGGCAACGGACATGCCGGCGACGACGACACGGCCGGGAACGGCCGGCAGATGCGGAAGCGGCGGCCATGCGAGCCGGCTTTCCTCCGTCGACCCGAGAGGGAAATAGACCCGGTTGGGGAGCGCCGCAAAGAATCGTGCGGTCAGCAGCTCGCGCTCGCCGGAGAGGACCGCGGTGATGTCCGCCTTCGGGCCGTCCCGGATGATGTCATGGACCAGATCCTCGGCCCAGGCGAGCGGACCTGAGCGGAAAATCGAGACCCAGGATCCCCAGTTGTGCAGCACAAGAACCAGCGGCACACGTTTCCGGGCTGGCGGTGCTGCCAGCCGGAGCGCCATGTCCTCGGCGACGCGGGCAAGCACCCGGACCGCGCGGCGCGGTTCCTGCGGCCCCACCCAGGCTCCCACCCGGGGCCAAGTGGCAGCACGGGCCAGGCCCCCGTCCCCGTCCAGAAGATAGAGATGCGATTCGACCTCAGCCCACTCCAGCTGGTCCAAGGCCAGGCGCAGGGCCTCGAGGCTTCCACCGTGCACCGCATGCTGCGTCCCGCCGATCAGCGCGAGGTGGCCGTGCTGGTCCGGGTTCCAGCTGAGCTTGCCGCTTCGCTGCTGCTCCGGCAGGTCCACCACACCTAACATGACATTCCGGGTGGCTGATTTCCCAACGGTTCCCGGCCCCGGAAAGTTCAATACCGGCGGCAGCGGTTTGGCGACCGGCCGCCGGGAGGGGCCTCCGCCCTGCAGCCGCCATAGTCGGGACGCGACCCCGACGAATGGCGCGGCGGACTCCGCCGGGGTGGACGCCGGCTCGTGGCCGGGGGTGGCTGGCGATGCGGCGTCGGGCTGGTCCAGCAACTCCTGAGCGGTCGTCACGATCACGCTTCCCGCAGCAGGGAGAGGCGACGTCGAGCCCAGGACGGCAGTCTGGAACTGTTCAGGGGCCCCATTGCCGCGGACCAGGTAGGCGCGTCCCGGGAGCGCAATTGGAATTGCCGCGGCGAGGCGGGAGTTCATAATGTCCGCGGATTCGAGTTCGGACTGGACCCTTAGCACCACGCAACTGGTGACGTTGGCCCGGATGTCTGCGGTGAGTGCCCCCTGTGGCCGCTGCGTGGCCATGACCAGATGGATCCCGAGGGAGCGTCCGATCACGGCGATCCGCATGAGCTCAGTCAGTGCCGCCGGTGCGTCCTCCACCAGCATCCGGAATTCATCAATGATCAGCACCAGGTGGGGGAGCGCCCGGAAGGCCGGGGCGTGTGCCTGGTACGTGAGCAGGTCGGGCACTTCAGCTGCCGCAAGCAACTCCTCCCGCCGGCGGATTTCTGCCCGAAGCGAGGTTAGCGTCCGGTCAATTTCGTAACCGTCCAGATCCGTGAGCAACCCGACGCAGTGCGGCAGGCCGGTCAGCGGGCCCAGTCCGGAACCGCCCTTAAAGTCGACGAACAGAAGACTGACCCGGTCCGGCCGATAGCAGGCCGCCAAGCCCGCCACAAGGGTGCGCAGAAACTCAGACTTGCCGGCCCCGGTTGTTCCCGCCACGAGGAGGTGGGGTCCGTCGGACTGCAGATCGATCGTCAGCGGTCCCGCCGCACTGAGGCCGACCGGAACCGGCAGCCCGGACGGCTTCCCCGACGGCCGACCGTCCGCTGACCAGCGCCGTGAAACCGCAGCCTCGGAAAGAGGCAGGACATCGTCCAAGGAACACGACGCAGGCACTATGGACGCTCCGCCGGCAGCAAGGTGTGTGGCCCCCCGCTGCCGGCAAAAACGGTCAAAGACCGCCTCCGGGAGCAGATCGGGAAGGAAATCAATCGCAGTGCCATCCGCACTGAGCCGGCCGGTGCGGCTGCCCAGGCTCACGGTTTGGCCCGGTGCGTGGCTTCCCGAAAGTGAACAGTCGATTACCTGCCAGCCCAGCCGGCACGCTTCCGCGCGCAGCGCTTCCGTGGCCGCCGCTCCGGGTAGCAGGATCAGCACGCCCCGGCCGGAGCCCGGGCCGGGACCCGCTGTCAGCCTAGCGACGCTGACGTCGGTGCTGGCGGATAGCGAAACCCGTGGCAGGAAGCGGGCCGCCAGCGGCATCGAGTGAGCCTCCCCGTGGAGATGAAGCCACGTGCGGCGGCCGCGGGGATAACCGGCGAGTTGCATGACGAAGAAACGCACCAGCCCGGCGACGACCTGCGGCGGCCCAGCCAGCCGGGTCGGCGCCGCGGGGTCCAGGGTCAGCGGCACTAGACCGGCCGGCGGGGCCCGAAAACCGGGGTCGGCCGGCTCCAGCCTGACCCTGGCGGGTTGCTCAGCCAGCCCGAGACGAAGCCATACCGGGCCGGCCTCAGCGGGCGGGGGAGCCACGGTGGGGGCCGTGCCAGCCGAGCCAGCGTGGGCCACCGTGCCGAGGAGAAGTTCGGGCGCCGACGGTGCGGCCCGCCGTCGTCGTTCCCTGTCCATCCGGACCGCAGCCGCCACTGCGGCCTTAAGAGCGCGGCGTTGCCTGCGGCCCGACACGGCCGGAAGCAGTGCCGGAATCGCTGACATGGCGGTGAAGGCAAGAAACATCCACATACCGGTGACCACGGCCAATGCGACCCCGACGACGACTGGGGCGACAACCGCCAGCACCAAGAACGTCCGCGGCCCGGCGGGACCCGGGCCGGGAACCCGCAACGGTTCCGAGGTGTCCCCGCCGGCGGCGTCCAACCCCGGGTCGCCGGGTCCGGACCCGCCCGAGAACTGGTCGCGGACGAGGACGGCGAACGTCGAGTTGCCGCAGCCGATCAGAGAATCCGTGGACACCGGAGCGGACGACACCTTCCGGCCATCAACCCGCGTCCCGTTGGCGCTGCCAAGATCGAGCACGGTGATTCCCGCGTTCGACACGTCCAGCCGCGCGTGTTGGCGGGAAAGCTCAGCGTCCGGAATTGCCAACTCGGTCCCGCCTCTGCCGAGCCGATAGCGTCCCCGGTGCAGCGGCAACGTCGTTCCGGCACCGGGTCCGCTCATGACAGCCAGCAGCAGCTGCGTGCCGGCGGGCTCGGGGCGGCCGCCCGTTCCCGGATGGCCGCTGAGCGCTGGCGCCGCGGGACCGTCGACGAGCACGGCCCCGTTGACGAGGGGAAGGGTGCCCACTGTGAGGCTGCCCAGCGGAGCCCCTGCGACTGTCAGCCGGACTGTGCCGAACTTTATCGCTACGGCGTCTTCAAGGGCGGCGCCGGAACAGCCGACGGCCACCTCGACGGAGAGCTCCAGGGGAGCGCCGATGGCCGAGCCTTCCCGTCCGACGACGGTGCACTGCAGGAGCATCGCCGGTTTCCTTTCTCGCGCCCGCTGGGGTCAACGCTAGGCTGCGCAATCTTCCGGCAGCCCGCAGGAATCCGCCTAAGTGGACAACTCGAGACGCCCCTCCGACCGGCTGGGGCGCCCCCCGATTCACCGGTTCATGCACTGTCTCGGGTAGGCTTGAGCAGCAGACAATGCACAACGTTGCGCTGCCCATATTCGAACCAGGAGATTTTGTGACTGCTGACCTCGTCATCGTAGGGTCGGGCTTCTTCGGCCTGACAATCGCAGAACAGGCCGCCACTGAGCTTGGCCTCAAGGTCGTTGTCATCGACCGCCGCCACCACATTGGCGGCAATGCGTACAGCGAAAAGGAGGAGCAGACCGGGATCGAAGTGCACCGGTATGGCGCACACCTGTTCCACACCTCCAATGACCGCGTCTGGGAGTACGTCAACCGCTTCACGACGTTCACGAATTACGTGCACAAGGTCTACGGAGTGCACAAGGGCGAGGTTTACTCCCTGCCGATCAACCTGGCCACCATCAATCAGTTCTTTCGGGCGAACCTGACGCCGGGCCAGGCCCAGGATCTGATCAAGGAACAGGCTGGCGAACTGGCGGGCACCGACCCGCAGAACCTGAACGACAAGGGCATCCAGCTCATCGGTCGGCCGCTCTACGAGGCGTTCATCAAGCACTACACCGGCAAGCAGTGGCAGACGGATCCAAAGGACCTGCCCGCCGGCATCATCTCCCGGCTCCCGGTGCGCTACAACTACGACAACCRCTACTTCAACGACAAGTACGAGGGCCTGCCGACCAACGGCTACACCGCCTGGATCGAGAAGATGGCCGAGCACCCGAATATCGAGGTCCGGCTCAATACCGATTTCTTCGACGAGTCGCACGAGTACAGCAAGAACAAGGTCGTCGGGAATGTCCCGGTAATCTACACCGGCCCGGTGGACCGCTACTTCGACTACGCCGAGGGCGACCTCTCCTGGCGCACCATCGACTTCGAGGAAGAAGTGCTCGACGTCGGGGACTTCCAGGGAACGTCAGTGGTCAACTACAACGACGCCGACGTCGCCTACACCCGCATCATCGAGCCGCGCCACTTCCACCCCGAGCGCGACTACCAGACCGAGAAGACGGTCGTGATGCGGGAGTTCTCCCGTGCAGCCGAGAAGGGCGACGAGCCCTACTACCCGATTAATACCCCCGCGGACCGCGAACGCCTGCTCAAGTACCGCGACCTCGCGGCGGCCGAGCAGGACGTCCTCTTCGGCGGGCGCCTCGGCACCTACAAATACCTCGACATGCACATGGCCATCGGCTCCGCCCTGACCATGTTCGAGAACAAGATCCGCCCCCACTTCGAAGGCGGCGCCAAGATTGAAAGTGGAGGAGTGGACGCGTGATGACCACTGAAGAGTCATCCTCATGGAGCGCTCTTCAGAGGGTGATCCTCCCGTCCGCGGACCAGACGGACACTATCCCGCTCTATGTGGATGCGGGTCCGGCCAGCGGCATCCGGCTGCGAGAGAACGACGAACTGGCGCGCTCCCCGAAACTGCCTGAAGACAAGCTGCAGATGTTCAGCTCGGGAAGCCGCCAGGCACGCTTCGAGGATCTACTCTCCAGGCAATCAATGCGCGTTCGGTCCGGCGAGCAAATTTCCTTTGGCACCTATTTCAATGCATTCCCTGCAAGTTATTGGCGACGGTGGACCCCGATCCGTGACATCCGGCTTGTGGTCCGGACCACCGGCACCGGGGCCGTAACCGTTTATAAGTCCAACGCCCGGGGTTCCGTGCAGAGGGTTGACGGACAGCACGTTGACGGGGAGGCCACCTCGGTCTTCGAGCTGTCACTGAAACCGTTCGGCGACGGCGGCTGGTACTGGTTCGATCTTGCGGCCAGCTCCACTGATCTAGTGCTGCAAAGTGCTCAATGGGAGACGAGCGAGGCCGCGCACGAAAGCGGCCAGGTGACTCTGGAAATCACGACGATGAACAAGCCGGACTTCTGCCTGAACAACGCTCGGATCCTCGCAGATAATCTGGATGCGCTCGCCAGCGTTAAGGAAATCCTGATCGTGGACCAGGGCACGCAGAAAGTGGAAGACCAAGAGGGTTTCGCCGAGGTCGAAGCCGCACTCGGCGGCAAGTTGCGGATCATCAATCAGGCAAACTTGGGGGGATCCGGCGGCTTTGCCCGCGGAATGTACGAGGCGGTTGAGAACGGCAGCGACTATGTCCTTCTGCTTGACGACGACATCGTCGTGGAGCCAGAGAGCATCAGCCGGCTGCTCACGTTCGCGGACAGGTGCCGAACGCCCACAATTGTCGGCGGCCACATGTTCGACTTGTACAACCGCAGCGTCCTGCATACGTTCGGTGAAGTTGTTGATCCTTTCCGTATCGTGCCGGCGCAGCCGCATGCCGATATGGAGCTTCGCCACGATTTCAGTGTCGCCAACCTGCGGCAGACCGCATGGCTGCACCGCCGGGTGGACGTTGACTACAACGGCTGGTGGATGTGCCTGATCCCGACGCGCGTGATCAAGGAAATTGGGCTGTCCCTGCCGCTTTTCATCAAATGGGACGACGCCGAATACGGTCTCCGCGCCAGGGAGGCTGGGTTCTCTACAGTCTCCCTTCCCGGAGCGGCCGTCTGGCACGTCTCGTGGATGGACAAGGACGACATGGTCGGCTGGCAGGCCTATTTCCACGAACGCAACCGACTGGTCACCACCCTGATCCACAGCCCGTACGCAAAGGGCGGCCGCGTCCTTAGGGAGTCAGTCCAGGCTGACGTGAAGCATCTCGTGTCCATGCAGTACTTCACCGAACATGGCCGCCTCGAGGCGCTCAAGGATATCTTCAAGGGGCCCACCGAGCTACACCAAGTGCTGGCCTCGAAGCTGCCGGAGATTAATGCGCTTAAATCCGATTACCCCGACGCGCAACTCAAGGAAAACGTTGACGACTTTCCGACGCCCAAGTTGGGTCGCGGTCCCGTAGGCGGCGCCTTGATCGGGATGCCGCCCAAGAAGGACTTGGTGCAGTGGGGCCTCAAGACAGTATCGCGGCAGCTGGTCAAGAGTCCGGCGCCGGAGAGTGCAGAACGCCCGCAAGGGTTTCTAGCCCACCGGGACAACCGCTGGTTTAGACTCGCTCATTACGACAGCGTCATTGTGTCCAATGCCGAGGGAACAGGCGCGTCTTGGTATAGGCGTGATCCAAAGAAGCTCAAATCGATGCTCGCCGAAGCCACCCGGCTGCACCTTCGCCTCTACCGCGAGTGGGACAAACTGGCGGCGCAGTATCGCGATGCCGTCCCCGAGATCACGTCCATCGCCGCGTGGAAAGAGACCTTCGGTCTGGACGCCAAGGACGGCAGCTAGATGGCCGGAAAAGTGGACGAGTTCGTTAAACCCGGAAGTGGCCGCGGACTGCTTGATGTGTACGGCGACCGCTTCCTGCTAAAGCTGCTGGTGCGCAAGGAAATCAAGATCCGTTACCGGGGCTCGGTACTGGGGTTGCTTTGGTCCTATGTGAAACCACTGATGCAGTTTTTGATCTACTACATCGCGCTCGGAATCTTCTTGAATCTCGAGCATGGAACGCCCAATTACGCGGTCTATCTTTTTGCTGGCATAGTTCTGGTGAACTTTTTTACTGAGTCGTTATCCAATTCCACGCGGTCCATCGTGGACAACCGCGACCTGATCAGGAAGATCTATCTGCCGCGGGAGCTATTTCCTGTGGCAACTGTCTGGGTTTCTGCTGCACATTTCCTGCCGCAGCTGGTCGTGCTGATCGGCGCCTGTCTCCTTGTCGGCTGGGCGCCGTCGATATTGCAGCTAGCCGCGGTGATTCTAATCTTCGTCATGGTGTCTGTGCTCGCGACTGGCCTAGGCCTGATGTTTGGGGCCGTCAACGTGTACTTCCGTGATTCGGAGAACATTGTTGACATGATCGTCATGGTGGTCACCTGGGCGTCGCCAGTGCTGTATGTGTGGTCGATGGTGGAACGCGTCATGGGGCCTTGGTACTGGCTATATCAGTTGAATCCGATGACGACGGCCGTTGAGGTTTTCCATTGGGCTTTCTGGCAACCAACACTGAAGGCGGGCCAGGTTGTTTCAGGCACTCTTCCGCCCGACCTGTTCACCCTCTGGCTCCCGGCCTCGATGCTTATATCCCTCGCGGTGCTTTTCCTTGGACAGTTGACGTTCCGCCGGCTTTCGATTCACTTTGCTCAGGAGCTCTGAGATGACTTCACATGGACACGTCGCCATCAGCTGTACTGGCGTCCGCAAGCAGTTTGTTCTGCGCCACACCCGATCCCTGAAAGAGGCCTTGGTCTGGCTGGTGAAGGGCCGCAAGGGCGATCTCTCCAAGCGGTTCCTGGCGCTAAACGACGTGTCGCTTGAGGTGAAGCAAGGTGAAACCGTCGCACTCTTGGGCCTTAACGGTTCCGGTAAATCCACGCTCCTGAAGTTGATTTCGGGCGTGCTGCAGCCCGACGGCGGCACGGTGCGGACCCGTGGGCGAGTAGCAGGGCTTATCGAGGTCGGGGCGGGCTTCCACCACGATCTCAGCGGCCGGGATAACGTCTACCTCAACGGAGCCATCCTTGGTATGTCGGAACGGCAGATCGATGAGATGTTTGACTCCATTGTGGAATTCTCGGAGATCGGTGAATTCATTGACACCGAGGTGAAATTCTACTCGTCGGGAATGTACCTGCGTTTGGCGTTTTCCATCGCCGTTCACACCGACCCGGAAGTCTTCTTGATCGATGAAATCCTGGCCGTCGGCGACGAACCGTTCCAGCGCAAGTGCATCGCCAAGATTAAAGAGCTGGCGGACAAAGGCAAAACCCTCTTTGTCGTGAGCCATGACCTGGACCTGGTATCGACGATTTGTGAGCGCGGGGTTCTGTTGGAGCATGGCCAGATTGTTATGGACGGCGAAGTGCACGCCGTCGTTGACGAACTCCGAGAACGTTCCGCGAACCTAAGCTAGCGATGGCTTGAGCGGCATCGCGCCGAAGGACAGCAGTGCAAAGAACACGCCGCTGTACACAGAATGAAGGAGTCCTAACGAGTGCAGTGGCTTGATGCTGTGCCCACGATTTTTGCCGCATTGGCCGTCCTGCTGATGCCCGGGCTGTTGCTGGCGTGGGCCATGCACGCCCGTGGCTTTTCAGTGTTCGCGCTGGCGCCCGTCTTCTCAGTCTCGCTCATCTCCGTAACGGCGGTGGTGTGTCCTTTTATCGGCGTATCGTGGTCGCTGCTGCCCGTCGTGGTTCTAGCGGCGGTTGCCGCGGCGGTGGCTTTCCTCCTGAGTCGACGCAGTCGAAGGACCTGGCAACCACAGCGGGCGTTCGACGCCCGTTTTGGCTTTGCCATGCTGGGAACGCTGCTGGCCGCCGTCGCCGTTGGCGCACGACTGGTGTATGCCTTCGGTTCGCCCGACAGCATTTCCCAGACCTACGACAACATATTCCACCTCAATGCCGTCCAATACATCCTCCACACGGGGCAGGCTTCATCTCTGACAGTTGGCGGCATGACCGGCATCCCGTTCTACCCGGCCGGATGGCACGCGGTCGTGTCCTTGACCGCCCAGCTGTCAGGGGCCAGTATCCCTGTCGCAGTCAACGCCACCAACCTCGTCATTGGTGCCGTCGTGTGGCCTATGGGGTGCATCTTCTTGTGCCAGCAGGTTCTCGGGCAATCCAAAATAGCTGCACTCCTGGCCGGCGTCCTGTCTGCCGCGTTCGGCACTTTTCCCCTCATGATGGTGGACTTCGGGGTGCTCTACCCGAACCTCCTCTCGATTTCCTTGCTGCCCGCTGTCCTCGCACTGGGCATCCAGTTATTGCACCTGTCAGCCGTACCGGACATGCAGCCCTTCATGCGCTACCTCGCCGTGCTCGTAGCAATCCCAGGTCTTGCGTTGGCCCACCCGAGCACGCTGATGGCCTTCCTGGCATTCCTTACCCCGGCTGTCATATTCGTTTTTGTGAAATCTTGGCGCAGGTGGGGTCGAAGCTGGCCGGCGTCGAGGAGAACAGCGGTAGCCTGGTCTGGCGCCCTGGCGGTGGGGACAGCGGTTGTCCTGCTGGCCTGGCAGGCCGTTCGACCGATCGCCGAAGCGGCCTTCTGGCCCCCAATCCATTCACCGTTGGGTTCTCTGTGGGAGCTCGCGACTAATTCCGAAATGAACCGGCCCCCGGCAATCGTGGTGTCCATCCTCATGGCTGTGGGCGTTGTTGTCATGGCACGGCATCGAAACCTTTGGTGGGCGCTGGGCCTTTTCGGCATGGCATGTGCGTTATTCCTCGTCGTCTCGTCGTTCAGCCCGGGACCGCTTCGCGACTTCGTGACGGCCATCTGGTACAACGACAGCTACCGGCTCGCGGCCCTGATGCCCACCGCGGCCGTGCTGCTGGCAACGTTTGGCGCCGATTGGCTCATGAAGCAGCTCCGGCGCCAGATCGACCTGTGGGCATCGCAGCCCAAGGTTCGTCGTGGTGCTGGCGCTGAAAGAGTCGTAGGGCCGCCTAAATCTGTTCCAGCGGCACGCCTCGGGGCGGTGGCGGTTGTGGTCTTGGTTTTACTGACGCAGCTGGGAAGCGTTCAGTATGCCGCGGACAAGGCCCACGGCAGTTATCAGCTGACCGCTGATTCCCAGCTCATCACACGTGACGAAATGGCTGTGCTGCGGGACATGCAATCGCTGGTTCCCGAGGACGCAGTGGTGGCGTCCAATGCATGGAACGGCAGCGCCCTGGCTTACGCACTCGCCGACCGACGTACGATCCAGCTGCACGTGCTGAGCAGCACCTTCACCCTGAATGACAAAATTGTGCTCGACAGTCTGCGGGAAGCCAGAACGAATCCGACGGTATGCCCCGCTGTACGGACGTTGCATGTCAGCTACGTATTGGATTTTGGCGGGCAGGAGATCAACGGTGGCTCCCACCCCGCTCCGGGTCTTGACAATCTCGAAGCGAGCGGGGTGGCAACGCTGCTTTCCCGGCACGGCGCGGCCAAGCTATTCAAGTTCACCGGATGCGACTAGGCGCGTTCCGCTCTGCCGGGTTGGGGATGCTGCTGCCGGACTGGGTAAGCTATAGGACGGTCCGGGTCCGCGCAGCCTGATGTGACCAGAGCCTTCCTGTCATCGTGAAGATTGACGGCCCAGCGTCAACGTGACTTGGCATCAACCAGATTGGAAATTGTAGCAATGGCAGAAACCGAAGACGGCAGCGGACGGCTGGCTGGGCGACGGCAATTTCTGGCGGGGCTGGCTGTACTTCCGCTCGGTCTGGCGGGATGCCAGTTCGTGAACTCGGGGTCAGCATCGCCTTCGACGACTGCTGACAAGAAGTCATATCCGGTCACCGTCAAGCACGCCTTCGGCACGACGGTAATAAATAGGGAACCCCGGCGGATCGCTACGCTCGGCCTTGGGAGCAATGACATCTGCGTGGCCCTGGGAGTGGCGCCTACAGCCATGCCGCTTTCGGGGGCTCAGCCAAACGGTTCTACACCTTGGTTCGACCTTGCTTTCCGCCCCTTCGGCTTGGAATCGCCCTTGCTTCTGGACGAGGCGAAGGGCCTTCCAGTTGACGACCTGACAGGCATGGGGCCTGACCTGATCCTCGCAGTCCACTCCAAACTGACGCGCAGCGAATACGAGGAATTGTCCAAGATCGCTCCCGTGGTGGCGTATCCAGACGGACCTTTGGCCACGGACTGGCGTACTTCGCTGGCTCTTGTCGGCCAAGCCCTAGCCCGGCCTGCCGAGGCCGCGGAGGTCCTCGCGGACACAGAGATGAGCATCCGGGCGGGCCTCGGGGACTATCCTGACCTCGCCGGCACCACCTTCCTAGTTGCCAAAGTGAGCTCCGCCTTGGGCGCTGATTTTGAGGTGTTCGGTGAAAACTCTAATCCGGTCAGAATTCTGAAGGAATTCGGGTTGAAGCCATCCCCGTCGCTCGCACAGATCAAACAAAGCGGCCGGCCGGTCAATTCGGTCGCGAACGGGGCCGAGAGCTATGCCTGGCCTCAGGACAGGGCAGCCGAACTCAGCAGCGACATCGCCGTGTTTTCCGTGAAGCGGGAAGAATACGTGGAGCTGAAGAGCAGAGGCATCCTCGACGCCGTACCGGCCCACAAGGCGGGGAATTCCATCATTGCAGATTCGGCGGACAATGGGCTGGCACTCGATACGGCGTCGTGCTTGTCGGTGAAGTGGCTGTCCCGCACGATGCTTCCTGAACTGGCCAGGGCAGCGCATGGCGCCAAACATGGCGGATGAGGCCTGCCGGCCTGAGGCAGTCGGGCCTCGCCGACAACGACTACCCACACCGAGTGACACAGCCATGTGCACTGGAAACACGATTTACAAGGAGTGCGCGTGACCGGTCAGGTCTTAATCACGAGGGCGTCCCGGCGCCGGGCAGAACCTGTCACCGCGACGCGTAAAGATATCCAGGCACTGCGCGCCCTCGCGGTCGGGCTCGTGGTGCTCAACCATTTGTGGCCCCACCGGCTGCCCGGCGGCTACGTCGGCGTGGATGTCTTCTTTGTGATCTCGGGGTATCTGATCTCGAAGCACCTGCTCGGGGAGTTGGAACGCACGGATCGCATCAACCTCGCGCAATTCTATTCTCGGCGGATCAAGCGGCTGCTGCCTGCCGCCACCGTCGTGGCTGTCGTCTCGCTGGTTGCCGCGTGGGTACTGTTGCCGTTCTCTCGGTGGCTCGCCATCGTCCAGGAAACGATGGCGTCGGTCTTCTACGTTGAAAACTGGATGCTGGCGGCAAAGTCGGTGGACTATTCGGCGCATAATGACGCCGCTTCGACAGTGCAGCACTACTGGTCCCTCTCAGTCGAGGAGCAGTTTTACCTGGTCTGGCCCCTGCTGTTCCTTGGGCTGTTCACGGCCGCTGTCAGGTTCCGCATCCGCCGGAGGGCGCTACTCGCTCTAGGCGTTGCGCTCGTCAGCGCCCTTGCATTCGCGTTTTGTATTTGGTTCACCTACGCCAACAAGAGCCAGGCCTACTTTGTCACCCCCGCCCGCGTTTGGGAGTTCGGGGCCGGCGCCCTGGTGGCAATCGGCGGGGCACATGCGCTGGCCGCCCTGCGCCTGCGTTTCGCATCTTCCCACCTGGCACTGTCGGGGATTGCACAGTGGCTCGGCTACGGCTTCATCGCATATTCCGCTTTGTCATATGACGAGCAGACGTTCTTCCCCGGCATTGCCGCAGCGGTGCCCGTCGCCGGCACCCTTCTGGTGATCGCCTCGGGACCGACCGGGCCTCGCTGGTCGCCCAATCAGCTGCTTGCCGCCAAACCCATCCAGTTCGTTGGCGACGTGTCATACTCGCTATATCTTTGGCACTGGCCGATCATCATCCTGACGCCGGCCGTTCTGAGCCGCACGTTGGGGACTCCGGACAAGTTTTTCATTCTTGCTGTCGCCATTGCGCTCTCCTACGTGTCCAAGAAAATTGTCGAGGATCCGGGCCGCACAAAACTCCTCCGGGGAGCCAGACCGGTCCGGGTCATGCTAGCCATGGCAGCGACACTTGCCATTGTTTCCGCGCTGTGCGGAGGACTCCTCCTGAACCTTGGCAAGGCACAGGATGCCGAAGCTTCCAAGCTGCAGAATCTTTCCGGCCAGCCTTGCTACGGAGCGCGCAGCCTGGATCCGCATAACAACTGCAAGGAACCATTCGGTGCCGCACAGGTCGCGAACGTAGGTCCCAATGAAGCACCCTGGTTTGACGCCCCGGAATGCAAGCCGTCCTCGGATCCAATAGTCGTTCAGGACCGGAAGCTCCTAAGCGACTGCGATTTCACCGGCGGGACCAACGCCACAGCGACGGTTTGGCTGGTCGGCGACTCGCACGCTGAACAGTGGAAGACCGCCATCTACGAGCTTGCGCGGCTCCACAAGTGGAAGGTCAAGGAATCCCTGCTGGGCGGCTGTCCTTTCATCGATGCAAAGCGCGTCGCGTTCATGGGAACGCCGAGCACGGAACCGCAGCTCCAGCAGCGATGCCTGGAATGGGGCAAAAAACTCACCGATCGCATAGTGCGAGAAAAACCGGCGATGATTTTCGCGGCAACCTTCGGCGCCGGAGAGGCTGTAGATGACGGCACGGCCCGGTCACAGATGGAACAATACAACGACGGCGTGACCAAACGCTTTGCCGAGTGGACGGGCGCCGGTTCTCGAATCTATGTGCTCCGCGACACTCCGCTCACGCTGCACCACAGCAGCCCGGATTGTGTCGCACTTAACCAGCAAAGTCCCACGGCGTGTGCCAACCCGCGCGCGGATGCCTTGCAGCCGGACCCTGTTGCGGTCGCAGCACGCGGCATGAGCAGCCCCGCCGTCAAGGTACTCGACCTCTCCGACCAGTTCTGCGACGACCACACCTGCCACGCAGTCATCGGCGGGTTGCAGGTCTACTACGACACGGATCACGCATCCCGAAGCTACATGCACTCCTTGGTGCCTGTGCTGGCTCAGCGGTTCAACGACGCCCAGCAGTAGGCTTCGCAGGCTCTCCAAGGTGCGTGCGGAAAGGAATTCCCGGACGAGTTCATGGGGCCGTCCCGACGGCACTGGTCAGGAGAATAGCGCTGCTTGAAGCGTGAGCCATTTCGTGCGTGAAAAACTAAGGCACGTCGACGTCGGTTTTTCTGCCGCATTTTCCGGTCTTGCCGAGGGCAGCGAGTCTGTCTTGGCATGTTTGAGCCGGTCCCTTGGAGCCTTTGAGGGTGATAACTTCGGCATGGTTGACGATACGGTCGATCACTGCCGAGGCGACGACCTGGCCACTGGAGACGTCTCCCCAATCCATCTAGAGGAGACACAGTGATACGCCGGGCGTCGCCGGGACCGGCGCCTGTGGCGGGACGATTCGGTTGCCCTCGCCTGATCGATCGTTCTTTGCATCTGCGATCGATCAGGTCCGGCCGGTTGCTTACGCCTTGTGCCGTGCGGTCAAGTGGAGACGCGGCACGCCGCCGGCATCCGCACCCGCCTCCACGTCTACCGCGTCTCGTGCCATAAACGGCGCGCCACGCTTCCGTCCGATGCGATCGGCCAGCGTTGCAACCGTCAGGGACGCGAGGAGTAGGAAGAACGGTAGGTACATGTACAGGTACCTGGAGCGTCCTTCGAAAAGGAGCAGGAACATCACCAGGGCAAGAAGCGAGAGGCGCATGACGATTGCCGCTGGCTGTAGCATGGAACGGCCGCGCAAGAGCAACGGGGCAGCGACAAGCAGCAGCGTGACGAACCAGAACGACTGCCAGAACGCCCGAGTGAAGGCGAAGTGGGGACCATCGTAATAGAAGTAGTCCTGCAAGGCTCGGCTGACGGAATCGTCTGCCACGAGTTCGACAGGCTTCCGTGCCATGCCCTCACCCCAGTTGAAGAAGGTGCCGTCGCCCAGGATCGCCTTTCCTTTGACGTTCAAGAAGTCCAGGTAGCCCCACGGCCCCATCGTGGATACGCGGTCCACGTAGACGTCGATGCCATTTTGGAATCGGTCTTGGGCAGAAGCGATCGACTTGGTCTCAGTCACGTCAGGGCCGTTGAAACCGCCGAGTCCGGCCGAGCCCATTTTCAGGAAGTGGGTGACCGGAAACTCCCTGTCATTGTTGTTCAGATCGAAACTCACCGCGTGACTGGCGGCGACTGAGGCCTTGATAGCGGCACTTCCGGCCGCGAAAGCTCCGAAAGTTAAGATCAGGCATATCGCGGATCCTCCCAGGAGTCGCCAGTTCCGCAATGGTGCGCGGCGCGCGAACACCACAGCTACGGCGGCCGCGATGAGTACCAGAACAATCGTTGGCTTGACGTAGAAGCCAATGGCGGCCACCAGACCCATCGCGAACCAGAGACCGTACCTCAGCAGTCGCTTACTTGTCTCTTGGCCGAGCTGGAACAGGTAAAGAAGGAGAATGGGAAAGATCATGCCTAGGGTGTCCGAGTAGGGGACGGCGATCCACGGGCTCAGGGCGATATAAACAGCGCAGGGGAGCAGAGCAAATATTGCCATTCCGATGCCTGCGATCTTCCGCGCGACGACGACTACGAGTAGTACCGCCGCGGTCATGACAACCGCATTCAGAGCGATCGCGGCGAGGTAAAGATCCGTGACCCCAAACTGGTGGAGAACCGAGAGGTACCCCGCCAGCACAAGGGTAAGCATGATGTTGTTCGGGTACATCGAGTAGTAGTCCGGGTCGATCGTCTGCGTTGAACCGGTTGCCAGACCTGCCGCATTACCGAAGATCGTGCCAGCGTCCCAGTCGGGAATGACCCGAACAGCTGAGCCGATAAGGAACTCGACGGTGAAGAAACAGCCAAGAACCAGAACGACGCCAGCGGTTTGGTACCACTTGTTCAGCCCGTCGAACCACACCCCGGCACGAGTGCACAACTTGTACAACGACGGCAGGACAAACAGGATGACAAACGATGCCAGAGACACTGGGCCCAGCGGGAAGCCCCACATGAGGATGACTGGGCTTATCATGCTGCCCAAGAGGAACCAGGCTATGAGGCCGCAAAACATCAGCTGAACCGTTCGCAGCAGCCACGGTTGCGGCAGTCCGCGGGGGGCCGGCCGTATAAAGACCCGTGACCAAAACCAGCGAAGATAGGGGAAATCGGCGACCAAGACCACGACAGCGGCGACTGCGAGCAGACGAAACGCCCCATTAGGTATCACCTCTGGCGCGATGAGCCAGGCTGCAGCACCTAGAGCAGCAGCGATCGCCGGCCGGAGCAGGCCGCGGAGCCCAAGGGACGACGAGTAACGACGACCAGGGCTACTCAACGGAGTCACCCCCGTCGGCGCGGAATACCCACAAACGCATCATCAGGAAAGTGCATAGGGCGACACAACCGGTCGCGAAGAACTGCACTGGTATCTGCGGGAGTCCGAGTCGGCTGACGAAGAGCCAGAGCAACGCAAAATTAACCCCATAGCCCAGCAGATTCGCGACGGCGAACTTTACCAGCGTCGGGAAAATGCTGCCCTGGTGGCCGAAAGTCCATTTCCTGTTTCCTATAAAACTGATGACCATCCCGGTCACGTAGGACACAGTCATTGCCGGTATCGCGGCAACCCCGAGCAGTGACAGGACGACAAAAGCCCCATAGCCGACCAAGTTGTTCGCGACGCCAACAACGATGAACTTCGCCAATTTGTGCTGCGCGAGCCGTCTCGCAAGCGGCACGGCCGTGGTCGTAGCGGTCGCGTTCAATTTTTGGTTCCGCGGGATACCTTGTGGCTGGCATAGACATTCCTGACACCGTAGAGCGGCCTATTTTGGACCTGCTTGTAGATGCGGCCGACGTAGCCGCCAAGGATCCCGAGCATGATGAGTTGCAGGCCGCCCATGAACAACACCGCAATGACAATAAAGGTCCAGCCTTCGATGACGGCTTCGGGGACAAAGAGCTTCATGTAAAGGGCGTAGATTACGCCCAAGAGGCTCAGCCCGGCGGCTGCGAAGCCCATGCGGGAGATGACCGTCAGCGGAAAGGTCGAAAAGCCGAGAATGCCGTCGGCAGCGAGCTTAAGCATCTTGCGCAGCGGGTAGCCAGTGACTCCTGCGAAGCGTTCGTCGCGATCGAATTGGACCGCGGTCTGTTTGAAGCCAATGTAGCTGACCATGCCCCGGATGAATCGGTCGTGTTCGCGGAACTTCTTGATTTCTTCTACGACGCGTCGATCGAGCAACCTGAAGTCGCCGGTGTTCGGTGGGATGTCGATCTCTGAGACCTTTTGCAGGACCTTGTAGAAGATCGCTGCCGTCGCTTTCTTGAAAGCGGTGTCTTGCCGCGTGCGGCGCTGGGCGTAGACGACGTCGTAGCCGTCTTCCCACCGCTCGAGCAATTCGCGGCTGACGGCGGGAGGATCCTGCAAGTCGCTGTCCATCACGATCACGGCGTCCCCCGTAGCGGCGTCGAGGCCAGCGGTGACCGCCAACTGGTGTCCGTAGTTGCGGGCGAAATCGATTACTGTTACACGGTCGTCATGTTCCTGGAGATCCAGCAGGAGCGCCAGCGATGCGTCAGCGCTGCCATCATTTACAAACAGGAGTTCGATGTCGTACGGCAAGTCTGCGGTAGCCTCGCAGACTCGCTGATAGAGCAGCGGGATATTCCCGGTCTCGTTGTAGATCGGAAATATGTAGGAAACGCTCGCTCCGCGCACGGAATTGACCCCCGGGGTTCTCTAAGTCGGATTTGGGCGTCGGCCGCCACCCGGTGCAACCATGCCGTTTCAGCGGCGACGTCGGATGTACGAGAGTATTCTACCGCGCCGCCAGGGCGCGGCCGGCGCTAGCCGCAGGCCGTGACGCGGTAGAGGTGCACCTTTCCCTCGGTCTTGACCGCCTCAACACCGGGCACAGAGACTTTGCCCAGGTCCCGGAGACCGATGAAGGGCTCGTCGCCGGGAACCACCTCGAAATCTCCAAAATCCAATGCCCAGTACGCCTTGAGTTTTTTTACAATTGGGCAGACCTTGTCGTTGTAGGCAGCTTCGTCCCAGTGGTCGAGGAGGTACTGCTCGTCTGGTGTCCTGTTCCCGAAGATGTGCGGAGCCAGGGTCCGTCGGTCGGAGATTGCGTACACAAGAGACCCACCGGTTCGCGGGTTCGCGACCACGAGGTCCGTTGCCGGCACAATTTCCGGCACGGCATGAAGCAACGCGGTCTCGTCCGTGGTCAGGAGGTATGAGTTGGACGTGGTCTCAAAAATGGTGTTCAGCCGTTGCTGGACATTTGACAGCGTGCCGCCCTGGGCGGCTGCTCCCAGCGCGAGAACAAGGCCCACGGACGCGGCGACGCCGGTCACTGCGGGAAGTCGGGCTGCCAGGGGACGCACCACGGGTGCCAGCTTGCCCGGGTCGGTGCGGCCGTTGAGCACGAGATAGTCGCAGAGCGCCCGGACCCGCCACGTCAGCCATTGGGCGCCCATGACGGCCACCGGCAGCGTCACTACGGGAAGCAGGGCCGCGAGCCGGAAGCTGTCGTTGTACCAGACGCCCGTCCAGAAGGTGCGGAAGTCACCGAGCGTCCACGACGAAACGATGACGTAGAGGGCGCCTCCCACGGCATACATCCCGAGCACCCACCAGTACTGCCCGAGCCGGCGGGCGATGACATAGGTGCCGATGATTGTCAGGCCAAGCATGACCCACGCTGCCGTGGTTCCCATCGGARCGCTCGCGAGAATCTCCCCGAGCGCCCGGGCGTTGGATTGAAACGGCGTCCACGGCGCTGCCGCCAGGCTGGGCCGGATGAAGATCCAGACAACAAGGCCAAAAACGACGTAGACCACGGTCGCCGCAGTCCAGAGCAGCAGGGCACGGCCTGTTTCCTTGCCACGGCGGTAACTCCGCCACGAGAGGATCAACCGCGCTAGAACCGGCGGCGTGCTGAATCCGATGAGAGCCACCAGTGCGCTGGGGTGCGCGAGTACGAGGCCGGGACCGACGAGGGCCAGCGCGAGCAGCGGCGCCCAAAACGAGGACGGGCGGCAGCGGGCCAGACCCAAGACTTCAATCACAAGGCCCAAGGCGACCGGGAGCAATGCGATGGCTGCATGGTTCGGGTACAGCACGCCGAAGGCGACCATGAGGTAGGGGAAGGAACTGAATCCTGCGGACAGGACTCCGGCACAAAGAATGGCGGTGGCCTGATTACCGACGATCCGAGTTACGAGGAAGATGCACGATAGAGGCCAGATGATGGCGCCGATGACGATGGTGCCTACATTTACGACTTCCATGACCGAGGAGCCGCCGAACATGAAAACCAGTGCCATGAGATCGTGCATTGCTGCGGGGTAGAAGCCCGTAGAGGCGTCCGTCAGGTTGCCCAAGGTCAGGGAAGACCCGTCCTGTGTATTCGCAATGTAGCGGATGGCGTTTAGATGGTAGACGTTGTCAAAAGTCTGAGAGAGGCTGTCAGGATGGCCAAATCCTTTGACATAACGGTATGTAACGATGATGGCGGGGATTGAGACGGAGGCAGCAACGAGCAACGGCCACAGTCGCTGGCGCGACACGGCCAGCGGTATGGCTCCGTTGGCTCCTAGGACACCGCGATCTCGGTCCGGCAGGTGGCTGGACCTTCGGCGAAGCCATACCATCCGTCCAACGAAGGTCAGCACGGCAGCGGCGGCGCCGGCTCCCAGATAGGTGGCCGGATTGAACGGGACGTTGACTCTCCCGAGCGCGATCCCGAGCACCGAGGCCAAGGAAAAGGATACTGGAGCGGCGAGGCAAATCAGGTTAAGCCGGCGAACTCCGCCAGCGGCCAAGATCGCGAGACCCGGAACAAAAAAAATCAGAATCGTTCCCGCGAGCGTTGGGCCGGTTTGCCACCACGTCATGAATAAGTTCTCCTCAGAATGCCAATCGAACGCTTCAAGTATGCCTTGTTTCGAGTTGGTATCCCGGTCCAGGGCCCCGTGGACGCGGGTGTTCCCTGCAACTGTGGGTCAGTCGGCTGTTGATATAGTGAAGCATCATGGGCAACTCAACGACTTCCGGCGTTCTGATTATCATGCCAGCTTGGAACGAGGCTGAGGCGATCGGAGACACCATCCGCGAGGTCCTGCGCACCGTGCATCACGACGTTCTGGTTGTCGATGATGGTTCGAAGGACAACACGGCGCGTGTAGCGCACGAGGCCGGGGCGACTGTCGTTAAGCTGCCGTTCAACCTCGGCGTTGGCGGCGCCATGCGCACCGGGTTCAAGTACGCCATCCGCCACGGTTACAAGGCGGCAATCCAAGTGGACTCGGACGGGCAGCACGATCCCCTCGACATCGACCGGGTTCTGGCGGGCCTGGAAGTTGCCGATATCTCCATCGGCGCACGCTTCGCCGGTCGCGGCACCTACGATGCGAAGGGTCCCCGGCGTTGGGCGATGTCCGTACTCGCCAAGGTAATCTCCCGGGTGGCCCGCACTGAGTTGACCGATGTGACCTCCGGCTTCCGTGCCGCTAATGAACGCGCCTTGCGCCAGTACATCGACCATTTTCCCGCCGAATACCTCGGTGATACCATCGACTCTCTGGTTGTCGCGATCAAGTCAGGGTGCCGGGTAACGCAGGTACCGGTCGAAATGAAGGTCCGTCAAGCAGGCACCCCGAGTACTGGCCCGCTGAAGTCGGCCGTATATCTTGCTCGCTCCGGGCTTGTCCTGTGCTTCGCCCTCGCGCGGCGTAAGACGCCGACTCCCGATTCCGTTCATACACCCGAATTGGGTTCCATCGCAGGCGAAGGCAGTATCTAAACATGAGCGTTGCGTCTGCACTGATTATCGCCATCGTCATGGTCCTGGTCGTTCTTCAAATGTTGCGGCAGGGCAAGCTCCGGGAAAAATATACGGTCCTCTGGCTCGTCGTCGGCGGCCTAACCATCGTCCTGGGTGTCTTCCCGCAGCTGCTGGACTGGGCGGCCTCCCTAGTTGGCATACACGTGCCAGCAAATCTGCTCTTCGCCCTCGCCATCGTCTTGCTGGTGGGTGTCAGCTTGCATGTCTCTCGGGAATTGACCATCCTCGAAGACGAGACCCGGATCCTAGCCGAAGAGGTTGCCATTCTCCGCGCATCGGTGGAGGCGCTCCACTTTGCTGGGGAATTGCCCGCTGCCGTATCACCAATCGACGAACAGACGGCCGTTCCAGGCCAACCCACACGGAAAGAAACTAATGACCATTGATGTAATGCTGCCGTACTACGGTGACGTGGCCATGATGAAGGCGGCGGTTGAGTCGATTCTCGCTCAAGACGACCGTGATTTCCGGTTGACAATAGTCGACGACGGTTATCCCGACGAATCCCTCCCGGCCTACTTCGCATCTTTGACAGACCGCGACGACCGCGTCCGCTACCTGCGTAACGAGGTCAACCTGGGCGCCAACGGAAACTACCGCAAGTGCCTGGGACTCATTGAGCACGACTACACGGTCATCATGGGTGCGGACGACGTTATGCTCCCGAATTACATCGGAACCATTCGCAAGGGATTCCGGAATCCTGATGTGGACATTGTGCAGCCGGGGGTCGAGGTCATCGACGAAAACGGCGTCGTCTACGAACCGCTCGGCGACAAGGTCAAGGATTTCCTGCGACGTCGCCTTGTCGGCGAGAGCACGGAGGCGGTCGTCGCGGGGGAGCCTGTAGCCAAGAGTCTCATCACGGGAGACTGGCTTTACTTCCCGTCCGTGGCGTGGCGTTCAACCGCTATCAAGCAGCACAGCTTCCGTGAGCAGTACAACGTTGTCCAGGACCTGGCCCTAGCCATGGACATCATCATGGAAGGCGGAAGATTGATGGTCTCTGACACCGTTTGCTTCCAGTACCGCCGCCACCGCGAGTCAGACTCCTCCGTGCGAGCACTCGACGGCCGCCGCTTTGCCGAAGAACGTGCTTTCTTTGACGAGTGTGTCCGAGACTTCAAGAAACTCGGCTGGGACGACGCAGCCAACGCAGCACGGCTGCACATTTCATCCAGGCTCCATGCTGTGACGCTTGCACCGAAAGTCGTCCAGAAGCGCATGTGGCCGGGACTGCGTAAGCTCGCTGCTCACGTCGTCCGACTTTAGGACAACCGATGGTCGCCGAGCGCACTGCGGAGGTCAAGGACAGTAGCGCCGGGGCCGGTTCGGCGATCCTCTACCTCGCAGGATCCGTCGTGCAGGGCCTAGGCCTGCTCCTGATCCAGCCTTTCGCAATCCGGTTGCTCAGCCCCGTCGAATGGGGACTTGTCTCGACCTCAGTAGTGGCGATCCAAGTGGTGGTGGTTCTCATCTCTGCCGGATTGCCCCTGGCGATCACCAGGCTGTGGTTTGACCCTTCCGACGGCCAGCGCAGGGCCAGAGCGATGTATGGTTTCCTGGGCGGGGGTGCCGCTATGTTGGGCACCCTTATGGCGGCGGTCGTTGCCTTCGTCTCGCTGACGACTGGCGCCTCGGTTGCTTGGCCGGCCGTCATGGCGATGGTCTCCATAGGTCTCTTGGGTTCCGTTCTCGGAGCCCAGGCAGTGCTCCGAGCCCAGAACCGCCCCCTCGCCTTCGTTGCGCTGAGCCTGGTTTCTTCCGTGGTCGCTAACTTGGCTGGTCTCGGGGCCATTCTGCTGACGACCGCCAGCGCCGCCGCCTATCTTGTGGCCTACACTGCTGCGGTTGCCGCTGCAGCGGGGATGTCGGTCCTGATGGTCAGGCCGAAGGCTCCATGGCGGGTGCAACACGCCTTGAGGGAATCGGTGGGCATCGCGGTGCCTTTGCTTCCCCACACCGGCGCACTGATGCTGCTCACCCAGGGCGCCGTCCTTCTCCTGGCGGTCCTGGCAGGCGCGGCTCCCGCAGGCCAGTACGGCGCCGTGCTGATCTTTGCCCTGGGGCCGCTGACCCTCTTGAACGCGCTCAACAATGCCTGGGCCACGCGACTTATGGAGGCCTCGCCCGCCAAATTGCCAACGCTGTTGAGGTCGGTAGCCGTAGAGGCCTTACTGGCGTCCGCCGGGATCGGAATTCTCGCATCCGCGGCAGCGACCGCTGGGGGATTCATTCTCACTCAGGCGCCCGAGCATCTAGGGCCGGTAGCAAGAGTCTTGCCCTTGGCCTCCAGCGGCTACGCTCTTTTCCTCGTGGCAACCAACGTTGTGTACATCCTTAAGCGGACCCGGATCATGGCCTATGTGACGCCGCTTGTCCTGGTGCTGATGGCCGCCGTTGCGGTCCCGTTCGCGCTGAATGGAGACCTGATCGTGGTCGCCGCCATCCAAGCCGGAGGCTTCGTCCTCCTCGGCCTCGCCTACTGGCTTGTGGTTAGGAAGTCTACGCGAGACGCCTGGCCAATCCGCCTCTTTCTAGTGCTGCTGGCTGTACACCTTACGACGGCGATCCTCCTGGGCCTGCTCCCCGCCACCTTCCTTGCAGGCGTTGCCGAAATCGCAGTTACCGGCCTCCTGCTCGCTGCTGCAGGATACCTAAGGGTTAAGAGCCGTCAGGGAGTCAGTCCCGGCGCCGGGTCATCCGGGGACTGACCGCCTCTCTACGGGTTGGCGACGAACCCTGGCACTTTCGGATAGGGCACCCGACCGACAAAATCCGGCGGCCGCGAACCGCTGTCCTTGCCGTCCAAAACGGCCAGCCGGTCCCTGGCAGGGAAGGCGCAAGGGGCATGTTTTGCCACTCGGTCATCTTCCCGACGACTTTCTCAGTGATCCGCGAAATGGTGTCTTTCGAGACACTGGCGCCGAACACATCGGCGAAGTGCGCTGCGATCTCTCCGGTCGTGTGGCCCTTCGCGCTCAGCGACAACACAATCTCGTCGACGCCCGTCAGCCGCCGCTACGGTTTCCTGATGATCTGTGGGTCGAACGACGATCCGGTGTCCCGCGGCACGTCAATCTCCACCGGCCCGGTCTCAGTCATGACGGTCTTGGTGCGGGTGCCGTTGCGGGTGTTCCCGCTCCCGCGGCCGGACACGTCGTGCTTGCCATAGCCGAGGTCCTCGTCCATCTCCGCCTCCAGCGCGGTCTCCAGAACATTCTTCGTCAACCGGTTCAACAGACCGCCCGGGCCGACAAGCCCGATGCCTCAATCGCTGGCCAGGAGCTGCTGCGGCAACTCTCGCTGATCCAATTCAGCCGCCATGGGATCCACACGGTCGCTCATGATCAGTCTTCCCCGCCAGGCAACGCCCGGCGTGTTGTTTCGGGGGTTAGTTGAGGTAGGCGCCGCGGGTGGGGGTCCATGTGATTTTTCCGTTTTGGTAGGTCTGGGTGCAGTTGTCGGCTGCGGGGGTGCAGGTTTGTGGTCCGGTGGGGTAGCCGAGGCGTCCGGTTTCGTAGCCGTTGGTGGCCCAGAGGGTGCGGATGGGGCCGTTGGGGCTGAGTTGGGCGCCGGTGGTGGGGGACCAGATGATGGCGCCGCCTTGGTAGTTCTGGTAGCAGCCGCCGTTGGTGAGTCCGCAGGTGACGGGGCTGGTGGGGTAGGCGAGGGTTCCGGTTTCGTAGCGGTTGGCGGCCCAGGCGGTGCGGATGGGGCCGTTGGGGCTGAGTTGGGCGCCTATGGCGGGGGACCAGATGATGGCGCCGCCTTGGAAGTTTTGGTAGCAGCCGCCGTTGACGAGTCCGCAGGTTTCGGGGCCGGTGGGGTAGGCCAGTGTGCCGTTTTCGGCGCCGCTGGCGCGGTAAAGGGCGCGGATCCCGCCTGGGCTGCTGACCTGGGCGCCGGTGGCGGCGGCCCAGAGGATTTCGCCTTTCTGGTAGGCCTGGTAGCAGCCGKYGTCGCGGAKGCCGCAGATYASGGMGCTGGTGGGGTAGCCGAGGGGGCCGTTCTCGTAGCCGGAGGAGGCCCATGCGGTGCGGAAGTTGCCGTAAAGGCTTAGTTGCGCGCCGGAGGCCGGGGACCAAATGATGGCACCGTTTTGGTAGAGCTGGTAGCAGCCGCCATCGCGCAGGCCGCAGGTCACGGAGCCGGTGGGGTAGCCGAGCGGGCCGGATTCGAAGCCCGATTTGGCCCAGGCATCGCGGATGGGGCCGTTGGGGCTGATCTGGGCGCCGGTGGCGGGGGAGAGGATGATTGCGCCGGTTTCGAAGCCTTGGTAGCAGCCGCCGTCTTTGAGTCCGCAGAGCTTGCCGCTGGTGGGGTAGSCGAGGGYGCTGTTTTCTGCKCCGGCCTGSCGGTAGRCGGTGCGGATGGGTCCTTCCTCGGAGAGTTGGGCGCCGGTGCCAGGCGTCCCGGACCGGTCCGTACAAGCTGGGCTGCGCGCCCGTGTTCGAGGACCAGATCACGGCACCGTTCTGGAACAGCTGATAACAGCCCCCATCCCGCAACCCGCACGTGATTTCCGACGTCTTAGACCCCAACGCCGCCGTCGCAGAGGCCGTTGCGGCGATCGCATTAAGGGCGGTCGGGGGTATTCCCGCGTTTGCGAATGCGGTCAAGTCCGCAGTGCTCCCGTTCCAGACGTTCTGGTCTCCGGCAAATTGCCCGGAATCGGCGTACTGCCAGATGCTGTAAGTTGGCCAGCTGGCTGGTATGGGTCCGGCGTCGTTCGAGGCTGAACTCGGGTAGGAAGCTAGCCACAGCGGGTTGTCGCCAAAGCCGAGAGGGTTTCCGACGCAATCGTTCCACCAGTAGTTGCCCGTATAAATGACAGGCAACCGTCCCGTTAGGGCCTGCATGGTGTTGCTAAAGTCCCGCGCCCAGGCCGCAAGCGCACCCGGCGACATGTCGTAGCAACTGTTCCCCTGGTAGAACCCGTTGATGGTTTTGCCTGCATACGGATTGCCTTCGAAGTCCAACACCGGCGGCATGGTGTATCCGTCGGCGGACCATCCTCCGCCGCTTGCCACGAAGATCCGTGCCTGGTCTGCGCCTGATGATGCCGCCGGATTTGCGTAGTGGTAGGCACCGCGGATCAGGCCTGCATCCCGGGCCCCCGCATACTGGGCGCCGAATATCGGATTCGCGTAGTAGTTCCCCTCGGTCGCTTTGATGTAGGCGAATCGTGCCCCCAAGATCCGCTGCTGCTGCCAGTTAACACCCGGCTGATGTTCGCTGACATCCATGCCCAGAACGCCGAACGTGGGAGCCCACGTGCTTTGTGTTGTCAGCGTTTTGCCGTTTGTCGTCGCGATCGCCAGGCCTTGTCCCATTTCCGCCCCGCCCCCAGCCGTGGCCGACGCCATTGCTGCGCGGTAGTCCGCTGGTGCGGGTACAGAGGGCGACGGGGAAACTGAAACGCTCGGGGAAGTGGGTGCCGCGGCCGTCGCCGGTGGGAGTGCGGCGCTCGGGGACAGGGACGGGGAAGGGGAAGATGTCCTGGTCGGGGAAGCGGAGGCACTCGGTGAGGGCTCAACGGCATTTGCCGGAGCAGTAAGACCTGGGCCTGCAAGGAGGGCAACGGATAGTAGCGCAACCCCGACCAGGCCGAGGAGACTACTGTTGGGTGGAAGAAGGGTCCGCTTCATTTGCCGCTCCGGAACAACTACACGACTATGGCCGTGTCATGGTGGTCTCCCGCCCGGGACGGAGCTGTGCAAGCTGTCCCGGATGCGAGAATGTCTGACTTATCGCGCCCACCGTAGCACCGGCATACGTCTCAAACCAGAGTTGCGGATGTTACGGATGTGAACATTGTTGTAACGAAAGTCCCTGGAATTCGTTCTGGCGCATCCGGCCGGTTCCTGGCAGGTGCGGACGTGTCCTTCGTACTAATCCAAGTTGGACGGCCCGATGTGAGGCACCCCGTTGTGTTTGGGGCACCGTAAAAGAAGCTGTGCGCATTGTCGATGACGAGGATCGTGGGCAACTCCGCCGTATCGGACTGTACTCATTGAAGGCCGGACTCGTGG
The DNA here is from genome assembly GCF_056397065.1 of Arthrobacter sp. 05N428_2. NCBI lineage: Bacteria > Bacillati > Actinomycetota > Actinomycetes > Micrococcales > Micrococcaceae > Arthrobacter > Arthrobacter sp. 05N428_2. The sequence continues at coordinate 125,060 of NZ_JBFTMR010000004.1, read as the reverse complement.
TGGCAGACTGATGGGGGTCTAGCATCTCGTGAAGGAGACCAGGAGCGCCTCTGGCGTGACGCGCCCGGGGCATTCGAGGCTGACCCCAGAGATCTGTCCCCATTTGCATGCAGTTTCGCCCGCCGCAGTGGCTCACTGCGGCGGGCGAAAGAGCTTTGGGGTCAGTTATCTACTTGTAGCTGATCACGGTCCCCGAGGCCGCGGTCCAGCTGATTCTGCCGCCCACGTAGTCCTGGTAAGTCACATTGCCTACGACATACTCGTTGCTAGTCGGATACCCGAGCCGGCCGTTCTCGTAGCCCTGCGAGGCCCAGGCCACACGGATGCCGCCACGCGAGATTTGGGCCCCTGTGGCAGCGGACCAAATGATGGCGCCTCCTTGGAAATTCTGATAGGTGCCGGCGTTGACCAGCCCCGAGACGATATCGGACGTCGGGTAGGCCAAGGCTCCCCGCTCGTATCCTTGTGCGGCCCACGCGTTTCTGATGACGCCCATGGAAATGTGTGGCCCGGTAGCCGGCGCCCAGAGGATCGCTCCATTCTGGAACATTTGGTAAGCCCCTCCGTTGATGAGGCCTCCGATCTGGTCGGTTGTCGGGTAGCCCAGAATTCCATTTTGGAATCCGTACTGGCCCCACTTGTCGCGGACGGCTCCGTACGAGACATGGGCGCCTGTTGTGGAGGAGGAAATCATTGCGCCGTTTTGGAACGTCTGATAATAGCCACCCCCAACGAGGCCGCCCACCGTGTCACTCGTTGGGTAGCCAAAGTAGCCGCGCTCATAACCATAGGCGGCCCACAAGGCACGGATGTCACCCATGGAGGTATGGGCGCCCGTCGCCGCCGACCACAAAATGGCGCCGTTGGTGAAGAGCTGATAGCAGCCGCCACTAACTAGACCACACACAATTGACCCCGATGCCAATCCAATGGCCTGCACAGCCGCGGCCTTCGCCGCAATCGCCGCCGCCGCGTTCTGATCGATGACCCCGGAGTCAAGGAGGGAGTAGTCGTCCGTAACAAGCGTTCCAAGGTTGGTGAGAGTCAATGCCATTGACATGGCTGTGGCGCCCGCGGGCACCGGCGGGGACGTCCAACTGGTCTGGGTGAATGTGGCTGCGGGCAGGACAAACGGGCTGGACGTCCAATAGTGCCAGGCGCCCTGACCTATCCGATAGTAAAGCTCGAACTGGGTCTTTGCCGTAGAAGTGTACCAAGCGGACATCGTGTAGCTGTGGCCAGCCGTTACACTCGGGGCGCACTGACCGGTGTCCAGGGGTGGCAGCACTTTGGCGTCGCCATTCGTGTAGGCGGACATGACCACCTGGGTGGCGGCAGTACCGGTGTGGGCCGTGGCCACGGTGCTGCTCGTGTAGGTGTTGGCGCCGTACGATCCTGGAACCCAGCAGTACGGGGGGCTGCCGGCCACAGCGCCCGCCGTCTCAAATCCGGGGTTGCGGAGCAAGTTTCCTGAAGTGATAGGTGCAGGCGGCGGGGGCCCATTGGCAGCCAACGGCTTGACCGCCCCACCCATGGCCTGATCGACGGTTTTAACAACGACCCGACCTGCGGCCTGCTCGGCCGCCAGGAAATCGATCAGGGCGTTGAAATCTGCCGTTGGTATGCTCAGCGGTTCACCGGCGGCATTGATGTGGTGGAAGGTGTACTGCATCCAACCCCCGCCGGGCTCCGCCTTGAGGGTCAGGTCCTTCATGTTTTGCAGGGTCCACGTGCTGTCGATTTGGTCGGGGGCCTTGGTCAGGAAGGCGTCCGCCGGCGGGAGTGTCTCGGCCAGCGGGCTGCCTGCGGAGCCGGGTATTTGACTTGCGATGTCGCCCAGACCACGCGCGCTGTTGTAGCCGCATGCTGCCACAATGCCCTCTAGTGCGGGGCTTGATGCGGCGAACGGATAAGCGAAACTGGTGATGCGGAATCCCAGCGCGGTAAGGGCCCTGCGGTCATTACAGATTTGGCGTTGTTCCTCAGCGGTGTCGGCCAAGGTCAAATCCGGATGGGTGACGGTGTGGCCGGCAATCTCGTTGCCGGCTGTTTGAAGCGCCAGCGCCTGGGCGGTGTTCATGTAGACAGGGTCGGAGTTGAGGAAGCCGGACGGGATGTAAAAGGTTCCCTTCAGCCCCTTGGAGTTCATATACGCCGCGGCGGCCAGCTGGTCGACGTGAGAATCATCGAAGGTCAATGACACGATGACGGGGGAAGCGGCGCTGGCAGGCTGGGCCAGAACGGCCGAATTGAAGAGGGCTGCCAGCAAGATCGCCGTCGTACCCATAGCTGCCGCGGTGGCACCGCGGCGTTGACGTTTCTGCAAAGGATGGCCTCGCCCAAGGCGTGAGACCCCTGTCCACCAAGATTGCATTGCAGGTCCAATCGTCGCGCCTGCGACAAGACTGGTGGACTCTTTCGCGCCCCTTCGTGTGTCTCTCCCATCGCACGGCTACAGACTCACCAGTACTCATCACGGGCATATATTTATTGTTCGTTAGCAGCGGTCGCGACCATGGAGCAGACCGGCTCACGTCGGCGATCCCATCCCAGCACCCGCTGATGAGCGTCACGCTACGGTTGCCTTGGGACAGGGGCAACGGTAGCCACCACTTGGTTTTACTACTTGGTTACAGCACTTGGTACCAGCGGAACCAAGTAGGCGGGGCGTGGCATTGGGAGCCCCGTGAACTTGTCGCGCTGGCAGCCGGACTAGCTCGTAGGCTTGGCCCAGGTTCGTGAGGTGATGCCTCCCGTGGATTCGACTCCGTGGGCCGCGTCGACTTCAACCCCGTGGAGGGCTTCGGACGAACTGAAGCCCGCGCTAGACACCCCTCGATCTGGGACGCGGCTCGAAGAGTCAGATTAAATCCTCTGGGCAGGTGGCGGTTGAAACCCTGTGCGGCGAGCCCGGCGCAAGGAAAGGGGCAGAAGCCAATGGAGTTGGCTTCTGCCCCTTTCATTTGCACTTGGGCAAAGACAGTCTTTGAGGGCCGCGCGCCTGCTGCGAACCTTCGAAGGTCAGGGGCCCTGGGCCGTGAGGCTGTAGTCGTCCGTTACGAGCGTTCCCGGGCTGCTCAGCGTCAACGCCATAGACATCGCCGTGGCGCCCGCAGGAACCGGCGGGGATGTCCAACTGGTCTGGGTGTAGGTAGCGGAGGGAAGGACGAACGGGCTGGACGTCCAATAGTGCCAAGCTCCCTGACCTATCCGGTAATACAGCTCAAACTGGGTTTGTGCCGTCGAGGTGTACCAGGCCGACATTGTGTAGCTGCGACCAGGTGTGACGGTGGGGGTGCACTGCCCGGTGTCAAGCGGTGGCAGCACTTTGGCATCGCCATTTGTGTAGGCGGTCATGACCACTTGGGTGGCGGCATGGCCGGTATGCGCAGCCGTCACCGTGCTACTCGTGTACGTATTGGTCCCGTAGGATCCTGGCACCCAGCAGTCCGGGGGGCCGCCCGCTACGGAGCCTGCCGTCTCAAATCCGGGGTTGCGGATCAGGTTACCCGAAGTGATCGGCGCCGGCGGAGTCGGTCCATTGGCAGCCGGAGGCTTGACCGGGCCGCCGATCACCTGGTCCACGGTTTTCACCTCGACCCGACCAGCGGCCTGCTCGGCCGCCAGGAAATCAATCAGGGCGTTGAAATCTGCGGTGGGGACGCTGAGCGACTCACCCGCGACACCGATGTGGTGGAACGAATACTGCATCCAGCCGCCACCGGGCTCGGCCTTCAGGGTCAGATCCTTGAGGTTCTGCAGTGTCCACGTGTTGTCGACCTGGTCTGGTGCCTGAGTCAGGTAGGGGTCCGCGGGCGGGATGGTCTCGGCCAGGGGGAGGCCAGCGGAGGCCGGGTCCTGACTTGCGATGTCGCCTAGACCACGCGCGCTGTTGTAGCCGCATGCGGCCACAATGGCCTCGAGTCCAGGGCTCGACGCCGCAAATGGATAGGCGAAGCTAGTGATGCGGAATCCCAGCGACGTCAAGGTGTTGCGGTCGTTGCAGAGTTGACGCTGTTGTTCACCGCTGTCGGCCAAGGTCAAATCGGGGTGGGTGATCGTGTGTCCCGCGATCTCGTTGCCGGCTGTTTGAAGTGCCAACGCCTGGGCGGTGTTCATGTAGGCGGGGTCGGAATTGAGGAAGCCGGACGGGATATAAAACGTTCCGTGCAGGCCCTTGGAGTTCATATACGCCGCGGCGGCCACCTGGTCGACGTGGGAGTCATCGAAGGTCAGCGACACGACGACGGGCCCGGCAGCGCGGGCAGGCGGGGCCAGAACGGCCGAGTTGAAGAATGTAGCCAGCAGAAGTGCCGCTGTACCCATGGTTGCCGCAGCAGCCCCGCGGTTGTGGCGTTTCTGCATGGGATGGTCCCGACCAAAGCGTGAGACCCCAGAGCGTAGTGTTTGCATCCCAAATCCAATCGTCGCGCCTGCGACTTGACTGGTGAGCTCTTTCGTGCGGTTTCCTGTGTTCTTCATATCGCACAGCTACCGAGATTCCGGTCCTCACCACAGGCATGGAGTTATCGGCCTTCAGAAGTGGTCCCGAGAGTTGGTGGCAGACCGGTTCCGGTTTGCATCCCAGTCGGACTACTGCCGATGGGCGCCACGCTACGGTTGGGTTACGAAGGTGTCAACGGTAAGCACCACTTGGTTCCACCACTCGATTTCACGCCTCGGCTCCGCCTGACCCAAGTAGTGGGGGTGGACAGAAGGAGCTTTCTGGCTTGTCCTGCTCGTGGCCAGAGTAGCTGCCGTTACCTGTGGGGCAATTGTTAGGGCGGCCGGCGCGGTTTATCCACATGGGCCCTCCCGGCCCCTTGCCCAGCCACCCGTGCACCCTTAGCTTTAATCCAAGTTGCACTGCCCCAGGGGAGGGGTAGCGGTCATGTTGGGGGCACCGTGGAAGCTGTGCGCATCGTCGAAGACGAGGTCCGTGAGCTGATCCGTCGTCGAGGGCTCGACCCGTTGCGCCAGGCCGGCGAGGTCCGGCGCCTCGTGGACGAGGCGATCAGCGACTACGACGAGCGCGCGTTGCTGGCGCCACTGCCTCCCATCGGCTCCCTCGATACCGCCCGCCGGTTCGTCTTTGACGCGGTTGCGGGCTTTGGTCCGTTGCAGCCACTGCTGGATGACCCCGCGATCGAGGAGATCTGGCTCAACGCGCCCGATGAGATTTTCGTCGCGCGCAACGGAGAATCGGAATTGACATCCGTCGCCTTATCCGAGCAACAGGTCCGCGACCTCGTGGAACGCATGCTCAAGAGTTCGGGCCGACGGCTGGACCTTTCTTCCCCGTTCGTCGATGCAGCACTTGCGGACGGCTCGCGATTGCATGTCGTCATCCCGGACGTCACGCGCCGCCACTGGGCAATCAACATCCGCAAATTCGTGGTCAAGGCCGCCCGGTTGGAACATCTTGTGGAGCTGGGAACGCTCACCCCGCAGTCGGCCCGGTTCCTCGGGGCGGCGGTCGCCAGTGGGCTGAATATCCTCGTCTCCGGGGCCACCCAGGCAGGCAAAACCACCATGCTCAATTGCCTCGCCGCCAGCATCGGCAGCCGCGAGCGGGTGGTCACGGTGGAGGAAATCTTCGAGCTCCAATTCCCGCTCCGCGACGTCGTGGGGTTGCAGTGCCGGCAACCCAACCTTGAGGGGGAAGGCGAAATCCCGCTCCGCCGCCTCGTGAAGGAGGCGCTTCGGATGCGGCCGGACCGGCTCGTTGTCGGCGAAGTCAGGGAAGCCGAAAGCCTGGACATGCTGATCGCCTTAAATTCAGGCCTGCCGGAAATATGACAGAGACCGTGCACTATTATCTGTAGGTGACCAAGCGCGCTTTCATTTACACCCGCATATCGCAAGATCGAGCACTGGAGGGGCTAGGCGTTCAGCGTCAGGAGGACGCTTGCCGAAACTACGCCGCTCTACACGGCATGACCGTGGTCGAGGTTTTTAGCGACAACTCAGTCTCCGCGTTCAGCGGAGCTGTGAGGCCTTCCTATGAGGCTATGCTCTCCCAACTGCGAGACCGAAAGGTCGACGCTGTTATCTGCTGGAGGATGGACCGCCTTCACAGGCGGCCCATCGAGCTAGAAGAATACGCGGAGATTTGTAAGGGCACCCGGACCTCCGGCCCAATCCTGACCTACGCCGTGACGGCGGGCGGTGAGATAGACCTCTCCACCGCCGATGGACTACTTCGCGCCGGGATCATGGGGCAGGTGGCTAGATTTGAGTCCGCGACCAAGCGTGACAGAGCGCAGGCCAAATCTGCTCAGCTCGCAGCGGACGGCCGCTGGACGGGAGGCAGGCGGCCGTTTGGGTGGGACATAGTTGGTGGACGTCTTACATTGAACGAGCGAGAAGCGGCCGCCCTAGCGGCGGCGCATGCAGACGTACTAGGGGGAAGGTCGCTCGGTTCCATCATCGCGCAATGGAACTCGGAGGGATGGGACGGTAAGCCCCTGCTTACTACAGCATCCAAAGCTTGGGGCTACGCCCAACTTCGACAGGTGCTCCTGCGCCCGCGCAATGCGGGCCTATATGAGTTCCAGGGAGAAATCCTGAGCCGGGACAAGATACCCCCGGTTGTCACTGAAGCAGTCTGGCGCGCTGTTGTAGCCGTGCTCGAAGCGCCGGAAAGGCGGCGCTCGCAGACGAACAAGGCCGTTCACCTTCTGTCAGGGATTGCACAGTGCCACTGCGGAGAGCCGGTGCGATCCGCGACTGTCTACAGCCGTGCTCTCGACCCCGAAACCGGGAGGAAGAGGAAGCACACGGTCTACCGATGCCCCGCGAAGGGGAATGGGCACGTAGGCAAGAGGGAAGAGTTTGTCGATGCGGCCGTTGAACTCTGGGTGTTCCGACACATCGCGCAATCGTACCGGGCCCAACCGGAGAGCCCAGAGGACAGGGCGGAGCGGGATGCGATCAGCCTTCAACTGGAAACGCTCGCAGTGAGGGAGCGGCAGGCAGGAGGACTACTAGCTTCTGGCGACCTGACGGTCGGCCAGATGCGGGAGTTCAATGACTCGGTCCGGAGGGACCGTGAGCGGTTGGAGGGCCGGCTGACCGAGCTTGGTTTCCACCAGAGCGAGGGACTCGACCCCTTGGAAAAAATGGATCGTGAGTGGTTTACAACCGAACAACGGTTCAACGCGTGGCTGGCCTTGTCCATCGATGACCGTCGCGATTACATCCGTTCAAGGTTTCACATCGTGCTCTACCCCCACGCCGTGGGATCGGCTCGTAATTTTGATCCTGACACTGTGTCTGTGCACGTCAAGAAGCCCGGCGAGTCCCGTCACATTCTGGACGGACCGGAGATCGGGGGGATGGGCCGGGTGACCCTCGGCCCAGACTCGGCCCATTGGCTTCAGGAGTTCCGCAAGAACCGCTTCGGTTCAACCTACGACCGTTCTCGTCGGATCAACGAAGAGTTTGCCGGATTAGCGGAGACCGATCCAACCTTCGCGGCCATTCGCGAGGACATACTGAACCGAAGGAAGACTAAGCCGTAGCCGCCTCCCGGCTTTGGGCACCCGATGGGGCGCCCTGAACAGCCGGTCCCGGCCCCTAGAGCGCCCCAACACGTTCCGGGCGGGAATTGTACGGTCGCCTACATTCAAGCCCTCCTGGGCCGCCGGGCCGGGAAGCGCGGCTCACTACGGAAGGTTCTAGTTCCCGGCCCGCAGGGCTTCGATGCGCCGATAGAGCGTCGCCCGGGACATCCCCAGGTCCCGCGCCACCTGGGCCGCTGGCTGGCCAGACTCAACAAGGCGTGCGGCGTTCTTGATCTGGCTGTTTGTGAACTGGGCTTTGCGTCCACCCAAGTCCTTGCCTGCTGCCCGTCGCTTGCTTACGCTGTCGGTGATCCGCTCCCGTTTGATCTCCAGTTCCATTTGCCCCAGCGCGGCCATGACGGTAAACACCATGCCGCCCATTGGCGTGCTGGTGTCCACGTCTCCGCCGCCCAAGTTCAGCACACGGAGCCCCACCCCCTTGCCCTTGAGGTCGTCGGCCAGCGCCAGCATGTTTATGGTGGAGCGCCCCAAGCGGTCCAACTGTCATTTTCAGCAGTCGTCTGCACTGAATGTCAGAAGTGTTCTGCGCTAGGGGTTGAGAGGCCCTTCCGGGTGTCGGGAGGAGTCAATCGCCGCGCAGCCGCGCACTGCCCCGATCAGGAGACGGCGGGGTCGCCGGTGAAGCAGGACGGCCGGGTTTTTCACTGGTTTGGAAAAATTCTGGGGTTCGTGTATTGCAATTTGAGAGTGTTGTCGCTGATGATCATCCTGTGCTCACTGGGGAGCGCAAGGATGCTCACTGGGGAGCACATCATATTGGGGGCGCAGCATGGCTGCTTTACGGTCTCTTCTGTCAGGTCTTGTTCTTTCCGCCGTGGTTCTCAGCGGTGTGACTGTGCCGGCGGGCGCGGCCGTTGCCGCACCGGCGACGGTGAAGCCGCCGGGCCGCGCACCGTCCTCGTTAGAGCATCGAGCCCCTTTCCGGACGGGCCAGACGGCCGCGTTACCCGCTCTGGGGATGTCGCCGATGGTGCTGCCACCGGCCTCCGGGCCAGATGCGAGTAAGTCGGGTAACCGGTCCGCGGCATCGATGGTTACCCGGCACCTCACGGACCGGACGACTGTCTCGTGGAACCCGACGAACGGCAACGTGGTTCTGGCCGGTCAGTTGCTGCACGTCAAAGGCGCCGGAGTGGACCTTGGCATCGGCTGGCGGTACAACTCGTTCAACGACGCCAGGCCCACACTGTCGGTGGGAACCGCGGAATCTGCTGTCACGGTCGGCACCGATAACTCGGTCACCTACATCGCCCCGGACGGCGGCGCTTACAAGTTCGTTCCCGCAGGAGCCGGGGCGTGGACGATGCCCCGCGGCCTGAATGCGACCATCACCACGTTCTCCTCGACGGCGGTGACGATCCGCTTCAACGACACCGGCTTCAGCAACGAATACCAGCTCGCCGGCTCGACGTTCCGGCTCGCATACCAGAATGATCAGAACCCGACGGCGCCGAACAGGATCACCTACACCTACAACGCCGCCGGGCGGCTCACCACGATCAACGACACCATCGGCGGCCGGCCGGTCACCTTCTCCTACAACGATGCGAACAACCCGGAGCAGCCCTCGCAGATCCACGATGATGCGTTGTCCCGGGACATCTATTTCGAGTATTTCGGGCCGGGCGGTGCGATGTCCGAGATCAGCGACGCCGCCGGGGAGGTCATGTCCTTCGGCTACGGGGCCCCGAGTAACCGGCTCACCACCGTCACCGACGACGCCGGTACCGTCACCACCCTGGGCTATGACAGCACCTCGGAAAAACTCACGCAGGCGACCTACGCCACCGGCAAGCCGGTCCAGAGCATCTACGGCTACAGCTACCCGTCCGCAACCGTCTCGAAGGGGACGGATCCGCTGAACCACGCCACGAGCTATGAGTACAACTCTTCGGGCCAGGTCACGAAGATCAGCGACGCGCTCGGCCACACCACCCAAGGGACCTTCGACGCCCACGACAACCGGCTCACCTCGTTGAACGGGCTGGGCAATTCCACGACCTACGCGTACAACGCGAACAACTCCCTGACGAAGGTCACCAACCCCGCCGGCGGGGCCGCCGGGGCCGAAACGACGTTCGCGTATCCGTCCAACACCGGGAACCCGCTCTCGAACTACCAGCCCACCTCCTCGGTGAACAGTGAGAACCAGACCACCGGGTACAGCTACGACGCCAACACCAACAACCGGTCGATGACCACCACCCCCGGGGCAGGAGGAGGCGCCGGCGGGACACCGAAACTGAACTACCAGGGCGACGCAGCCGGGTCCAGCTGCGGGGCGAAGAAGGGACAGGTCTGTAAGTCCACCGACGGCAACGGCAACGTCACCAGCTACACCTACGGCGCCCTGGGCATGCCGACCAAAATCACCTACCCGGCCCCGCTGGGGGCTGTGACGAACGTGTACGACGACGCCTCCCGGCTCATCACCTCCACCGACGGCAAGGGCCAGGTCACCCAGTACGACTACGACGACAATGACCGGCTCATCCAGATCGACAAGGGCGTCAACTGCGCCAGCAAGTGCGTCTCCTACGCCTACGACACCCGCGGGAACCTGACCCGGAGCCAGGACGATACCGGGAACACCGACTTCACCTACGACGCGCAGAACCGTCCCAAGTCCAAAACCACCGGCGGGGTCACGACCACGGTCACCTATGATGCGGCGTCGAACGTCACCGGCTTCACCGACCCGGGCGGGACCGTGACCTACGGCTATGACGCAGCGAACCGGCTCGTCACCCTGGCCGAACCCGGCGGGTCTTGCCCGGCCACACCCGTGTTTCCGAACAGCACCCGGTGCACCGGTTTCGGCTACGACAACGCTGACCGCCGCGCCACGACCAGCTACCCCAACGGGGTGAAGAACACCACCGTCTACGACGGGGCCGGCAGGACTACGTCCATCACCGCGACCACCACCGGTGGCACGGTCCTGACCAAACGGGCCTACACCTTTACCGCTAACGGCACCAAGGACGGGGCACTGCGCAAAACCGTCACCGACCAGGCAGGCGCTGTCACTACCTACGGCTACGACCCGGTCAACCGGCTCACCTCCGCTATCACCGGGGCCACGACCGAGACCTGGGCCTACGACAAGAACGGCAACCGGACCCTGGACACCAAGACCGGCACCGGCAACGTCTACAACGCCTACAACGCCGCCGACCAGCTCTGCTGGTCCGGAGCCAGCGCCGGCACCTGCGCCGCACCACCGTCCGGGGCGACCACGTACGCCTACGACTCCAACGGCAACACCACCGCCGCCGGGGCCACCACGCAGGCCTACAACGTCTTCGACCAGTTCACCTCCAACACCAGCGGCGGAGTGACGGCCAACTACACCTACAGCGGGCCGCGGAACGATGAACGCCTCACCGCCGGAGCCACCGCGTTCCTCAACGGCTCCCTCGGCATCAGCCGCCAAACCACGGCCGGCGCCAGCACCTCGTTTATCCGGGACCCGGGCGGTACCCTCATCAGCATGCGCACCAGCACCGGGGCCAGCTACTACTACACGATGGACGGGCTCGGCTCGACCATCCTGCTCACCGACAGCGCACAGGCCCCGGCTGYGACCTACGCCTACGACTCCTGGGGCCAAACCACCAGCACCGGCGCCCAGGCAGCCACCAACCCCTGGACCTACGCCGGCGGCTACAACGACACCGCCAGCAACCGCATCAAATTCGGCGCCCGCTACTACAACCCCTACCGCGGCCGCTTCACGCAACCCGACCCCTCCGGACAGGAAGCCAACAGGTACCTTTACGCAGGCTGTAACCCCATCAACGCAACAGATTCCACCGGACTCGCGTCCGAGGGCGGCACCATATTCGGCGCAGTGGTCGGTGCGCTCGTGGGGGCTACTTTTGGCATCATTGTCGGTGTGGCCGTCACACCGTTCACCTCACCTTTGGGTGGGATCGCAATAGGGACGGCGGTGGGAGGTTGCACAACTGCTGCCGTTGGCGTTGGTTCAGCGAACGCCTTTGACGGATCAAGCACCTCTGCATCCAGTATCGGCGCGAGTTGCCTGGGCGGTCTCACCGCTGGGTTGGGCCCGATCATTCGAAACGCGATTACCTGAAACAAGGCTGATCCGTGAACGATTCCGCTGCACTGAAAGGTACGAGATGCCCCGAGCCCAAGGACTTCGCAAGTTAGCTGCTGCAACAGGCCTAATATTCCTGGCTAGCGTCGTTTGTGCCGTCATAGTGCGAATGATGCTTCCGCAGACAGGGCCAGTAATCCATCTAATTCCCGTGATACTGGGCGTTGCCATCATAGTGCCGATGGTGCTGGGCTACCTACGAAAAGGGTAGATGACTAAGGAGGAAGCGCAGTTGAAACGCGCGATGCGGCGCCTGCTGTGTCATCTCGTGCGCAGTAAGCTGACGCCTTTTACAGCTTCACGTGGCCCAGCCCAAGATTCTCTCGGATCCGGCCCGTCACGAACAATGGAACAGGATCCGGCGCTAACGGCCCTCGCTCATGTTGGGGGCGTAAAGACGCCGTTGATGGCCGGCTGAACGGTTCCCGTGTTTTCGAAGCGGCATTGACACTTGAGATGCCCCGGCCCCGGGAAGTGTCAGCCGCCGGTCACGAGTCCGGCCAGAGCCTGCCGGAGGGAGTGTGGTGCTAGTTGCAAACGGAAGTGCTTTCCGGATAGGGCCGCTATCTGGGGTGGTTTGTGAAAAAGTTAAATTTCCGACGCTAGCGCGGTTTTCCGCAAAAATGGGCATCCACCGACTTGCAATCTGGACAGTTTGTGCTTGGCAGGTGAGATCCCGGAACTTCACCAAAGAATGATTCCCGTGAACGAACTCGTCGAAGCCGCCGACGAAAAGATGCTGCCTAAGACTATCTTCCGCTACGGGCGCGTGGACCTGCTCACGTTCAACGGCACTATCATCGAAACCGGCACAGACTCCTACCGACTTGCACACAGCCTTAGATCGAACTGATAGACCGCTAATAAGTCACGAACTTGCTGAGGACGAACCAGAATAGGCGGACTGCAAGTTCCGGCGAAGGAATTCCGGTCCTAAAAATGACTCGTCTGAACCGGAAATCCAGCAGATCTGAGACGGCCATTCGGTGTGACAAGTCCTCGTCAAACAAACATGTTATGGTGACTCGACTCGGCACAGGGGGTGCCGAGTTCAATTGGGGGAACTATGACATTACGAAGGAAAATCACGTCACTGACCGTTGGAGCCATAGGCTTCGCGCTGTTGCTCGGGCAAGCCGGACCGGCCGGCGCCGCTCCCGACGACAACGCTCTTAGGGCTATTGCAGCTGTTTCTCCAAACGTCCAGTCCCTTGGCAAACAGGGCATTCGCGATAAGAAGGTGGAGGTGCCGACCGATTCGTCGGGTGTTGTGAAGATAACTGGCCAGAAGGGCCAGTCCCTTTCGATCGGGCTTCCCTTTGCAGAGAAGTCGGCGACAGCGCGACCCATTGGAAACGGGGTAGTGTCCTACGACAATGGCAACGGCTCAGCTACGGTCCCCATCCCACAGGACGACAATTCCGTCGCCATTCACACAATTATCGAATCGTCGGCAGCGCCCTCCCGATACCAGTATCGAGTCGACATACCCGCGGGAGCCGCGATGAAGCCGAATGAGGATGGAAGCGTTGCGATCTCGAGAGCGGATGGTACGTTCTTCGGTGGCTTTGCCAAGCCATGGGCAAAAGATGCGGCTGGCGTCGCTCTGCCTACTCACTACGAAGTCCAGGGACGGCAACTCGTACAGGTCGTCGACCATTCCTCCCCAACCGTCAAGTATCCGGTGGTGGCAGACCCCTGGGCTGGCGTGGACCTGATCGACGGACTCCCGTGGATCACCTACGCTTCACAAGGAGGAGTGGTAAATCTCAACCCAACGGGCTGGGGGCGGTTCTACAACGGATTCGCAACCCACAACGCACACGTGGACGAGTTGCGCACCAAATTGGGTCGAATTGGTTGGAACCTCACGGGTACAATCCAGGAGCAATACCTGTGTCACGTAGTGGGCAATGTCTTCGAACCCGGCACCTACAACCTCGAGTCATGGCGACCGTGGATGTACTGGGGCGACCAGTTGAACCTGACGTACCGTTGTAACCCCTAAGCAGGATCAAGAGTAAGCAGGAGTTGCGAAAATGTCCAAGGCTGCGAAGGTACTTTTCATAGTCGCCGGAGTGTTAGGCGCAATCATGCTCCTTGTGGTTGCCTACATCTGGATCGGCTCGCAAGTGTTTGGGATAAACACCTCCCGACTTGATCCATCGCAAGGGCCGTCCTGGCCTATGGAAGTGATTGTTTGGTCCTTCGTCGGCGCGGTAATAGCCGCTGCCGCCGGAATCAGCCTGTCCATCGCCTCACGGCGAGCGTCGGCTAAGTCGAGGGCTTAGTCTGGGCGAACCATACTGAGCGGATAAGCCTGCGGGCGGTGTTCCAAGGCGGGACACCGCTCGCGGCTAAGCACGGAGGCATCAGGCACAGCTTCTGCAAAAACTGAACCAACCTCCGAGGACTGGGGCTGGGCTGTGGTCGGCCTTCCTGCCCGTCTACGCCAGCGCTTTTCTCGCTACACGCTAACTCCTACCAATTAATCGCTGAGCGCCACGAGCAGCTGCCACCCGACGGAAGACTGTCGCAACGTCCTTGGCCCTGCTTTCTGGACCGCATCAAGGCCGCACCTGGGTACCAGTCGGGCCGTCTCGGTGGGCTCCAATCAAGTTGACACAATCGGTCTACCTCGACCGCACCGTCGCCACCCTGACCAGCAACAGCGGTGACATCGACCCGGACCTCCTGCGGTTCCTTTCACCGCTGGGCTGGGAACACATCAACCTCACCGGCGACTACATCTGGCCCCGCGCCAAATACAGGCCACTACGACGCCCGGCAAAACCTTAGCGTCGCATATTTCACTTTTTCACAAGCCTGTGAGCCCCTATCTGAGGATGCCGCCGGGGGTGACGGTGAGACCTGCCGGCCGAACCGCAGACGTACTGTGGAGGGTTTATCCAATAAGACCGTTCGAGCGTTCGTTGATCATCAGCGGTTTCTGCGGCGGAGCCGCCTAGCAATTTACGGCCCCCAGGGCTGGGTCGCCTTGGTGGGTATTAGGGCTCCAATCGTTCTATTCGGCGCGATCGCATTGTGGACTGCCAGGGAAAAGTGTTGACGTCCACCTGCGCTAGCGCGCCAGCAGCTTCTGCCCGTCCGGGCGCAGTTCGCCGGTTGGTGAGACGTGTCGGTAGAGGGTTTGGCGTGTGATGCCGAGTTCGGTGCAGAGCTCGCTGACTTTCGTGTCCAGTTTTCCCATTGAGGCCATGGCGAGCCGGAGTTTGGCGGGGGTCATCTTGTAGGGCCGGCCGCCCTTACGGCCGCGGGCACGGGCGGCGGCGAGTCCTGCGATGGTCCGTTCGGAGATGAGTTCGCGCTCGAACTCGGCGAGGGCAGCGAAGATTCCGAAGACGAGCTTTCCGGAGGCGGTGGTGGTGTCGATGGCAGCGCCCTGCCCGGTGAGGACCTTGAGCCCGATGCCGCGTTCGGTGAGGTCATGGACGATGTTAACCAGGTGCCGCAGGTCCCGGCCGAGCCGGTCGAGCTTCCACACCAAAAGGGTGTCCCCGGCGTTCATGCCCTTCAGGCAGGCTGCAAGTTGAGGACGGTCGTCCTTCTTGCCTGAGGAGTGGTCCTCGTAAAGTTTCAATGGGTCGACGCCCGCGACCAGGAGCGCGTCGCGCTGCAGATCAGTGCTTTGCGACCCGTCCGCCTTGGACACCCGCATGTATCCGACCAGCATGGTCCAGACCCCTTGTCATTTATACGTTCGTTTAAGTGACAACGTGATTCCCGATTCGACCGGAATCGAAATATGTCACAAAACCCGTTATTTATTCTATGTCAGGCAAAGGGCCCCCGCTCATCAATGTGTGACAGGAAGTCGAGGGGTATCTGAAGCTCGGTGAAGGTTTGCCGGAGACCGCGCACGGATTCTTCACTCCGGCATCCGTAGCGTGCGAAGTTGAAGAGCTGCTGCGCGACGGCCGGCTCTTCTTTGGCTGCCTTGATGCAGACTTCCAGTGCGTCCGTTGCTTGTTTCCAGAGCTCATCGAGAGTGGGCTTCTCTTGAACGGCGGCGGTTGCTGTCAGTGGGCCGGGCCGGGTTCCGTCGCCGATCCGGGGGTTCGGTTCGGGGCGCAGGAGGTGCGCGGAGGTTCCCAAGGCAACCAGTGAGCCGGCTTCGATCAGTTCCATTGCGGCGGCTGCTGCTTCGAGCAGCTGCTGCTGGACCGGCCAATGGAGGGTTTCGAACGGTTGCCACGAATACAGGCCGGCCCGGAACGGGTGTCCGCAGTGTTCCCAGACACGACGCACGTCGTCCAGTTGTCGGCCATATCGTCCCTGGGCTGTGGTGAGTTCGTCCAGGAGGGTCCGCAGCAGCCGGAACCAGGTGCCCGCGTGAACCGGATACCGGGGCAGATTGACGGAACCGGTGGTTATCGCCTGCCAGGTCCGCCGGTCCATGAGGGACAACGACTCCGGAAGCCCCCGCTCGCCATGGGCTGGGGTTTTCCACAAAACGTAGTCAGGAGGGTGTCCTTCGTAGGTTTCAAGCCGGCGCCCATGTACCGGGCAGCTGGCCATGAGCGGCAATTGCCAGAAGAGCAGTAGCGTCGGGCCGGATTCCAGGCAGTCCGGGCATCCCCGCCGCGCCCCGGAGTCCGGGAGCCATGGCAACCACTTCCGCGGAGTATAGATAATGCGCCGCTTGGGCGGCAGGAGCACCGAGAGCTGGTGCGCATAGGTTTCGTAGGCGTCGGGGGCAGGGGCGAGTCCGTCGAAGAGCCATGGCACCCAGCCGGCCATGGTCATGGCGTTTACGCGGTGTTGGTCAAGACCGGTGCGCTTGGCGAGCTCTTCGAGCAGGTGCATCGGAGGGTTCAGATCCAGCTCGGGGTCGCTGAGTTCGCGGTGGCCGAGTCCGTGTTCGAGCAGCTCGTAGGAGTACATCCCGTAGCTGGCTGCGATCCGCCGGAGCCAGGAGGACAACGATTCCGTTTCTGCAGGGGCCGGGTGCAGAGGCCAGCGTTCCGGCGGCCTCATCTGAGTTCGCGTTCGAACTTCCGGCGCCGCACGCTGGGACCGTCGTATTCGGCCAGGGTCAGCGTCCGGTGGTTGATGGATTCTTCGCCGCTGTCCACGGCGGCTACTGCGGCTTCGGTCAGGAGCGAGGTGAGCTCCCCGATGGTGCCCTCGCTGCGGGTCAGGAGGTAGCGGGCCATGTCATCGGTCGCCAGATTCGAGCGAGTGCGCAGCGGGAAGGAGGAGCCGAAGCTGGCCAGCAGGGACGACAGGTCTGCGTTGGCCTCCCACAGGGGCAGGGTCATGGGCTCAAACCGGTTTTCGAGCTGGTCATCGGAGCGGACGGCGAGATAGGCCTCCCGGGTCCCGACCCCCACCAGCGGGATCCGCAGCTCGTTTCCCAGGAAGCGCAGCAGGTTCAGGAATTCGCGCCGGACATCGGCGCGGCCGGCCAGCACATTGTGCAGTTCGTCAATCACCAGGATCCGCACACCGACGCGGCGCAGCACGGCGAGGGTGAGCTGTTCCAGGTCAGCTACGCGCCGGCGCGGTCCCGTGGGCGCGCCGAGCGCGGCGAGGACGGCCGTGTAGAACCGCGGGATGGACGGTTCGGAGGGCATCTGGACACACAGGACGGGAATGTGTTCCTGATCCGCGGTGGAGTGTGCCGGGTGCTGCCGGCGGAACCGTTCGATGATCATGGACTTGCCGTTGTTGGTCGGTCCGATCAGCAGAAGGTTGGGCATGCGCTGTTTGCCGGGCCAGTCATAGAGTGTTTCGAGCCTGGTGAGCGTCTGGACCGCCAAGGGGTAGCCGATCCAGCGGTCCGCCCGGATGCGCCGGATCCGTTCCTCCGCCGGCAGTCGAGCCATGGCTTGGGCCCAGGGCTGGAGATGGGAGAGATCCGGCGGCGGGTAGTCATCGATATTCACCACTGCTCGACCTCGTCAAAAGGACGGGCTGGCGCCACATCATTCGTGGGTGGGAGCATTTCATCAGGTGGGGCCGTCGGGTTCTTCACGGGTCCGGAGGCCTGGAGGTGGCGCCGCCGCTGCAGCTCCCGGCGTGATCTGCGGGTTGCCCGTTGCGCCGTTGAAGTGATCTCACGCATCTGATCAACCATGCGGAACAATGCTTCCTCGTTGACCTGGTCATGTCCCTGCTGACGGAGCCGCGCCAGCGCCTGCCGGTGTTCCCACAACGTCACCGCCGGGTAAGAAACCGTGCGGTACGGGACTTCCGCATAGGCCGTCCCTTCCGGTTCCAGCACCCAGACCCTGCTGATGTCCCGCGGGTCCCGCCGGATGATGAACGTTTCCTCCCCGTCCCGCCGCGCGATCCATGGCTTGAGCACGTTCGCGAAGTAATGGACATGGTCGATGACGAAACCGGTGCGGGTGATTCGGCGCCGGATGACCGGCAGGAAATCGATGAGAAACGCTGCGGGGTGCGCAACAACAGGCTGCGCGCCGAACTCTCTCACGCCCTCTCCCCAGCGCCCGGCGGGTGTCTGGTTCAGGGATCCGTGAATACTGCCGTGGTAGCCGGCGACCGCTAAGGCCAGCCAGCGTTCCAGCTCCGTCAACGTCAGGGCGGCCATTCTGTCGGCATCGTAACCGCCCCGCTGTCCCGGGTTAGAGAAGGTTGTCCCGGGCAGTTCATGGACCCGCTGCATCACCGTGCCGACGATCCGCTCCACGATGCCGCCGTAGTGCGGGCGCCCAAGTGGCCGGTAGCTGAGTTTGATCCCGTGCTGCTCGCAACCGCGGCGCAACGCCTTGCTCTTGAACTCCGCAGCGTTGTCCAGGAACAACGCCTTGGGCTTGCCGCTCATCGGCCACGCCGCGTCCACGCCCAGGGCTTCCAGCCACGGCCGCTTGTCGCAGGCCATGTGCGCAATACACAGGCCCACCGACACCGCAGACGGTGCCTCCAGGGTCACGACCATTCCCAGCAGGCACCGGCTATAAACATCGATGGCAACCGTCAGGTAGGGCCGGCCGATGGGCTGCCGGTCCCGGTCATCGACGATGATCAGGTCAATCACGGTGTGGTCGATCTGGACCTGGTCCAACGGGGCCACGATGTCCGGAACCTTTCCGCCGGCCGACTGCAAGGCCCGGGCGGCCTCGCTGCCCTCACGCCTGCGCCTGACTTCCACCGGATGCAGCGCCTCGATCCGGTGGGCGACAGTATTCCTTGCCGGCGCGGCCAACCCCAGCGTCTTGCATTCGCGCACAATTTGGCGATGCACAACCGCCAAGGACGGCTTTTGCTTCGTCAGGTAAGTCTTCCGGATGACTTCACGAATTACGGCCTCCACAGGCTCCGGCAGGCGCCCGCCTCCCCGGCCGCCGGCGGACCGGCCCGGGGCCAGGTCCGTCAGCAGACCGGTGCCCTTTCGGCGCCGGCCGATCAGGGTGTAGACCTGCCGTCTCGACAATCCCAACTCTTCGGCCGCGCTGTCCGCCGCCCCGTGGGTGACCGTGACCATGGCCGCCAAAGGTGCAATGACCTCGTCCTGCCGGCGCAGGCGCTCCCACGCCTCATCCGACATGCCCACCAGACCCCGTTCCAAGATCTGGGGGTCATCCGATGTCATGACTGGCGCCGACGGTGCAGACGACTGTTGACCATGATTCAGGCTAGTGCAGGCGACTTCTGATGGAAATGCCAACAGTGCAGGTGACTTCTGACAAACGGATGTCAACAGTCCTGTGCACCCGGGCCATACTTCCGCATGAAGTGGTGCATGCGAGTTCTGAAAACGACAGATGTGTCTCGCAACCGAAGTGTCTTTTATCCCATGGGTTGAGAGACATTGTGCGAGACCTATGCATATCGCAGGACAAAGATGGGGGTTCTCACTGCCCTGGCCGGCCTAGCAGCTAACTGGACGGAGTCTTTAGGAGGATCAGAATGATGGGCATTTGACCCGCTACTGATTAGATGGAGCGATGACCACGCAACCTGCTAATAACGACGGTAAATCTCAGGACAATAATCCCGACGGCCAGGGACTAACTCTGTCTTGGGGTTGGCTTTCAATTGCCCTCGGAGTTTTGGCCTCTGGCTCCCTTGGAACTTTGGTGGTCGTGACTAGCATCAAGAATTTGGACACATTGTCCACTGTGGCCCTTGCGCTAGCTGTTATATCTTTTGCTGCTCAGCTGATCGTTACGACTGTGCAGAGTTATCAGTCCTCGCAGGTGAATGCGGACACGAAGTCGGCATTGGCTGATATGCGCGCTACGACCTCATCGCTGCTGACGAACCAGCGGGACCAGTTCGACAAGGTGCTACACGCAGCTCTGACAACCGCCATACCGGCGGCGGTTCAGGACGTGGAGCAAAATGACGATTCCGTTAGTGATGACGCCCTGTCGGCTGACCGCATCAGCGAACTGGAAGATCGCCTCACTGTCCGGTTCAACGAAGCGCTGGGATCATTCAAGGGGATTTCGTCGGTCAAAGCGCAGGTGCCCGCGCCTTCACGGGATTCAAAATTCTCGGAGCTGTTGAGTACTTACCCTGATCAGGAAGAAGGTGAGCCGGTAGTGGAGTCGCTGAAGAAGATGAGTGCGAGGGCCCTAGCTGCTATGGGTCAGGTCGGCAGTATTCTACAACGCAGTCCTCGTGCCGATCTCACTCTTCGGTTCAGGCGCACCCCTGCGGGACTCGGTCCGGGGCTGAGGGAACTTGTCGGCGCCGGGATGCTGAGGGAGGGGGAGGAAGAGGGCATTAGCCGGGCTGTGGTCCTCCAATTGACACCTGTAGGACTCATAGCCCTTCGGCTTCTTATGGGCGCTGGTGACAAACCGGACTGGGTAACGGTATGAATTGCCGGAAAGGGCTACTGGCGGCGCAGCCGCCACGCTCAAGGTTGTCCTTCCCGGATAAGAGCTGATAGGCGCGCTGCTTGTGGTGGCCGCGTGCTGTCGTAAGAAGAATGAGAGCGGCAAGGTCTCCTAGGCAAACCAAAGTGAGACCCGGGGGAGGGACCCCTGTCTTTATTCCGGTCCGCCCCGGTGGTCATAGCGCGTTACTCCGCGTACGGGTTAGAAGGCTTGCGGTTCTTCGCTCGGGAGGTCAGCGGCTTTCTCTTCATGGCTTGACCACCAAACAGTTCAGCTACCGCCGGAAATGCTGCCGGTCCAAGATCGTGTTCAAAGGGCTTTCCATCCAGCCCATAAGCGAAGGGTTGGCCGCCCGGTTCAGCGCGGCCCACAGGGAGGCCATTGAGCATGGCCCATGCCATCACACCCGGCTGCATGTGCGGTATGCGGGACAGATCTTGAAGAATGGTAGTGGGGTTGTCTTGAGACCTCCAGTGCTCAAGTTCGCTGTTTCGCCGTTGGGTCATCGGCATCAGGTGGTCCGGGCGCACACACAGGGAGTTCCGGCAGACGTGGTCCAGCGTTAGGCCAGGGCGGTGGCCTCCAACGAAGTAGCCGTATGAAAACCGGTGGGCAAGCCACTCAGGGTTGCCCACTGTGATGAGGCCATAACCGGGGCGTGGCCGGCTGTCAGGCCCTGGCTTTGCCTTGTTGCGGCGTCCGGTCCACGGCCAACACCCGAGGAAACCTGCATGGCCCTCCTGGGTAGGTGTGATCTCGGAGCGGAACTTCTCCAACGTGCGCGCTATAGCTTCCGGTGTGCGAACGGGTTCCCTAAGTAGGAGGGGCTCGTGCCAGCGGCAGTACCCCTGGCGCGAGTGGCCCCGGTCAAGGCGAGCGGTACAGTCTGACGCTTTGCACTTCGGCTTCTTCCTTCGCTGTTGCCGGTAGTGCTTCTCGCATAGGCCATTGGCGTAGTGAGCGGGTGGAGTTACATGCCGAGGGAGTGTGCTGAGGCAGATGGTGCAACGTCTGGGGTACTTCGCTTTCGGCCTAGCCACTGTCCTACCGATCTGTCCTATATAACTCCGACCAACGATCTTACCCGCACCTCGCTTAACCCAAGAACTGGGCGATCTTGAGAACGAAGCCCACTTTTTGGCGGGGATGGAGTTAGGGCATCCGGGTCTTTTTTGTTGCTGTCGTTACGGGTGGCCCCGGAGCCCCCAGCGGAGGGGCTGACGTGGGGTTGGCCGGGCCGGGCACCGTCCCGTGGCCGACCCGCTCTGTGACCGCTCGACCGGGCACTTCCCGTTACCACTGAAACGGCAGAGCCCCGCACCGAAGATGCGGGGCCCTGTTGGTTGAGCTAGCTACGATTGGTTGCGTTTCCAGCTCCGCGATTCAACGCTATAGATCGCCGTGAACGGGCGGGGGTGCTCTCTGGAGCCCCAGAAGAATCGCTCCTCGCCTTCCATGGGCTCGTCGTCCCGGATGCCCACTACTTACCTTTGCCCTTCTGGGCAAGGGCACTCGCAGCGGCGGTCTTGGAGGCGGCGCTGGTGCGCCCATCCCTCAGGACCTTGCTGGCAGCGGTAGCGGCTTTGGAACTGGTCTGCTTCGGGTTGGAAGCCATTGGTACTATCCCTTCACAAGCGGGATGCACAACACACCGGGGCCGACACGCCGTTCGGTTTTGAACCGACGCGTTCAACCCCTGTAGGGTTCTTGTTATATCTTCCGGATATTTCAAGCCCTCAGTCGTGCAACATTGAAACCTTACTCAGGTGCCGTGTTGCACCTGAGGTCGCTTGTTACCTTTATTCTATCGACTGGAACCGACACTTCCCATCCCGGGATTACATCCGTGTAGTTTCCCGGCGGGTTCCCGTAGGTAATCCACAGGGGCCACCCTGTCAATGTCTTGATTTCTGGGGCTAGGTGGATAAGCTGTCCACACCCTGTGGACTGCTCATGCACAAAATAAACCCCGGCGTGTCGCGTGTGCTCGGCGTGTCGTTTGCCAAGAGAGTGCTCGCATGCCTACCGCCAGGGAGCTTGGCGAAGATTCAACGCACGTGAGCGGGTCATCGACGCGTAGTCAGTCCTGAGGATTTGGACCTGTTGCAGGGGCCGCAAAGAATCTGAAGGTTCTCGGCATTGCTGCTGCCTCCCATTTTCAGGGGGATGATGTGGTCGTACTGTAGCTCCGCTGTCGAGCCACAGGCTCGGCACATACCCTCATCGCGAGTCCAGATGTACTGCTTGAGGTCGTCGGGGATCGCCCTCCGAACCGAGGAATTCCGGGGCGTCGCGCCCACAGCGACCGTAGCCTGTGCTCGGTCGATGTGCAGTCGAGAACGCTGCTCTCGCGACACCAGCAAGGCGTAAACCTCGTCTCCTGTGAGCCTATCGTTCTCCCAGTACATCCTGTTCCCAAACATCCAGTAGCACCTACCGGCCAGGGTGGTGACTTTCAGCGGGCGTCGGCGTTGGAAATCCATACGCTCTGCGAACTCTTCTCGCGTCCATTTGCCTAACTCATAGACGCTCTTGCCGATGGTGAGTATTGCTCGCCCTCGTCCCGTAAAGAAGCTCACCCGCTCCTGCGAGTACGTGACGTTATCGGCCCTTCGAAGCATCCCCAAATACCTGTCTGATCAGTCAGCCGGAGAGGCTGACTGCCACCGGTCTGAATGAAGTTGAGCCTACTACTCGGCCTGAGAAAGTCACGAAAGTTCTGAACTGTGCCTGAAGCTGGTCCGGTAGATCGAAGTTTAGGGGACGCAGCAAAGTTGCTTCCGCCACCACGAACGCCGTGTGCTTTGCTATGTCTATGGCCGACCTTCTCGCACTGCTTGCAATCATCGTGACCGTCCTAATCGGGCTCGGGGCTATCGCGGTCACTATATGGCTGGATAGGAAACGACATCCCAAGCGTGAGTTCGCGTACTCCGTACAAGCAGCTCCACTTGTTAGCTCCGGGGCAAAGGGACTTGAGGGGTTGACTGTTTCCTACCAAGGGGAGCAAATCGACCGACCATATCTCGTTAACCTGGAGATCAGTTCCAGAGGTCGAGCTGACATATCTTCGTCAAGCTTCGATGCCGGTAAGCCCGTCCGCATAGACCTGCAAGTCCCGATCTTGGCTGAGATTGACCAGCGGGCAACCCTGCAGACCGTTGACGCACGTCTGGAACTGGTGGACGAGTCTCTTATTGAACTGGCACCTTCACTCCTGCCCAAGGGTATGACCCTGCGGGCGTCTTACATCTGCGAAGGTAAGCCAAGCCCGAAGTACAAGATTCCTTTGCCAGACATAACTATTCGCGAGGGGCAGGCCAACACTTTTCTAGGCTATTTTGCCTCCGATCAGCCCCACTGGGCTGCTACAGGGGCCCTGGTTTCTGTGGTCAGCTTCTTGGTCTCGGTGCTCATCTTTGTCTTCTCGCCGTCCCTCCACCCCTGAGCTATGGAGTGTGCATGAACATGTTCCGGGAATGCCTGGCATGTGTACCGTCCATGCGAACTCGGCCCACGACGCGGTCACCAAGATCTGCACGCTGCCGTTACTCGCCGGGGAAAACATCTCATCCGCCTTCGTTGTCCCCACCGTCGCCTCCTGCATCGACCTGGTGGTCCACTGCAGCCGGCAGGCGAACGGACGCCGGCAGGTCACGGAGATCCTCTCGCTGGGTCGCCGGGTGGAAAACGGTGTGATCGAATCGTCCATGGTGTTCGACATGGCCGCCGGTCAGCTCGAACCGAGGGCGAATTCAATGCCTGCCGCGGAGAAGTTCGCGCGCTCCGGGTACGACGTCGCGGCGCTGCTGGAGGCGCGCTAATGGCGCCGCTGTTGGGGGTACTCGGGGGTGCCGGACTCCTGCTGGTCTGGTGGTCGGCCTGGGAACGGCCACCGGCGCCTGAACGCCGGCACAGAGCCGGCCGGCTGGAGGACCTGCTGCGGGCCGCCGGCATCGAAAAAGTCAGCAGGCTCGGCCTGATCGCAACATGCTGCGGGGTGGGTGCCTTCGTGACGCTCGTGTTCTTCGCCGGCACCAGGTCCTGGCCGATCTCCGGCTGCTTCGGTCTGTTTAGCGGCTGGTTGCCGCTGGGCATCGTGAAGTGGCGGGCCCGGAAGCGCATGGCCGTGCTCCGCGAGTTGTGGCCGGACGTCGTGGACCACCTGCGCTCGGCGATCCGGGCGGGCTTGTCGTTGCCGGAGGCGCTGATCCAGCTGGGTGAGAAGGGGCCCTCCGAGTTGCGCCCGCTGTTCCGTGACTTCGGTGCCGACTACCGGTCCGGAGGCCAGTTTGACCCGGCATTGAACCGGCTGAAAGAACGGCTCGCCGATCCCGTGGCGGACCGGATCGTTGAAGCGCTCCGGCTGACCCGGGAGGTCGGCGGCTCGGACCTTGGCCGCCTGTTGGGGACCCTCGGCGAATTCCTGCGCGAGAACGCGCGTACCCGCAGTGAGCTGGAGGCTCGGCAGTCGTGGACAGTCAACGCAGCCCGGCTCGCAGTGGCCGCGCCGTGGATTGTCCTGGTGCTCCTGGCGAGCCGGCCCGAAGCTGTGGCGGCCTACGACTCGCCTGTCGGCGCCGCAGTCCTGGTCGGCGGATTGCTCGTCTCGCTTTTTTCCTACGCCGTCATGCTGCGTATCGGGGCCCTGCCGCAGGACGAGCGGGTACTCCGGTGAGCGGGCTGATGGCGAGCGCGGTGGCCTGCGGAGCCGTCCTGGGCGGCGGTCTCTGGCTACTATTGGTGCGCTTGCCGTTCCTTCGTCCCATTAGC
The DNA here is from genome assembly GCF_056397065.1 of Arthrobacter sp. 05N428_2. Lineage (NCBI taxonomy): Bacteria > Bacillati > Actinomycetota > Actinomycetes > Micrococcales > Micrococcaceae > Arthrobacter > Arthrobacter sp. 05N428_2. The sequence continues at coordinate 99,744 of NZ_JBFTMR010000004.1, read as the reverse complement.
TTCGCGGAGCGGATCGGACCACAGCTAAGATCGCACGCCACGGAATCCCGTCTGTTGCGCCCGGCTCCCGCAAACGTCACGCCCTTCGGCCCACTGGAGCGGATCCTGCGTCCGGTGTTCCGCGACTGGGGCCGGGCGGTGGGCAGGCTTAGCCCTGGTTCCTCGGCACTGAACCGGAGGCTTGCCCGGGCCGGCGGCACGAAGTCCTCGATGGACTTCCGCGCGGAGCAGCTGATTTGGGCGGTCGGCGGATTCGTGGCCGCCGCGGTGGCCGTGTTGTTGGGAGGAGCCGTCGGACGGTTCAATCCGTTGTTTGCGGTGCTGATCGTGCTGGGCGCAGGCCTCGCCGGATTCCTGCTGCGCGATTACACGCTCGGTGGCCAGGTCAGGAAGCGGGAGGCCCGCATGATGGCGGAGTTCCCCAGCGTGGCCGAACTCATGGCGCTGGCTGTCAGCGCGGGCGAGAGCGCTACCGGCGCTCTGGACCGGGTCTGCCGAAGGACCCAGGGGGAACTGTCAAAGGAGTTCGCCAAGGTGCTGGCCGATACCCGAGCAGGCAAGCCGCTGGCCGATGCCCTGCAGGAATTTTCGTCCCGCACCGAACTCGGACCGCTGGTGCGCTTTGTGGACGGGCTCATCGTGGCCGTGGAACGCGGGACTCCGCTGGCGGAAGTCCTGCGCGCGCAGGCCCAGGACGTTCGTGATACGGCGAAGCGTGACTTGATGGAGTCCGCCGGAAAGAAGGAAATCGGCATGATGGTGCCGCTCGTCTTCGGTGTGCTGCCGCTGACAGTGGTGTTTGCCGTCTTCCCGGGGCTGGCGGCAATCAGCCTGGGACTTTGAGTATCCGCATAAGGGAACGAGTAGAAAGCGCAACGTTTAGACAAACATTTAAAAAAAGGGGAAACAGTGAAGACACTTGGTATCCGCACGATATTAATGGCCAGCCTGGCGGGCCTGCTCTTCGGGCGCTCCGGCAGCCCCGGCACGCGAGACCGGGGGCCGACCCGAGGCCAGGACCCTGGCGAGCGCGGCGACGTGCCGGGCTGGGTGATGATCACGCTGATGTCGGCCGTCCTCGTCGCCGCGTTGCTGGCGCTCGCGGGACCGGCACTGGAGGGGCTCTTCAACCAGGCCATGCAAAGAGTCGGGCAGTAGGCGGTGGCTGCCGCCGGCGCGTCCGCGCGGGAGGCGGTGGAAGGACCGGCCGGACCCGTCGTGGAAGTTGCGGCCTGCCCGGACTTGGAGCGTGCGGACGGGCCTGATCCGGGTGCGCCCGTAGTCCCCGGCCGGGAATACGGCTCCGCGGTGGTGGACTTCGTCCTGGTCGGCGCCCTGCTTACGCTTTTCTTCCTGGCCGTTGTCCAGCTCGCCCTCGTCCTGCACGTCCGCAACACGCTGATTGACGCCGCCGCCTCCGGCGCCCGGTACGGCACGCTGGCCGACCGCGGTGCCGCCGACGCCAAAGAGCGCACCACGCAGCTGATCGGCGTCGCCCTCACCGCGGAGTTCGCCCGGGACGTCAGCACCACTGAGACGACCTACCGGGGCATCCGCACCCTCGAGGTGACGGTCCGCGCCCCGCTGCCGGTCATCGGACTGATCGGCCCGCGCGAAATGCTGGAGGTGAAGGGCCATGCCGCCATCCAACCCTAGATCCAGCCCAGGCGCCGCCCACGGCGCCCACGGCGTCCACGACCATGACGCCGGCCCAATCGGAGACGACGCCGAACGGGGGAGTGCCGTCGTCGAATTCACCTTCCTTTCACTCCTCCTGATGGTGCCGGTGGTCTACTTCATCATCACGGTCGGCCAGCTCCAGGGCGGTTCGTTCGCGGTGGTCGGCGCTGCGGAGCAGGCCGCCAAGGTCTACGTCGCCCAGCCCGACGCGGCCAGCGGCCGGGCCGCCGCCGAACAGGCCGTGCAACTGGCGCTCGCCGACCACGGGCATCCGGCGGAGAATGCCAGCCTGGAGACCAGCTGTGATCCCGCCGACTGTTCCGCGGCCGGGACCGCCGTGACCGTCACCGTGCACCTCACGGTGCCGCTGCCGTTCGTGCCCTTCGGCGACGCGCTGCGGCTCGACGCCGGACACCTCAGGGCCAGCGCCACCCAGATCGTCGGGCGGTTCCGATGACCGCGGGACCACCCGGTTACAAAAGTACCCGCCAACGCCGCAGTCGCCGTTCTGAGGACGGCCAACTGATGGTGCTGATCATCGGCTACGTACTGCTGGCCCTGCTGATCACCACGGTGGTCACGGCCGCGTCCAGCGTGTACATCGAACACAAGAAGCTGCTGTCGCTCGCCGACGGCGCCTCGGTGGCCGCTGCGGACAGCTTCACCCTGGGTCAATTGGAGAGCGCCTCCGGCCGCCCCACCGCCGTCCTCAGCGCCGGCAGGGTGCGCAGCACCGCGGCGGACTACCTGAACCGCGACGGCGCGTTCGCCCGGTTCAGCGCCCTCTCCGTCGCCCCGGCGACGGGCAGCCCGGACGGTTCCACCGCCGTCGTCGTGCTCAGCGCCGCCGTCCACCCGCCGATCGTCAGCTTCCTGGTCCCGGACGGCATCCGGATCGAGGCGACGTCGACGGCGCGGTCCCGGCTCACACGCTGACCGGGCCCGCTCCGCCCCCGCACTCCGAATACCCGCGCTCCTGGTGGCCCGCCGCGGATAGCGTAGGCTTGAAAAACCATGGCAAACATTGATTTTCCCGCAGAAATCCGCGCGCTGCGCTCCACCTACACCTCGATCGAGAACGTTTCCAACGTCGAGGCGCTGAAGGAAGACATCGCCGAATTGAGCGAACGCGCGGGTGAGCCGAACCTCTGGGACGACCCCGCGGCCGCGCAGGTCATCACCTCAAAGCTCTCGCACAAGCAGTCCGAACTGGAACGGCTGAACAGGCTGGCCGCCCGGATCGACGACCTGGAAGTCCTCGTGGAACTGGGCCAGGACGAAGACGATGCCGCCTCCATGGGGGAAGCCGCGACGGAGCTGGAATCGATCCGCAAGGCGCTGACCGACCTCGAGGTGGTCACCCTGCTCTCCGGCGAATTCGACGAGCGCGAAGCCGTGGTAACCATCCGGGCCGGCGCCGGCGGTGTCGACGCGGCAGACTTCGCCGAGATGCTGCTGCGGATGTACCTGCGCTGGGCCGAACGCCACGGCTACCCGACCACCATCATGGACACCTCGTACGCCGAAGAGGCCGGGCTGAAGTCCGCCACCTTCGAGGTCAAGGCCCCCTACGCCTTCGGCACGCTCAGCGTCGAGGCCGGCACTCACCGGCTGGTGCGGATCAGCCCGTTCGACAACCAGGGCCGCCGCCAGACCTCGTTCGCCGCCGTCGAGGTCATCCCCCTGATCGAGCAGACCGATTCCATCGACATCCCGGACAATGAAATCCGTGTCGACGTCTTCCGCTCCTCCGGCCCGGGCGGTCAGTCGGTCAACACGACAGACTCCGCCGTGCGCCTGACCCACATCCCCACCGGCACCGTGGTGTCCATGCAGAACGAGAAGTCGCAGTTGCAAAACCGTGCGTCCGCCTTGCGCGTGCTGCAGTCCCGGCTCCTGCTGCTGAAGAAGGAGCAGGAAGACGCCGAGAAGAAGGCGTTCGCCGGCGACGTCAAGGCGTCCTGGGGCGACCAGATGCGTTCCTACGTGCTCAACCCGTACCAGATGGTCAAGGACCTCCGCACCGAACACGAGGTCGGCAACACGTCGGCGGTGTTCGACGGCGAAATCGACGACTTCATTGACGCCGGCATCCGCTGGCGGACCGACAACCGAAACGCCGAGAAGTAACGGCCCAATCCCGCGACACACCCCCGGGTTCCTGCGCCGGCGTTGTTACCCGTGCGTATAGTCGAGAGGCCGGTGCTCTACTTCCCCCAAAAGAAAGCCCGCGCCCCGGCGGCAGAACTGGTCTGAAAAATGCCCGGCCCTGCAGGGCACTTAGGGCCATGATCCGTTTCGAAAATGTCACCAAGGTCTACGACCAGAAGGCGCGGCCGGCGCTGGATTCGATCAACCTGGAAATCGACCGGGGCGAGTTCGCCTTTCTCGTGGGTGCGTCCGGCTCCGGCAAATCGACCTTCCTGCGCCTCGTGCTGAAGGAAGACCGGGCCTCCTCGGGCACCGTCTATGTCGCCGGCCAGAACGTGGCCAAGATTTCCAGCTGGCGGGTGCCGCGGCTGCGCCGGGGGATCGGCGTCGTCTTCCAGGACTTCCGCCTGCTGCCCCAGAAAACGGTGTTCGCCAACGTCGCCTTCGCCATGCAGGTCATCGGCCGGAGCCGCAGCGTCATCCGCGAGACCGTCCCGGAGGTCCTCAAGACCGTCGGCCTCGAAGGCAAGGAGAACCGGCTGCCGCACGAACTGTCCGGCGGCGAGCAGCAGCGCGTGGCGATCGCCCGCGCCGTCGTCAACCGTCCCGGCATCCTGCTGGCCGACGAGCCCACCGGCAACCTGGACCCGACCACCTCCATGGGCATCATGGGCGTCCTCGACAAGATCAACCAGAACGGCACCACCGTGGTGATGGCCACCCACGACGACGACATCGTCAACGAGATGCGCAAACGCGTGGTGGAGCTCAAGAACGGCGTCGTGATCCGTGACGAGGCCAAGGCCCTGTACACCTCGATGATCCCGGTGGTGGGGCAGTCCCGCCGGCTGCGGGACGCGAGCGGGGAGGGCCAACTGTGAGACTCGCCTTTGTCCTGTCCGAAATCGGCAGCGGCCTGCGCCGCAACGTGTCCATGGTGGTCTCCGTCATCCTGGTCACCTTCGTGTCCCTCACTTTCGTGGGCGCCGCCGGCATGCTGCAGCTGCAGATCAACCAGATGAAGGGGTACTGGTACGACAAGGTCCAGGTGGCCATCTTCCTCTGCAGTGACGGCTCGACGGCGCCCGGCTGCGCCACCGGTCCTGCCACCCCGGAGCAGCAGGACAACCTGCGGAAGCTGTTGCAGTCCCCGTCCGTGGCCCAGTACGTCAACGACTTCCAGTTCGAATCAAAGGACGAGGCGTACAAGCACTTCAAGGAACAGTTCTCCAACTCGCCAATCGTGGACTCGGTCACCCCGGACCAGCTCCCGGCGTCGTTCCGGATCAACCTGAAGGACCCGGAGAAGTACCAGGTGATCAGCGAGAACTTCTCCTCGCAGGCCGGTGTGGAATCCGTCATCGACCAGCGGCAGTTGCTGGAACGGCTCTTCTCCGCGATGAATGCAGCCTCCCTGGTGGCCGTCAGCGTCGCCGGGGTGATGATTGTCTGTGCCATCCTGCTGATCGCCACCACCATCCGGCTCTCCGCCTTCAGCCGCCGCCGGGAAACCGGAATCATGCGCCTGGTGGGCGCGTCCAAGACCGTGATCCAGCTGCCCTTCATTCTGGAAGGCGTGATCGCGGCCGTGATCGGCGCGGCCCTGGCGTCCGGCACCCTTTGGGCCGTGGCGCACTTCTTCCTGGGCCAGGTCCTGTCCCAGCAGTATCCGGACACCGCCTTCATTTCCCCCGCCCAGACGCTGATGCTGGCACCGGCCCTGATCGGCCTGGGCGTCCTCTTGGCAGGGACATCATCACTCCTGACACTCCGCCGCTACCTGAGGGTTTAGCTTTGCGCAACGAAGAGGAATGCTCATGACACCGATGGACCGACGCACCGCCCCGGCACGAAACACGGCGACGGTCCGGCAGGCCGTCCGCCGCAGCCGTCTGATCGGTGCCGCCGTGGTGCTGGTCCTGGCCGCAAACCTGTGCGGTTTTGCCCCGGCGGCTTCGGCCGACACCCTCGAGGACCAGCAGGCGGCCCTTAACGCCGAGGCAGCGCGCGTCCAGCAGTCACTGGAGTTCGTGGATGCGAAGATCGCCAAGGCCGCCGGCGACCTGGTGCTCTACCAGGGGCAGCTTCCGGGCGCCCAGCAGGCGCTGCTTGACGCGCAGGGCCGCGTGGCCGGTGCCGTCAAGGAGGTGGAGGCCCTCGCCGCGCGCGTCGATCTGGCGCAGCAGAACAAAGCCAAGATCACCCAGCAGCTGGAAACCGATCAGCAGAAAATCACCGACACCAAAAAACTGATCGGGCAGATCGCCACCCAGGCCTACAAGTCCGGCGGCGTGCCGTCCAACCTGGCGCTCTTCTTCGGCTCAAACAAGGGCGGCAGCCTGACCGACACCATTGACCTGGCGGACCAGGCACTACGCAGCCAGAACTCCGCGATGGACAAGCTCACCCAGCAGAACGCCACGAACGTGAACTCGCAGGCCCGCCTGCAGGCCGTTGAAGCCGAGATCACGGACCTCAAGGCCAAGGCCGACGCCGCATTGGCCCGCGAGAAGGCGGCCCGCGACGAGGCCGAAAGCAAGAAGGCCCAGGTGGACAAACTCATCGCCGACACCACCCGCCTGAACGGTGAACTCCAGGCCGCCAAGCCGGGCATCCAGAGCCAGCTTGCCCAGGTCAAGGCCCAGCAGGACGCGGTCGCGGCTGAAATCGTCGAACGTGACCGCAAGCTGCGCGAAGCCTGGGAGGCCGAGCAGAAGCGGATCGCCGAGGCGGCCGCCGCGGCGGCGCGTGCCCAGGGGCAGGCCGCCCAGCCGTACGTTCCTGCGCCCCCGGGCCCGGTGTCCGCCTTCGGCCTGCGCAGCCCGTTCAACGGCATTCCGATCACCTCGGGCTTCGGCTGGCGCGCGACGCCGCCGGGCACCATCGATTTCTACGGCCAGGGCGGCTACATGCACACCGGCATCGACTTCGGTGCCCCGTGCGGTACCCCGGTCTACGCTCCGGCCGCCGGCACCGTCTTCTCCGCCGGGTGGGGCAACGACGGCGGCGGCAACCACGTGAAGATCTCCCACGGCGTCGTGCAGGGCAACTCGCTGACCACGATCTTCTACCACAACACCTCGGTGGTGGTCTCGGCGGGCCAGCAGGTCAGTCAGGGCCAGTTGATCGCCTACTCCGGTACCACCGGCAATTCCACCGGCTGCCACTCGCACTTCGAGACGTGGGTCAACGGCAAGGCAGTGGACCCGATGGGTCTGCTCTAAACTTGAGTACTCCGCGCCACCCCGGCCGGAGCCAGCCATCAACAGATCCGAGGAGTTCTACAGTGCCGAAAGAAAGTGGCCGGAAGGTAGTGGCCACCAACCGCAAGGCCCGGCACGACTACCACATCCTGGACACCTACGAAGCGGGCATCGCGCTCATGGGCACCGAAGTGAAGTCCCTGCGCGAAGGCCACGCCTCCATGGTGGACGGCTTCTGCACCTTCTACAACGACGAGTTGTGGATGGAGGGCATCCACATCCCCGAGTACCACCAGGGCAGCTGGACCAACCATGCCGCCCGCCGGCGTCGGAAGCTGCTGCTGCACCGCGAGGAGCTGACCAAGATCTCGCATAAGATCCGCGAATCGGGCTTCACCATCGTGCCGTTGCAGCTCTACTTTGTGGACGGCCGCGCGAAGGTGGAAATCGGCGTCGCCCGCGGCAAGAAGGAATACGACAAGCGCCAGACCCTGCGCGAGCAGCAGGACAAGCGCGAGGCCCTGCGCGTCATGCGCGAGCGGAACCGGGCCTGACGTTCCGCCCTGGCGCCGGGAAGATTTCCGGCAGTCCGTGCGTTATGCTTAGTGATCCGGGAAGGAACCGCAAGGTTCCAGTCCGGCTTGATTGAAAGTGTTTGACAACAAAATACGGGGATGATCGGTTTCGACGATGTTAGTCGCGACAGGTGAAGCGGGCCGAGGATGCAGAATTATCTCGTAAACGCTGTCTGCAAACCAATAAGTGCCGAATCAAAACGCACTGACTTCGCTCTCGCTGCCTAAGCAGTAAGACAGTCCGTCAGCCCGAGGTTGCTATTGCCCCGGATCCTGGCGTCATTTAGATAGCCACTGCTGTTTACCTCCGTCATCGGGGTGAACGGGACTCTTAGATGACTGGGCCCGGATCAGCCACCTGTTCGCAGGATGGCTGGGGCCGAGAAAATCCGACGCGAACTGCGCCCGGAGAAGCCCTGACAACACGACATCGGACGGGGGTTCAATTCCCCCCATCTCCACATACGGAGCCCCGGCAACGAGGCTCCACCCCGTAGCAAAAAGGCCGGAAGCATCAGCTTCCGGCCTTTTTGCTGCGCTCTGCCCGGCGCGCCGGGCGCCGCCCCGCCGGGCACGGCGTCCCGCGGGGCCGTCAGCGCTTCTTGATGTGCGCCACCGGGTCGGTGTGCTCATCCACGATGTGTTTAGCCTTTTTATCGGCCCGTTTTTCCTTGATGGTTTTGATCGGCTTCTTGGTCAGATGCCGGTGCGGCGACTTGTCAGGCATGGCGCGCTCCCTAAAAGATGGGGGCCCGGGATGAGCCCGTGCTTTTAAGGCTACGCCTCGGGTACCGCGACGTCCACGATGCCGACGAAGCGGCTCCCCACACCCTCATATTCACTCCGGACCAGCCCCGCGCCGGGGGTTGGCAGCTCGTATGGGGCGTGGTGGGCGCAGCAGACATGGGTGAATTCCGGCCACCACTTCTTCGGCCTCGCCATTTCGGAGAATCCGCACACGGCGCAGGTCAGCTGGACCCAGACCGGTCGTTTGCCGGTCCGGTTGGCCCTGGACTGGAGGAGCCAGGCCGGCGGAGTGTCCAGCAGTTCGCCAAGTTCGGCGTCGGACAAGCGGGATGGAATACCGTGACGGTGGGCCATTTCCAACGGAATATCAAGGGCCTGGGCAGCTTCACGTCTCGTAACCATCATTCAATTTTACGGGATCCCCGGCGCGGGCCCGGCCGCCGCCGGACCGGTCAGAGCCGGTGCTAGGCTCATTCCAAACCCGGCGCCCCCGCCAGGCAGACAACCAGACGGACAGCCTCCAGGAAAAAACAGGCAGCGGGCCAGGCGGACTGCCGGGTCGGCACTGAGGAAGGCAACAGCCATGCCCCGCACCCCCGCCGCGGCCTTAACCGGCCTCGAGAAGCGCGTGCTGTACGTGGCCATCGTTGCGTCCTTTATCGCCTTCCTGGACGGCTCGGTGGTCAACCTTGCTCTCCCGGCCATTGGGCGTGAACTCGGCGGCGGCTTGGTGGTCCAGCAATGGGTGGTGGACGCTTACCTGCTGACCCTCGGGGCGTTGATCCTCGTGGCCGGCTCCCTCTCCGACCAGTTCGGCCGGGTACGGATCCTGCAATGGGGCCTCGCCGGCTTCACCGCCACCTCCGTGCTCTGCGGCCTCGCCTGGAGCGGCGAGTCGCTCATTGTGGCGCGCGGCCTGCAGGGGGTAGCCGGCGCCCTGTTGGTACCCAGTTCGCTGGCCCTGATCGTCACGGTGTTCAGCGGCCCGGCCCAGTCCGCGGCGATCGGCAAGTGGTCCGCGTGGACTTCCGGAGCCATCATCGCAGCCCCGCTCCTCGGCGGTATCTCCGTGGACGTCTTCACCTGGCGGCTGATCTTCTTCCTCAACATCATTCCGGCCGTAGCGGTGTGGCCGGCGCTCCGCCGGCTGCGCACCCAGGACCTGGAACGCGCACCCGGCAGCACCATCGACGTCACCGGCACGATCCTGGCGATCATCGGCCTGGGCGGGATCGTGTACGCGTTCATCGAGCGCGGCGCGCTTGGCTGGGGCTCACCCCAGGTCTGGGTGCCGCTGGTCTTCGGCGTGGCCGGCCTGGCCGGTTTCCTGCTGCATGAGCGGCGCACCCCGGCGCCGATGATGCCGCTGCGGCTCTTCGCCATCCGCAACTTCGGCTGGGGCAACATCGCCACCGCGGTCATCTACGGGGCGCTGAACCTCGGCTTCTTCGTCCTGGGCCTCTTCCTGCAGCAGGTCGCCCATCTGGGTGCGACCGCCGCGGGCTTCGCCCTGCTGCCTTCGACCCTGATCCTGCTCCTGCTGTCCGCACGGGCCGGCGCCCTGTCCGGCCGCTTCGGTCCGCGCTGGTTCATGACGGCGGGGCCGCTGCTGTGCGCGGCGGGCTTCCTCATGCTGTTGGGCATCGGTCTGCCGCTGCAATACTTCGCCCAGGTGTTCCCCGGGCTGGTGGTCTTCGGCGTCGGATTAGCCGTGACCGTGGCGCCGCTGACCGCGGCGATCCTGGGCGCCGTGCATCCGGAAGAGGCGGGGATCGGGTCGGCCGTGAACAACGCCGTCTCCCGCATCGCGGGGCTCGTGACCATCGCCTTCGCCGGGCTCATCACCGGACCGGTGATCACGACGTCGGGCCTGCACGCCACCGCGGCAGTCACCGCCGCGCTGTTCATCGCCGGCGCCGTCGCGTCGGCCGTCGGGATCCGCAACCCGCCCCGGGAAACCGGGCGAACCGGAGCCGGGGGAGCGGACCCCGCAGCCCCCTGACCGGCCGGTCACGCCGGATCGGCCGGCTTACCCGACCAGGACGACGCCGAAGGCAGCGGCGGCGAGGCCCGCCGCCAGGTTGACGCCCAGGTTGAGCGCCGCGGCACGATATCTCGCTTCGCCGATGAGCCTCACGGTGGCCGTGGTCCAGGAGCTGAAGGTGGTCAGGCCACCGGCCAGGCCGCTCGCGACGGCGGCTTGCCATTCCGGCCCGGCGCCGAGGTGCGGTGTGATCCCAAGGGACAAGCCGATGATGAAAGAGCCCGTGACATTGACGGTCAGGGTGGCCCAGGGCCAGTGCGGATGCGGACCGTGCCGGTGTGCGAACCAGGAATCCACCGCAAACCGCAGCAATGCGCCGGCCACCCCGAAAATCCCTACCAGCAGCGCCGTGATCACCGCGCGCCGCCTCGAACGCCGGCCAGTGCGCCGGCCAGGGTCTTGCCTGACTTCCAGCCGGCTGCCGCCGCGCCGAGTCCCATTACCAGCGACAGCGCCAGATAGGCGAGCCAGACGGCGTGGAAGCCGTCCCGGATCTGCTGGTCCAGCGAGAGGGCCAGCGCCGAAAACGTGGTGAAGGAGCCGAGCAGCCCGGGCCCGAGGCCGGCCCGGAGCCAGAAAGCAGTCCCCGGCCGGGCGATCCAGAAGGTGGTCAGGGCGGCCAGCACGAAGCTGCCGGCCACGTTGATCGCCAGCGTGGTCCACGGCACGGTCCCTGCCGATTCAGGGAAGGCCAGACCCGCGCCGTACCGCAGCTCCGTGCCGACCAGGCCGCCCACGGCCACTGCCGCCCACGCCCGCCAGCCCGGAACGCCGGACACCGCGGCGGGGCTTAGCCCAGGCGGTGTTCTCATTCAGTGCCCCGTGACACGGCAGCCGGGGTGGGGGACGTCGCTGTGCACCCAGAGCGCGGCGGCAACCTCGTCGGCGAGGTCAACGTCGCGCAGTTCCCGGCGGTTGCCGACGCGGACGATCAGCGGGCCGCCGAACGGTTTGCGGCCCCTCACCTCGACTTCGGCGTCCAGGTCGATCCGTTCGGCGGCGAGGTAGCGCAGCAACTCCGGATTTTCGTCGCTGATCCGGGTGATCCGGCCGGTGTGGCCGTCGTCGAGTTCACTCATCCGGTAGGCCGGCGGCATCAGCACCGAGCCGTCCGCGGCGGGAATCGGATCGCCGTGCGGGTCCCGGACCGGGTTCCCCAGCTTCGCCGCCATCCGCTCGATGAAGGTCTCAGAGACGGCGTGTTCAAGGAGTTCGGCCTCGTCATGGACCTCGTCCCAGCGGTAACCGAGTTCCTGAACGAGGAAGGTCTCGATCAGCCTGTGCCGGCGGACCATCGAGAGCGCCAGCCGGACGCCGTCGTCGGTCAAGGTGACGGAGCTGTACGGCTTGTGGTCCACCAGGCCCTGGTCCTTGAGCTTGCGGACCATTTCGGAGACGGATGAATTGGCCACGCCCAGACGCTGGGCCAGCTGCGTGGAGGTGATGGGCTTGTCCTGCCACTCCGTGAAGGAGTAGATGACCTTGACGTAGTCCTCGATCGAGGAGGAGGGCGGACTGGTCTTCACAGCCCCAAGCCTACCGTCCGGCTGCGCCGGAGAACGTGAGCCACAGCAGGACCACGTTCAGTACGACCACGAGGATCACACTGACGATTGCGGCGGTGCGCAGCGCCAGGCCGTCCGCGAACCGTCCCATCAGGGGCTTGCTGCTGGTCAGCACCACGAGCGGGACCAGGACGAACGGGATCCCGAAGCTAAGGACCACCTGGCTGAGGACCAGTCCCATCGTGGGGTCGAAGCCCACGCCGAGCAGGACGACTGCTGGAATCAGGGTGAGCAGCCGGCGCATCAGCAACGGAATCCTGATCTTGAGCAGGCCCTCCATGATGGTGCCGCCGGCGTAGCAGCCCACCGAGGTGGACGCCAGACCGGAGGCGAGCAGGCCGACGGCGAAGACCACGCCGACCACCGGGCCGAGGCTGGCGGTGATGGCGGCGTGCGCGCCCTCGATGGTGGCGGTGCCTGCTTCCCCGGCCAGGGTCGACGCGGCCAGCAGCAGCATGCCGATGTTGACGATGCCCGCGACGGCCAGCGCCACGATGACGTCCCAGCGGGTGGCCTTGACCAGCCGGGCCACGGCGTGGGGCGGGACGTGCAGGTGCGGGTTCGGGCGGTGCCGGTCCCGGGAAAGCGCCGAGTGAACGTAGATGGCGTGCGGCATCACGGTGGCGCCCAGCATGCTCGCGGCCAACAGCACCGTATCGGGTCCCTGGAAGCCGGGCACGAGGCCGGACAGCACGCCTCCCGGGTCGGGCGGCCTGATGACGAGCCCGGCCAGGAACCCGACCGTGATGATGCCCAGCAGGAACATGATGACGAACTCAAAGGGTCGCTGCTGGTTGCGGCCCTGCACAGCGAGCAAGGCCATCGACATGCCGCCGACAATGATCGCTCCGAGGGGGAGCGGCAGTCCGAAGAGCAGATACAGGGCCACCGCGCCGCCCACCACCTCGGCGAGGTCGGTGGCGGCTGCCACGATTTCGGCCTGGACCCAAAAGGCGCGGCGCCAGGCCGGCCTGAGCCGCTCGCCAAGGATCTCCGGAAGGCTCTTGCCGGTGACGATGCCGAGCTTGGCGGACTGGTACTGGACCAGTACGGCCATGACATTGGCGACGACCAGGACCCAGACCAGCAGGTATCCGTACTTTGCCCCGGCGGTGAGGTTGGCGGCCACGTTGCCGGGATCCACGTACGCGATGGCAGCCACGAACGCCGGGCCAAGCAGGCCCACGAGCGCGCGGCGTCGGCCCCGGACCTTGCGGGCAGGCGGCTGCCCTGCGGGCGGGGGTTCGTGTCCGGCGACGTCCAGCACTGCGGGCTCCGATGGAAGTTCCTGCTGCCTACACCTGAAAGTTAGGCTCACCGAAATAATAGCCGCGGCTGAATGATCTCCGCAATGCGGTGCGTACTCAGGCCTTGGCGGCGCGCCAGGTCTGCGTCAGGTAGGGCAGCGGCAGAATCTCGCCGACCCCATGCCCTAGGTGCACGTGGAGGTACCAGTCGAGGTTGCCGAGCACCTTGGCGCGGGTGTCCTCGCCGGCGCGCAGGTAGTAGCTGCGGGACTTGGCCAGTTCCAGGATGTCCTGCGTGCTCACGGGCTCCTCCCAACGGGTCAGGTGGCTCTCCAGTCCGGTGAATTCGGGGCCGAGCGGGGGTTTGAAGTGCGGTTTGTGGACGTCGCCGGCGTGCATGATCCGGGACAGCCGGTGGACCCAGGGGACTGAGGTGTCGAGCTGGTTCCAGATCAGGCCCAGAACCCCGTGCGGGCGCAGGATCCGCGCCACTTCGGTGCTGGCCAGGAGCGGATCGCACCAGTGCCAGGCCTGCGCCACGGTAACTAGGTCGTACGACTGCGCGGCCAGGCCAGTGTGTTCGGCGGTGCCTTCGACGGCGGTGACGCCCGGCAGGGCCCGGCGCAGCTGCTCGAGCATGTCCAGGGACGGATCGACGGCGACCGTGCGCAGCCCCCGTTCAACCAACAGCGCCGTGAACTTTCCGGTGCCGGCCCCCAGATCGACGGCGTCGCGGGCCGCGGCCGGGACCAGCCAGTCGGCCGAGTCCTCCGGGTAGCCGGGCCGGACCCGGTCGTAATGCTCGCCGCCGTCCTGGAAGCTCCGGCCGAGCTCGCGCCGCCGGTCATGGTGCAATTTGGGGCCGCCGCGTGCCACGTGCGCTCTCCTTCGGCAGCTGAAGCTGGATACCTACCGAATTTACCGCACGCAGCAGGCGGCGGTGCCCCAGCTCCCGGTGCCGGCCTGGTGTGCTAGTCGAGGGTGCAGGGGGCGGCGCCGGCCGTGCCCGGCGTGTTGGGTGCCCACTGCGGGTAGCTGCGGGTGTCGTTGGCCGGCACCCAGCGGCCGGCGTCGACGACATAGTCCCAGCCGAGGCCGTTCCGCCGCAGCTCCTGCAGCCCGTCGAGCAGCCGCCGGGCGTCATCGAGCCGGGACCCCAGGCCAAGGCTGGCGCGCAGCGACCCCGCGGGCAGCCCGAGCCGCTTCAGCAGCGGGTGCGCGCAGAACCGGCCGTCGCGCAGGCCGATTCCGTGTTCCGCGGACAGATACGCGGCGACCAGGCCGGCGTCGTAACCGGCGACCGAGAAGTTCACGACGCCGATCGTCCCCGGGCCCGCCGACAGGGCGGTGTCCTCGAAGATGTGGTGCACGCTCACGCCGTCGATCTGTCCCAGCCCCTCGACCAGGAAGGTGCGGATGGCATCTTCATGGGCGTGCCACTGCTGCTCGTCGAGTGCCTCGATCACCTGGCCGGCACGGGCCAGCGCGGCGGCGCCGAGGACGTTCGGGGACCCGGCCTCGTGGCGGGCCGGCCCGGTGGTCCAGCTCACGCTGTCCAACCGGGCGTCCCGCACCGCACCGCCGCCGGCCAGGTGCGGCGTTCCGGCGTCGAGCCAGTCCGGCCGGCCCACCAGTACACCGGCGCCGAACGGGGCGTAGAGCTTGTGGCCGGAGAAGGCAAGGTAGTCGACGTCGTCCGCGGCGATGTTGATGCGGCGGTGCGGGGCCAGCTGGGCGGCGTCGACCGCGATCCGGGCGCCGAATTCGTGCGCGAGGGCAGCCAGCTCACGGATCGGCAGGATTTCGCCGGTGACGTTGGAGGCGCCGGTGACGGCCAGCAGGTTTACCCCGCCCCGGGCGAGTTCCGTCCGGAGCCGCGCCAGGGTGAGGGCCAGCGTGGGGGCCGCCACGACGCTGCGGTGCGGGACGCCCTGCCAGGGCAGCAGGTTGGCGTGGTGCTCGATGTCCAGGTAAAGCACCTCGCCCGTGTGCCGGCCGCCGGCGACAGGCAGGCAGCCGGCCAGCAGGTTCAGCGAGTCGGTCGTGTTCCGGGTGAAGATCACCGAATCGTCCGGACGGCCGCCGACAAAGCCGCGGACGATGTTGCGGGCATTTTCGTACACCGAGGTGCTCAGCTGGGACGCGTACCCCGCGCCCCGGTGGACGCTGGCGTAGTACGGCAGGATTTCGTTCAGGTAGGCGGAAACCACGGAGAGTGCCGGGGCCGAGGCGCCGTAGTCCAGGTTCGCGTAGCGGACCTCGCCGCCCCGGATCAGCGGGGCCAGGATTTCGGCACCGGAGACCGCAGACAGCGGCCGGCGGCCGGCGTCGAAGCGTGTCTCCGAAAGTTCCGGGCCGGCGGGGTGGGTGGGGATGGTGGCAGTCGTCATGGGACCTCGCTCGAAAAGGACCCCGCTGACAGGGGATCCGCGCTTGCCGTGTCCGCTCCGGACCGGCCAGGTCGTCACCCGGGGCACCCCGCCGCGAATGGAGGGTTGCCGGCCAGCAAACCGGGGTTTAGCGCTGGCACTCGTGACCTGTGTCGAGCCTAGGACATGGCCGCCGCACGGAAAAGGATGGCCGCAGTGTGTTGCAGTGTGTTACGCCATCCGGCCGCCGGTCCCGCCCGCGGCACGGTCCCTCAAAGCAGGTCGTCGAGTCCCGGGTTCAGGCGCTTGAGGACCTCCGAGTGCAGGATCGAGTTGGTGGCCAGCGCGTTGCCGCCAAAGGGGCCATCCTCGCCCTCAAGCGAGGTGAAGCGGCCGCCGGCCTCCGTCACGATTGGAACCAGGGCCGCCATGTCGTAGAGGTTGAGTTCGGGCTCGCAGGCGATGTCGACAGCGCCTTCGGCTACGAGGCAGTAGGACCAGAAATCGCCGTAGGCGCGGGTGCGCCAGACTTCCTCGGTCAGGCCGAGGAACTCGTCAAGGTTCCCGCGCTGCTTCCAGCCGCCCAGGCTCGAGTAGGACAGCGACGCGTCCGCGAGCCGGGACACGTTGGAGACCTTCAGCCGGGTGGCGGCCGCCAGCGAGCGGCCCATGTACGCGCCGGCGCCCTTGGCAGCCCACCAGCGCTTGCCCAGCGCCGGTGCGCTGACGACGCCGACCACGGGTTCGCCCTCATCAACGAGGGCGATCAGGGTGGCCCAGACGGGGACGCCGCGGACGAAGTTCTTGGTGCCGTCGATCGGGTCGATGATCCAGCGGCGCGAGCCGTGGCCGGAGCTGCCGAACTCCTCGCCGAGGACGGCGTCACGCGGGCGGGACCGGGACAGCTGGCCGCGGATGGCCTCCTCGGCGGACTTGTCGGCGTCTGTCACCGGGGTGAGGTCCGGCTTCGTCTCGATCCGAAGGTCGAGCGCCTTGAAGCGGCTCATGGTCTGGGAATCCACGGAATCTGCCAGTACATGGGCAAGGCGCAGGTCATCGTTGTAGCTCGAAGCGGGTTGACTCATGGTTCCAAACTACCGTCAAAACCGGCCGCGGACGGGGAGGCCACGTCGCCGCCCGCCGCGGAGAAGCTGTGGCGATGTGTTGTTAGGAGACGCTTCCGAGTTCCTTGGATTCCTGGGCTTCCATCCGCGGATCGGTGCCGAGCAGCCGGCGCAGCGACGCGAGCCGGGCCGGACCGGACGGCCCGGCGTGGCCGGACAGCACCCACGCGTCCACCCCACAGTTGACCGCCGCCGCGTCGTGCTTGCAGCCCCGCTCGCAGTCCTCGGTGCCGGGCGCCAGATCCGGGAAGGAGCGCAGAATCCGGTCCGGGTCCACGTGGGCCAGCCCGAAGGAACGGATGCCCGGGGTATCGATGATCCAGCTGCCTGCGGGTGCGTCGTTGACCTTCAGCGCCAGCGCGGAGGAGGACGTGTGGCGGCCACGGCCGGTGACCGCGTTGACGCCGCCGGTGGCCCGTTCGGCCCCGGTCAGCGCGTTCACCATGGTGGACTTGCCGACGCCGGAGTGGCCCAGCATGACAGTGACCTTGCCGTCCAGGCAGGCCCGCAGCTGCGAGACCGCGGCCTTGTCCAGCCGGGCAGACAGGCCGTCGTCGGAGCGGGCGTCGATGCCGGACGCGGCCGAATCCGCAGTCCTGGATATGATCACCGGAAAGTCGAGGTGCTCGTAGTTGGCGAGGAGTTCGGCGGGGTCTTTGACGTCCGCCTTGGTGACAAGCAGCAGCGGCTCGATCCCGGCGTCGTAGGCGGCCACCAGGGCGCGGTCGATGAAGCCGGTGCGCGGTTCCGGGTTCGCCGCGGCCACGACGACGACGAGCTGGTCGGCGTTCGCGACGACGGCACGTTCGATCGGGTCCGTGTCGTCGGCGCTGCGGCGCAGCAGGGTCCTGCGGTCCTGGATCTTGACCAGCCGCGCCAGCGAGTCGGTCTCGCCGCTCACGTCGCCGACGAGCGAGACGAAATCCCCGGCGACCACCGGATTGCGGCGCAATTCCCGGGCGCGGGCGGCGATGACCGTGCGTTCATCTTCGGTGCCTTCGCCCACGACGGCGGTGTAGCGGCCGCGGTCCACGGTGATGATCCGCCCGGTGACGGCGTCGTCATGGCTGGGCCGATCCTTGGTGCGGGGCCGGGAGCCCTTCTTGTTGGGCCTGATGCGGACGTCGGACTCGTCCCAGGAGTCAGTGCTGCGGGCCAACTGCGGCGTCCTTCTGTGCGGTGGTTCCCTGGCCGAGCATGGCTGCCCACAGTTGTGGGAAGTCGGGCATGGTTTTGGCGGTCGTGGCGATGTCCTCGACCTCCACGCCGGGCACGGCGAGCCCGAGGATGGCGCCGGCCGTGGCCATGCGGTGGTCCGCGTAGCTGTGCACGACGCCGCCGTGCAGGGCGGCGGGCCGGATGCGGAGTCCGTCGGCGGTTTCTTCGACATCCCCGCCCAGGCGGTTGATCTCGGCCGCGAGGGCCGCGAGCCGGTCAGTTTCGTGGCCGCGCAGGTGGGCGATGCCGGTGAGCGTCGAGGGAGTCGTGGCGAGGGCACACAGGGCGGCGACGGTGGGCGCGAGTTCGCTGGTCTCGGCGAAGGTGGCGCCCTTGATCTCCGGGCCGCCGGTGACGGTCAGGGTCCCGTCCGCGAAGCTGACGCTGGCGCCCATGGTCGCGAGGATACTGCGCCAGAGGTCGCCGACCTGGGTGGTCTGCGCCGGCCAGTTGGGAATGCGGACGGTTCCGCCGGTGGCGAGGGCCGCGGCCAGGAAGGGGCCGGCGTTGGACAGATCCTGCTCGATCCGCCGGTCGAAGCCGGGGATCGGGGCCGGGGAAACAATCCAGTGGTTGGCGACGGAGTCGTCGATGCTGACGCCCACCTCGCGCAGCACGGCCACGGTCATGGCAATGTGGTCCAGGCTCGGTACAGGCTTTCCGACATGTTCGAGATGGAGCCCCTCGGTGAAGCGGGCACCGGCCAGCAACAGGGCCGAGACAAACTGGGATGAGGCGCTGGCATCGATTACGAGGTGACCGCCGCGGACCGCGCCCGTGCCCTCGACCGTGAACGGCAGGGACGACGCCGGGCCACCGTCGGGCGCGCCGACCGCCACGCCGAGGCCGGCCAGGGCCTCAATGATGGCGCCCATCGGGCGTTTGCGGGCGTGCGGGTCGCCGTCGAACAGGGTCCTGCCGCGGTGCAGCGCTGCCACCGGCGGCACGAAGCGCATGACCGTGCCGGCCAGCCCGCAATCGACGGCCGTGTCAGTGGTGGGGGCGTCCAGGTCAACGGGGGTGATTTCCAGGTCCGGGCCGTAGGCGCCGTCGCCGGGCACCTCGGTAATGGTCGCCCCCAGCTGCCGCAGGGCCCCGATCATCAAGGCCGAGTCCCGGGAGTGCAGTGGTGCCCGCAACCGCGACGGGCCGTCCGCGAGGGCTGCCAGGATCAGGTACCGGTTGGTCAGCGACTTGGAGCCCGGGACGGTGACGGTGGCGTCGACAGGACGATCCGCGAACGGCGCACGCCAGAGCGGGCCGCCGTCGGCCGGGAGGGACGAGGCCGTGGCGGCGGGGGTGGTGCCAGTCATTGCCGTCTTAGGCTCCGACTGCGTGGTCGACGGCCTTGCGGACGGCCTTGTCGGCTTTCTTCAGTTTCTTGCCGGTGGTCTTCCGGGCGTCGGAGGCCAGGTGCGCGGTGGTCTTCCGGGCATCGGCAGCGAGGTGCTCGGCACGCCAGGCCAGCCCCGGCTTGCCGGCAGTGTCGACCGAAGCCAGCAGCACGCCTCCGGTCAGGGAAACGTTCTTCAGGAGCCGCTTGCGCCGGGCGTCGCGGCCCTCCTTGGAGGAGATATCCGCGCTGCGCCATTCGACGAAGCCGTTGAGTGCGGAGATCAGTGCCAGGACTGTGGCGGCGAGGCGGGCGGACTTGCCGAGGGCGAAGCAGACGCCTGCGCCAACCTGCGTCCCGCCGATCACACGGGCCAGGACCTTCTCGTCGGTCTGGAACGGCAGGGCATCAGCGGCACGGCGCAGCAGGGGAGACAACTGGGTGGCAGTGTCATCCGCATTCCGGAGCTTGTCCAAGCCTGCGAGCACGAAACTGGAGGCGAGCATGGGGCGGGCGAGAAAGCGGACAACTGACATGAGTTTCCTCCTGGATGAGTGAACCGCGGACGCTGTGCGGGAGAACCGGTTCTAGTCTTGCACTTTTGCGGAATATTTGCCCATTGTGCGGGGTTGTTCAGGTAGTGCCGAAACGTGGCGCAGAGCCCGCATAGTTGGAGCATGAAGGAAGGCGGAGATTTGGTTCTGCTGAGTGAAATCGGGCAGCTGAAAGCTGTTCCCGCCGACCCGTGGGCTTTGGCCCTGACGGGAGCTTTGAGCGCGCGTCCGCGGGTGACAGTAGACTTGACCGCAATGAGCACCAAGGATCCGGCCACTGCGGCCATGCACCATGTCGCCGGCAACGACGACGGCCAGCGCGCCACGACAGCTGCTGAAATGCGGGCTGCTGCGTCCACCACCGTGGACGATACAGCCGTGGACGATACAGCCGTCGGCGATATCGTCGCGGAACGAACGGCCGCTGAGACCGTGGCGGCCGACGGCACCGGAAAGCCGTTGGACACCGACGCCGAGACCACGGACGAGCGCCGCATCCGCTTTGAGCGGGATGCGATGCAGTACGTTGACCAGCTGTACTCCGCGGCCATGCGGATGTCCCGGAACCCCGCGGACGCCGAGGACCTGGTGCAGGAGGCGTACACCAAGGCGTTCTCCGCGTTCCACCAGTACAAGCCGGGAACGAACCTCAAGGCCTGGCTGTACCGGATCCTCACCAACACGTACATCAACCTCTACCGCAAGCGCCAGCGTGAACCGCTGCAGTCCAACTCGGACACCATCGAGGACTGGCAGCTGGCCCGGGCAGGGTCGCACACCTCCGCGGGGCTGCGCTCGGCTGAGGCCGAAGCGCTGGACCACCTGCCGGATTCGGACGTCAAGCGGGCGCTGCAGTCGATCCCGGAGGAGTTTCGGTTGGCGGTCTACTTCGCCGACGTCGAGGGCTTCGCCTACAAGGAAATTTCAGACATTATGAACACCCCGATCGGCACCGTCATGTCCCGGCTGCACCGCGGCCGGAGAATGCTGCGGGACATGCTGGCCGACTATGCCGCAGAGCGGGGATTCAAGGCCGCGGGCGACCCCGCCGCGGCGGCCGAACGCAAGAATCAGGAGAACAGGAAATGAGCGACTGCCAGGGACTGGGCGACTGCGACGACACCCGGATGCAGCGCATCTACGAGTACCTCGACGGCGCCCTCACGCACGACGACATCGCCGAGATCCAGGATCACCTGGACGAATGCCCGGAGTGCCACGAGCAGTACGACCTCGAATGCGTCATCCGCGTCATGGTCAAGCGCTCCTGCACCGAGGCTGCGCCGGAGAACCTTAAGAATTCGATCCTGGACCGGATCCACTCGATCCGCCCGGTTGAGGCCGACGCCGGGGCCTGAGCGCCTTCGCCCGGCCACGAAACGGCGAAAGACCCCGGAATCCGTGAGGATTCCGGGGTCTTTCGCTTAAAGCTGTCAATCCAAGCCGTGGCTTAGGTGTTGGGGCGCTTACCGTGGTTCGCGCCGCCACGCTTACGGTCACGACGTTTACGTGCACGTTTGCTCATAGCTGGCCTCCTTAATCTTGGTACTCAAAAGAGCTGCCCTCAAGTCTCCCACATCAGCGGACCCGCCGCGAACCGGGGCAGCCGGCGGACCGTCTCATCCGAGCAATGAGTTCCGGATGGAGATCCGGGCCTGGTCCAGCACCGTCTTGACGGTCTCAAGCGTGACCGGGGTGACGGGGCCGGCGCCCGCATGCCGGCGGAGCTCGACGCGGATGTCGTCCCGAAAGGACTGCACCAGCATCTCCGCCTCCCGCAGCCTGCGGTCGCTGTCCTTGGAGTAATGGGATCCAGCCGGGGTGGCGGCGTTCTTGGCGGTGGTCCGGGCGGCCTCGGCCGTCGCGGCCAGGTCCGCGCGCAACCCTTGCATGTTCACCCGGATGTCCTGCCGCAGCTTGTCGGCGAGCCGGCGGACCGAGGCGGAAATGTCGTCCTCGACGCCAGCCAGTTCCTCCCGCCGACCGTTGAGCTCCACCAGGCCCGCAGCTGTAATGCTGTAGTTGGTCCGCCGGCCCTCCGTGCGGGTTGCCACGAGGCCCTCTTCCTCCAGCTTGGCCAGCCGCGGGTAGATGGTGCCGGCGCTGGGGGAGTAGGTGCCGCCGAAGCGCTCGCTAAGGGCCTTGATCAGCTCGTACCCGTGTTTGGGGCCGGTCTCCAGCAGGGCCAGCAGGTACAGCCGCAAGGCGCCGTGGGCAAAGACCGGCGACATCACTGCCCCGCTTCGGTGTCTGCGGCCGGCCCGCCGTGGAAGATCGAGGTTTTTCCGGAGACCGAGTTGGTGCGCACCAGCATCAGCTTGGCGTCGGGTCCGGCGATGGTCTGTACAGTCCCGCCGGGCTGGGCGTACTTCTGGTCGTCGATCACCACCGCGCCGCTGGCCGACTTCGCGATGATGTCCACGCCGACGTCGTGCGGCACCCGGATGGTGACGTCGCCGGAGACCGAGTTGGCGCCGAAATCCCGGGTGAAGCCGTACAGGTCAAAACTCAAGTCGCCGCTGACGGTGTTGGCCCGGACGTTGCTGAAGTCGCCGGACGCCGTGACCTCCCCGGAGACACTTTTGGCCGTCAGCACGCCGTGGTGGTTGCGGGCGATTACCTCGCCGCTGACGGTACTCACCGCGAGTTCGCCGGCGGTGCCGTCCGCCAGCACCGAACCGGAGACGGTGTTCAACCGGGTGTGGCCGGTGACGCCGGAGACCATGCCGTCACCGCTGACGCTGCCGGTCTCGACGTCGACGCCGGCCGGCAGCCCGATGCTGATGACCACGGAGTTGGCCGAGTTGTTGCTGACCGTGCCCATGAGGTTCTTGAACCAGCCCTGCGGGCCGTGCAACTGGTGCCGCACCTCAAGCCGGCCGTCGGTGAAGCTGACCGCCAGCGGGTCTCCTTCGATCTCGGAGACCTCGATACGGGCCACGTCCTCGTCATGGGTGACAATGTCGAAGCGGCCGCGGACAATGCCGAGCTTCAGCGAGCGGACGCCGTCGACGTCGATGGTCTGGGGACCGGTGACGGTCCACGCGTTCTGTTCCATGGTTCCTCCGGATGCGGACGATGCGATCCCGCCGGCGGCCTGCCTGCGATATATCGCGACTATGGAAACACGATATATCGCGCCCATGAAACAGTCAAGATATATCGCGAACCTGTCCCGGCGGTGCTTATGCCGGGGCGTCCATCCCGAGCCACTGGAACCAGCCGCGGTGCAGCACCAGCCATGCCATCAGGCCGTAGCCGGCTTGGCCGGGCGTGCCGCCGTTGGCCGCGAGGTCCTGGCGCCACTGTTCGTGGTTCAGCAGCGGCGAGAAGGTGTCCACGTACAGGTGCTTGCGGCGCGTGGTGACATCGGCGAAGGCCGTGTTGAGCTCGCCCAGCCGCCGGTTCTGGATTGGATCCAGCGTCGGCGGGGGCCCGACCACGAAGACCTCGATCCTGTTCTGGGATGCCGAGTCCAGGATGTTGGCCAGATTGAGCCGGCTGCGCGCCGTGGAGAGCCCGAATTCGATGTCGCGTCCGGACAGGCCGATCACCAGTCGGTTCTCGTGCTGCGGCGCGAAACGCCGCCCCGCTTCCCCGAGCCAGCGTTCGGCGAGGCCCTCGGTGCCTTCCTGCGGGCAAGGCAGCGAGTAGCTTTCCAGGGTCAGGCCGTCCTGCGGCGTGCGGGCCAGCACCCGCCCCAGCCAGCCCAGCGCCCGGGGGTCGCCCAGGCCGGCCAACAGCTCATCTCCAACGGCTGCGATCCGCAGCTTCCGATCTTCCACGAGTACCTCTTCATTCCCAATGCCGGTTCTGTGCCGTGCTCCCGGACTCGGCCGCTGACTTAAACAAAGCTGCCCGGCCGGAGTCGTGATGTTCGACGTCCGGCCGGGCAGCCTGGCGCTACTTACGTGCGAATGCCTGTTTGAGCAGGGTATCCTGCTCGGCGGCATGGCGCTTCATCGACCCGGCCGCGGTGGCCGCCGAAGCCGGCCGGGACACGAGGCGCACCCGGCGGTCCAGCGCATCCGGCAGGTTCAGGCCGATGAACGGCCACGGACCCTGGTTGGCCGGCTCGTCCTGCGCCCAGACCACTTCGGCGTTGGGGTACTTGGCCAGCTCGGCGGCGATCTCGGCGGCGGGCAGCGGGTAGAGCTGCTCGACCCGGACGAGCGCCGTCGTCGTGTCGCCGGTCTTCTGCCGGGTGGACAGCAGATCGTAGTACAGCCGCCCGGAGACCAGCAGCACGCGTTCGACGGCGCCGGCATCGAGCTGCTCGTGCTCGGGGATCACCGGCCGGAAGGTGCCCGTGGTGAAGTCCTCCACCGAGGATGCCGCGGCCTTCAGACGCAGGAGCTGCTTCGGCGTGAAGATGATCAGCGGCTTGCGCGGCCTGCTGTACGCCTGGCGGCGGAGCAGGTGGAAGTGCGAGGCCGGCGTCGTGGGGTTGGCCACGATCATGTTCTCYTCGGCGCACATCTGCAGGAAGCGCTCGATCCGTGCGGAGGAGTGGTCCGGGCCCTGGCCCTCGTAGCCGTGCGGCAGCATCAGTACCAGCGAGGAGCGCTGGCCCCATTTCTGCTCGGCGGAGGAGATGAACTCGTCGATGATGGTCTGCGCGCCGTTGACGAAGTCACCGAACTGCGCCTCCCACAGCACCAGGGCGTCCGGGCGTTCGACCGAATAGCCGTACTCGAAGCCCATGGCCGCGTATTCGGACAGGAGCGAGTCGTAGATCCACAGCTTGGCCTGGTCATCCGAGAGGTTGGCCAGCGGCGTCCACTCGTCACCGTTGGCGCGGTCATGGAAGACGGCGTGGCGCTGCACGAACGTGCCGCGGCGCGAGTCCTGGCCGGCGAGCCGGACCGGGACGCCCTCCATGGTGAGCGAACCGAAGGCCGCAAGCTCGCCGAAGCCCCAGTCGATGCCGCCTTCGCGGGACATCAGCTCACGCTTCTCGAGCAGCTGCTTGAGCTTGGCGTGCACCGTGAAGCCCTCGGGGAACTCAAGGTGTGCCTTGCCGATCCTGGCCAGCACCTCGGCGGAGACCGCGGTGGATTCCGGGACGCGTACGCCCGAGTCGGACTGCTGGGCAGAGGGGCGCTCAAGATCGGAGACCGCGGCGGAATCGGCGGTGATGATCGGGATCGGCGACGTCTGCGCGGCGTGGGTTTCGGCGAAGACGCGCTCGAGGCGTTCCTGGTAATCGCGGAGCAGCTGCTCGGCTTCTTCCTCGGTGATGTCCCCGCGGCCGATCAGCGACTCCGTGTAGAGCTTGCGGACCGAACGCTTGGCTTCGATCAGGTTGTACATCAGCGGCTGGGTCATCGACGGGTCATCGCCCTCGTTGTGGCCGCGGCGGCGGTAGCAGACCATGTCGATGACGACGTCCTTGTGGAAGCGCTGCCGGAACTCGTAGGCGAGCTGGCCGATGCGGACCACGGCCTCCGGGTCATCGCCGTTCACATGGAACACCGGCGCCTGGATCATCTTGGCGACGTCCGTGGAGTAGGTGGAGGAACGCGAGGAGGACGGTGCGGTGGTGAACCCGACCTGGTTGTTGACGACAACGTGGATGGTGCCGCCGGTGCGGTAACCGCGCAGCTGCGAGAGGTTCAGGGTTTCCGCGACGACGCCCTGGCCGGCGAAGGCAGCATCGCCGTGCACCATGATCGGCAGCACGGGGAAGGCCTCACCCTGGTCCAGGCGGTCCTGCTTGGCCCGGACGATGCCTTCGAGGACGGAGTCGACGGCTTCCAGGTGCGAGGGGTTGGCGGCGAGGTAGACCTTGGTCTCCTTGCCGCTGTCCGAGGTGAAGGTGCCCTCGGTGCCGAGGTGGTACTTCACGTCGCCCGAGCCCTGGACGGAGCGCGGGTCCTGGGTGCCCTCGAATTCGCGGAAGACCTGCGCATAGGTCTTGCCGGCGATGTTGGTGAGGACGTTGAGCCGGCCGCGGTGGGCCATGCCGATGGCGACTTCGTCGAGCCCGTCGTCGGCGGCGTCGGAGATGATGGCGTCCAGCAGCGGGATCAGCGATTCGCCGCCCTCCAGCGAGAAGCGCTTCTGACCGACGAACTTCGTCTGCAGGAAGGTCTCGAAAGCCTCCGCCGCGTTGAGCTTGGAGACGATCCGGAGCTGTTCGTCACGGCTCGGCTTGGAGTAGGGGTGCTCAAGCTGGTCTTGGAACCACTTGCGCTCGGCCGGGTCCTGGATGTGCATGTATTCGATGCCGGTGGTGCGGCAGTACGCATCGCGCAGGACGCCCAGGATGTCGCGGAACTTCAGCATGGGCGCACCGCCGAAACCGCCGGTGGGCCACTCGCGGTCCAGATCCCAGAGCGTGAGGCCGTAAGTGAGGACGTCGAGGTCCGGGTGCTTGCGCTGGACGTATTCGAGCGGATCCGTATCCGCCATCAGGTGGCCGCGGACTCGGAAGGAGTGGATGAGCTGCTGGATCCGGGCGACCTTGTTGATCTCGTCCGCCGGGTCCACCTGCAGGTCGAGGCTCCAGCGTACGGGCTCGTACGGGATGCGCAGCGACTCGAAGATCTCGTCGTAGAAGTTCTGCGCGCCGAGCAGGAGCTGGTGCACCAGCTTGAGGAACTCGCCGCTGCCGGCACCCTGGATGACGCGGTGGTCATAGGTGGAGGTCAGCGTGAGCACCTTGCTGATGGCGTTCTGCGCGATGATCTTCTCGCTGGCGCCCTGGAACTCGGCCGGGTAGTCGAGTGCGCCGACGCCGATGATGGCCGCCTGGCCCTTGGAGAGGCGGGGGACCGAGTGCACGGTGCCGATGCCGCCGGGGTTAGTCAGCGAGACCGTGGTGCCGGCGTGGTCGTCGGCGGTGAGCTTGCCGGCACGGGCACGCTTGATCAGGTCCTCGTAGGTGTGCCAGAACTCGGAGAAGTTGAGGGTCTCCGCCTTCTTGATGTTCGGGACCATGAGCAGGCGGCTGCCGTCGGGCTTGGGCATGTCGATGGCGATGCCGAAGTTCACGTGCGCCGGCTGGACGGCGACAGGCTTGCCGTCGACGACGTCGTAGTAGACGTTCATCGAGGGGAACTGGGCCAGCGCCCGGATGACGGCGTAGCCGATCAGGTGCGTGAAGGAGACCTTGCCGCCGCGGGCGCGGGCCAGGTTGGAGTTGATGACCACACGGTTGTCGATCAGCAGCTTGGCGGGGATGGCCCGGACGCTGGTCGCGGTGGGCACCTCGAGGCTGGTCACCATGTTGGCGGCAATGGCCTTCGCCGGGCCGCGCAGGACGGAGACAACGTCCTGCTCCGGGGCGGTGGGAGCCTTGGTGTTCTTGGGCAGCTGGGCCGGGATGGGCTGGGTGCCGGCGCCGGGTTCGGCGTTCTTCGAGCCGTCGCGGGCCACGGTTGCCGGGGCCTTCTGGGGAGCGGCGGCGGGGGAGGGTGCGGCTGCGGCGGGGGCTGCCGGCGCGGGCGCCGGGGCGGCAGGCGCGGCAGGCGCTGCGGCGGCGGGGGCCACCACCGGGAGCTCACGGGTGGAGGGGTTCGCGACGGCAGTAGCCGAGGCGCCGTTGGTCGAAGAACCGTCACTGGCATCGAAGGATTCGAAGAGCGGCCACCACTTGGCGTCTACCGTGTTCTTGTCCTGCTGGTACCGCTCGTACAGTTCGTCAACGAGCCACTCGTTTCCGCCAAATTCCTCGGGTAGACGGTGGCTAGGCTGCTCTGGCACTTGAAATACGCCTCTTCCATGAGTTTGATTCCCGCTGGTTTCCACGGTGCCGCAGCACGTCAATCGAACCAGTTCTCCGCGTCCAGTGAACCCAGACCTTTGCCAGTCTAGTGAGGATTCCGGCCAAACTGCCAATAAGGGTGACTCAAATCATCGAGCTGCCGTGAAGGCGTACCGTCCGGGCCGCCGGGGCCGCTGCGGGGCCGCCGCCGGGCTCGCCTAGAATCACTCCTGAGAACCCCCTTTATCGAGGAGTTGCCGTGCGTTTCCTGAGTGAGCCGACCACTGATCTGACCTATTCCGACATCTTCCTGGTGCCGTCCCGCTCCGACGTCATTTCGCGGCACGACGTCGATCTGGCGGCGGACGACGGGACCGGTTCCACTGTCCCGTTGGTCGTGGCGAACATGACGGCGGTGACCGGCAAGCGGATGGCGGAGACGATGGCGCGCCGCGGCGGCCTGGCCGTGTTGCCGCAGGACGTGCCGCTGGACGTGCTTCGGAGTGTTACCGCCTGGATCAAAGCCCGCCATGCCGTGTTTGAAACACCGGTCAGCCTGCTCGCCTCGAATACCGTCATCGACGCCCTGCACTTGATGGGGAAGCGGCCGCACGGCGCCGTGGTGGTGGTCGACGACGCCGGGGCCGTTGCCGGCGTCGTCCGCGCCGCCGACTTCGAAGGTCAGGACCGCTTCGCCTCGCTTGCCTCCGTGATGCGCCAGCAGCCGCTCATCCTGGACGCCGCGGAGTTCGACGCCGCCCCGGACACCGGTCTGGAGGCCGGCGCTGCGGCCGGCGCGGTCGCGCCGCTGCGCCGGGCCTTTGATGCCATGGACGCGGCCGGCACCGACTTCGCCCCCGTCCAGCGGGACGGCGTGCTGGCTGGCCTCCTGACCCGCAAGGGCGCCCTGCGCTCCACCCTGTACCGGCCCGCCCTCGATGCCGGCGGGAAACTGAAGGTGGCGGCCGCCGTCGGCATCAATGGCGACGTGGCCGGCCGGGCGGCCGAGCTGCTCGCGGCCGGCGTCAACGTGCTGGTCCTGGACACGGCCCACGGCCACCAGCAAAAAATGTTCGATGCCCTGGCCGCCGTCCGGAGCCTGGACCCGGGAGTGCCGGTCGTGGCCGGCAACGTGGTTACCGCCGACGCGACCCGCGAGCTGATCCACGCCGGGGCGGACATCGTCAAGGTCGGCGTCGGGCCCGGCGCCATGTGCACCACCCGGATGATGACTGCGGTGGGACGGCCCCAGTTCTCCGCCGTGCTGGAATGCGCTGCCGCCGCGCGCGCTTCCGGCGGCCGGGTCTGGGCCGACGGCGGGGTCCGCTATCCCCGCGACGTCGCTCTGGCGCTCGCCGCCGGCGCGAGCCAGGTCATGATCGGCTCCTGGTTCGCCGGCACGCACGAGAGCCCGGGTGACCTGCAGGTCGACGCCACCGGCCGCCAGTTCAAGGAGAGCTTCGGGATGGCTTCCGCCCGGGCCGTGCAGAACCGCAACCAGCGCGAGGGCGCCTTCGAAAAGGACCGGAAGGCGCTTTACGAGGAGGGGATTTCCACCTCGCGGATGTATCTGGACCCCGCCCGCCCGGGCGTGGAGGACCTGCTGGACATGATCACCGCCGGGCTGCGCAGTTCCATGAGCTACGCCGGCGCAGCCGATCTGGCGGTGTTCCGGGAGCGGGCCGTCGCCGGCATCCAGTCGGCGGCCGGGTACGAGGAGGGCCGCCCGGTCCCGCAAAGCTGGTGACCGGCCCTCCTGTAGACTGACATTCTTATGGACAGTAAATCTAGGTGCCGGCCTGGGGGCTGTCAGCGAGGAACGCAAACCGTTCCCGCCCAGTCCACCCGCAGCGCCGGCAAACCCCGTTCACGCGCCCATTACTCCCCGGCTGCACGGCAGCGTTCTTTCCACGAACACGGAGCCTTCCCGAAAACAGGGTCCGCCGCGGCAGACCACCCTCCGCCGGAACGCTCTCACCGGCAGGAACCTCCGCGTTCCGAAGCGGGCCGCTAAATGGAGTGGCTACTGCTCGGAGCTGGAATGCTCCTCATCTTCGGTACCGGCTTCTTCGTTGCCGTCGAATTCTCCCTGGTTGCGCTCGACCAGGCCACGGTGCAGCGCGCCGTGGACAACGGCGATACCGCCGCCGGCCCGTTGCTCAAGTGCCTCAAATCCCTCTCCACCCAGCTCTCCAGCTGCCAGCTCGGTATCACCCTGACCACGCTGCTTACCGGCTACGTGATTGAACCGTCAGTGGGCAGCCTCCTCCGGGGCCCGCTGACCGTCGTCGGCCTGCCCGAAGCCGCCGCGGCGTCGGTCTCGCTGGTACTGGCCATGGCGCTGGCCACGCTGCTGTCCATGCTGATCGGTGAACTGGTCCCGAAGAACATGGCCATCGCGCTGTCTTTTCCGATCGGCAAGGCCCTGGCCCGGCCCCAGCTGGTCTTCACCGCGATCTTCAAGCCGGCCATCATCGTGCTCAACGGCTTCTCCAACAAGGTCCTGAACGTCTTTGGCCTCGAGGCCAAAGAGGAGATTTCCGGTGCCCGCACCCCGGCCGAGCTGGCCTCGCTGGTGCGCCGCTCGGCAGCGATGGGGACGCTGGACGAACGGACCGCCAACTTCATCTCCCGCACCCTGAAATTCTCCGGCCGGACGGCGGCGGACGTGATGACGCCGCGGATCCGGGTGGAGACCATCGACAGCCACCAACCGGTTTCGGACATCGTGGAGGCCGCCAAACGCACCGGCTACTCTCGCTTCCCCGTGATCGGTGAGTCTTCGGACGACATCCGCGGCGTAGTGCACATCAAGAAGGCCATCGCGGTGCCGGCCGACCGGCGGCCCAAGCTGGAGGCCGGCGCGATCATGACCGAGGTCCTCCGCGTACCCGAAACCATTCATCTGGACGGCCTGCTCGCCGAGCTGCGGGAAGGAAACCTGCAGCTCGCCGTCGTGCTGGACGAGTACGGCGGCACCGCCGGCATCGCCACCCTCGAGGACCTGGTCGAGGAAATCGTCGGGGAAGTGGCCGACGAACACGACAAGGTCCGCCCCGGGCTGCTGCAGAGCGCCTCGGGGGACTGGTACTTTCCGGGCCTCCTGCGGCCGGACGAACTCTCCGAACAAATCCCGGGCCTGTCCGTGCCTGACGAAGCGACGTATGAGACGGTCGGCGGCTACGTCATGAGCCAGCTCGGTCGCATCGCGGCCGTGGGCGACACCGTCGACGTCGCGGGCGGAAGGCTTAGTGTGACCCGCATGGACGGCCGCCGGATCGACCGCATCTGCTTTACGCCTGCCCCGCCGGAGCACGAACAGCACCAGCAGCCGGGCGGCAACGGCGGCCGCATCGACGCCGGAAAGTCCGGTGCCGCATGAACGACTGGCTAGGAATCTTCTGGCTCGCCGTGCTGCTGGTGGGCAACGCGTTCTTCGTGGCGGCCGAATTCGCCGTCATGTCCGCACGCCGCAGCCAGATCGAGCCGCTTGCCGAGTCCGGGTCCAAACGGGCCCAGACCACGCTGCGGGCGATGGAAAACGTCTCCCTCATGCTGGCCTGCGCCCAGCTCGGCATCACGGTCTGCTCCCTGTTGATCCTGCAGGTGGCCGAGCCGGCCATCCACCACCTGCTGGCGGTCCCGCTGGGGGCGCTCGGCGTGCCGCTGGAAATCGCCGACGTCGTGGCGTTTGCCATCGCGCTGCTGGCCGTCACCTTCCTGCACGTGACCTTCGGCGAGATGGTGCCGAAGAACATTTCGGTGTCGGTCGCGGACAAGGCCGCGCTGCTGCTCGCCCCGCCGCTGATCTACATCGCCCGTGCCGTCAAGCCGGCGATCGTGGCGTTGAACTGGTCCGCGAACCATATCCTGCGACTGATGCGGATCGAGCCGAAGGACGAGGTCACCTCGTCCTTCACGCTCGAGGAGGTCCAGTCGATTGTGCAGGAATCCACCCGGCACGGCCTGGTGGACGACGACGCCGGCTTGATCACGGGTGCGCTGGAATTCTCCGAATACACTGCGTCCCAGGTCATGGTTCCGCTGGAGAAGCTGGTGATGCTCAAGGCCCCCACCACCCCGGTGGAGTTCGAGAAGGCCGTGAGCCGGACCGGCTTCTCCCGCTTCCCGATGCTTGACGAGGAAGGCATGCTGTCCGGCTACCTCCACATCAAGGACGTGCTGTCGATCCCGGAGGCCGGCTATTCCCACCCTATTGCCGAGAGCCGGATCCGCTCGCTGGCCAACCTGGCAATGGAGGATGAGATCGAAGAGGCGATGTCCGTCATGCAGCGCACCGGCTCGCACCTGGCCCGGGTGATCGGCCCTGACGGGCACACCCAGGGCGTGCTCTTCCTGGAGGACGTGATAGAGCAACTGGTCGGGGAAATCCGGGACGCGACGCAGGCCACCGGCTACCGCAGGTTCGGGCAGGAGTAAGGCAAGACGGCGGTGCTCGGGGCCCTAAATAGGAATGATTCCCATTTAGGGTTAGACTCGTCATATTGCTAACGCTTCTCAATAACAGATCCGAGGTCTTTCCGTGCGCCGTTCCGCCGCCGCAGTTCTCCTCGCCGGCCTCAGCAGCCTCCTGCTGACGGCCTGCGGTCCGACGTCGACGGCGGGCGGCGAGCGGTCGGGCGCCAACGGCGGGGTGGTTGAGGTTGTCGCCTCCACCAGCGTCTATGGCGACATCGTCAGTGTCATCGGCGGCGACAAGGTGCACGTCAGCTCGATCATTACCCGCCTCAGCCAGGATCCGCACTCCTACGAGGCCACCACCCAGGACAAGCTGGCTGTCTCCAAGGCCGCGCTGGTGCTGGAAAACGGCGGCGGCTATGACGACTTCCTGCACAAGCTCGCCGAGGACACCGGCCTGGACCAGAAGAACCTGCTCAACGCCGTCGACGTCTCGGGGCTGGCCACCGCGCCTGCGACGCCGGCAACGTCCGGCACGGAGGGGCACAGCCACGCCGCCGCGGGCTTCAACGAACACGTTTGGTACAGCCCGGCCGCGATGAGCCGGCTGGCCGACGCGCTGGCGGAGAAGCTGGGCACCCTGGAGCCGGCATCGGCCGGGGAGTTCCGGACCAATGCGGCGGCCCTGAAAAAGGAGTTTGCCGGCCTGGACGCCCGGCTCTCGTCGCTGAAGGCAACGGCGGCCCACAGCGGCGTGGCCGTCACGGAGCCGGTTCCGCTTTACCTGCTGGAAGAGGCGGGCCTGGAGAACCGGACGCCGCCGGAGTACACCGCAGCCATCGAATCCGGCACTGACGTGCCGCCCGCCGTGCT
Organism: Arthrobacter sp. 05N428_2; assembly: GCF_056397065.1. Lineage (NCBI taxonomy): Bacteria > Bacillati > Actinomycetota > Actinomycetes > Micrococcales > Micrococcaceae > Arthrobacter > Arthrobacter sp. 05N428_2. The sequence continues at coordinate 66,934 of NZ_JBFTMR010000004.1, read as the reverse complement.
GCGGTCCGCCATCGACGTCGTGAAATCCGGCGGGATCCGTCTGCTGGCCTACAACCCGCAGACGGAAGGACCGCAGACGCTCGCACTCAAGAACGCAGCAGCCGCCGCCGGCGTCCCCGTGGTGGACTTCAGCGAGACGCTGCCGGAGGGCAAGAGTTACCTGCAGTGGATGTCCGGCAACGTGGACAACCTGGCCAAGGCCCTCGGCCAGCGCTAGCCGGGCCTAGTCGGGCCTAAGACAAATCGGAACCGCGCGGCCGTCCGGCCCGCAGAAATTGAGGAAGACCCAGTTGACACCCGTAGTAAGCCTGCGCGGGGCCGCCCTGAAGTTCGGCAAACGGACGCTCTGGGAGAACCTGGACCTGGACATCAACCCGGGCGAATTCTTCGCCGTGCTCGGCCCCAACGGCAGCGGCAAGACCACGTTTCTCAAAGTTCTGCTCGGCCTGCAGGAGCTGACCTCCGGCACCGCCTCCCTGGACGGCGAGCCCATCGCCCGAGGCAACCGGCGGATCGGCTACATTCCGCAACAGGAATCTTTTGATCCGGACACGCCGCTGCGCGCCCGGGACCTCGTGGGCCTCGGCGTCGACGGCCACCGCTGGGGGATCCGGATCGGGGGCGCCAAGGTGAACCGCAAGATCGACCGGCTCCTGGACCAAGTAGGCGCCCTGGATTACGCCAAGGTGCCGGTGGGCCAGCTCTCCGGCGGGGAACAGCAACGGCTGCGGGTGGCCCAGGCCCTCGCGACCGAGCCAAAAGTCCTGCTCTGCGATGAACCGCTGCTGTCCCTGGACCTGCAGCACCAGCAGGCCGTCAGTTCCCTGATTAACGCACAGTGCCACCAACAAAAGAGTGCCGTGGTGTTCGTGACGCACGAGATCAACCCGATCATGGAATACGTGGACCGGGTCCTCTACCTGGCCGGCGGCCGCTTCCGGGTCGGGCCGCCCGCCGAAGTCATGACCACAGAGGTCCTCTCCAAGCTCTACGGCAGCCCCGTTGAAGTGATCCACGCCAACGGCCGGATGATCGTGGCGGGCATTCCCGACGCCGTCACACATCACCACGAGGACGCGCACGCCGTCGCCGGGGAAGTGGGCTGAATGGACCTGGACAACCTCCTGCATTCAATCTTCAATTTCGAGAACTACGGCGAACTGCTGGCCCTGGTACAGAACTCCATCTGGGCCGGCGCGGTGCTGGGCCTGCTGGGCGGCTTGGTGGGCACCTTTGTGATGAAGCGCGACCTGGCCTTCGCCGTGCACGGTATTTCCGAGCTTTCCTTTGCCGGCGCGGCCTTTGCCCTGCTGGTCGGCGCCGACGTGGTCCTCGGTTCACTGGCCGGCTCGGTGGTGGCGGCGCTCCTGCTGGGACTGATGGGGGTCCGGGCCCGGGACAAGAACTCGACCATCGGCGTGATCATGCCCTTCGGCCTTGGCCTGGGCATCCTTTTCCTCTCGCTCTACGAGGGCCGCGCGGCGAACAAGTTCGGCTTGCTCACCGGGCAGATCGTGTCCGTCGGCACCGTGCAGCTGCAGGTGCTCGCCGTCGCTTCTGTGATCGTCATGCTGGCTCTCGTGGCCATCTGGCGGCCGCTGACCTTTGCGAGCGTGGACCCCGCCGTCGCAGCCGCCCGCGGAGTTCCGGTGCGCGGCCTTGCCCWGGGCTTCATGGTGCTGCTGGGCGTGAGCGTGGCGCTGTCCATCCAGATTGTCGGCGCCCTGCTGGTGCTGGCGTTGCTGATTACCCCGGCGGCTGCGGCTTTGCGGGTGACGTCGTCGCCGCGGCTGGTTGTGGCCCTTAGCGTGCTTTTCGCCGTTACGGCCACGGTGGGCGGCATCCTGCTGGCCCTCGGCGGCAGGCTCCCGATCAGCCCGTACGTCACGACGCTGTCCTTTTTGATCTACGTGGTGTGCCGGGCGATCGGCGGCCTCAAGGCCAGGCGCGGCCTGAACGGCCGGGTGCTGCCGCCGGCGCTGGCCGCCTAGACGCCCGCCTAAACGGCCGCCGGTCCCGGGGCCCGGGTTACCGCCCGGGTTGTTTGCTCGGAGCGTCATCGCCGCGGCCGTGTCAGGCTCAGTGGAGCGCATCGAGGGTCTGGTCAATCCCGTGTTCAGCAATGCCCGGCCCGAGGCCGAGCAGTTGGTGGAATCCACCCGCGGCTGGACCTCGGGCTCATGGCAGCTCGACCTCAGCACCGACTTCCCGGAGATCGCCAACGTCACCGCCTCACAGCATGGACAAGCCCCCACGGCCCGCTACCGAATCTCGTGGAGCGACGCGCGCTGGACCCTGGTGATGGGCGAGCCGAAGAACCCGCCAAGCGGCGGCGCGAAACCCGCCGGCCCGGGCGCACAGCCCACCGGCCCCGACGCCGACCCGATAATTGTGGCGGGGGCGTCCAGCCTGCCGACGACGTCGACCCCGGCGCCTGCGGTGTGTCCGGCCAGCATGGCTGGAGCGGGGGTAGCGCCTGGACCCGCGTACGGGGCCGTTGCACTGACCTGCCGCACCTTTACCTCAACGTGGGGCACTGTGCGCGGCCAAAACATGTACTGGCTGACGGCCACGCCGGTCCACCTGGGCTTCGACCCGATGCACGGCGCGTTGACCATGGTGGTCCGGATGCCATGCGGCGTGCTGAACGTGCCCGTCGCCGTGGACGATTTCGGACTGGTTCCCGACCCTGCCAGGATGACGGACTCGGCGGACGGCTGCGCCGGCCCGGACGCGGACCACCGAAACTGGACCAGCGCCTATTTCAAGGAACCCGTGGTGTACCACCTCGACTCCTCGGAGCTGGTGCTCACCAATCAGCTCGGCCAGATCCGGTTCAAGCAGGACTGAGCCGTAAGCGCCGCTAGCGTCCGGCCTGCAGCGCCGTGCACTCGGGGCACAGCCCGAAGATCTCGACGGTGTGCTCGACGGCGGTGAAGCCGTGCTCGCTGGCGATCCGCGCCGCCCAGGCCTCCACGGCGGGCGCTTCGACTTCGACGGCCTTGCCGCAGTTGCGGCAGAGCAGGTGGTGGTGATGCCCGGTGACCGCGCAGCGCCGGTAGACCACTTCGCCGTCGGCGTTCCGCAGCACGTCCACCAGGCCGTCATCGGCGAGGGATTGCAGGATCCGGTAAGAAGTGGCGAGGGAAACCGAGGTGCCACGCTCCTGCAAGATGCGGTGCAGCTCCTGGGTACTGACGAAGTCGTCGAGCTCATCCAGGGCGGCGCTCACTGCCAGCCGCTGCTTGGTGACCCGCTGTTCCTTGCCCGGCAGTTCCTTCGTGCCGGCGACGGCCTCGGCCGGCGCCTGGCTGCCGCCGGTTGTGGCGCCGTTGGACATTGGGAGAACTCGCTTCGCTGGGGGTCATGTTGCGGGTAGTGGCAGGGTCCCAGATTACCAGCCGGGCACCGTGGACGCCGCGTCGGAGGGACCATAGGCTAGCCGGATGAAGCTGACAAAATTCACCCACGCCTGCATCCGCCTCGAAAAGGACGGTCGGGTGCTGGTGCTGGACCCGGGAACCTTTTCCGAAACCGAGCAGGCCCTCGCCGGTGCGGCCGCCGTGCTGATCACGCATGAGCACGCGGACCATATCGACGTCGACGCCGTCTCCGGCGCCCTGCTGGCCGACCAGGAGTTGGAGCTCCACGCTCCCGGCGGGGTGGCGGCGCAGCTGCGCGAAAAGGGACCCGCGGCCGCGGAGCGGATCCACACGGTGGCCGCCGGTGACACTTTCGATGCGGCCGGCTTCGCCATCCGGAGCTTCGGCGGCCAGCACGCCCTCATCCATCCGCAGATCCCGGTGGTCGCCAACGTCGGCTACTTGGTCGACGCCAACGTGTACCACCCCGGGGATTCGTTCGCGATCCCGGACGGCATCGACGTGCAAACCCTGCTGGTCCCGATCCATGCCCCGTGGAACAAGGTGGGCGAAGTGGTGGACTTTGTGATTGGGGTCCGCGCGCCGCGGGCCTTCCCGATCCACGACGCCCTGCTGAACGATATGGGACGCGGCCTGGTGGAGGCACACGTGACCCGGATCGGCGCCAGGTACGGCACGGAGTACCGGCACCTTGCCAGCGGCGAGTCAGTGGAGGTCTAGCTACCCGGGCCAGACCCCGCTGGCAAAGAACTCGCGGATGGTGTCCTCGTGCGGGGCCGGATCAAGACCCTGCGACTTCAGCCACTCGGGGCTGTAATAGTTGCCGGAATAGCGGTCGCCGGCGTCGCACATCAGCGAGACGACGCTACCGCGGCGCCCCTCGGCGATCATGCCGGCGATGAGCTGCCACACGCCCCAGAGGTTGGTGCCCGTTGACGGGCCGGCGTGCAGCCCGGCATGCTCGCGCAGGTGGCGCATCGCGGCCACCGAGGCGGCGTCGGGCACCTGGATCATGTGGTCGATCACGGACGGCACGAAGCTCGGCTCCAGCCGCGGCCGGCCGATGCCTTCGATCCGTGACGGCTGGGCTGGGGCGTGCGGCGCTGTGCTGCCCTCCCGGCTCGCCAGCCAGCCGGGAAAGAACGCGGAATTCTCGGGGTCGACGACGGCGAGCCTGGTCTCGTGGCGCTGGTAGCGGAGGTAGCGGCCGATCGTGGCGCTGGTCCCGCCGGTGCCGGCCCCCACCACGATCCAGCGCGGGATCGGGTGCTCTTCGAGCGCCAGCTGGCCGAAGATGGACTCGGCGATGTTGTTGTTGCCGCGCCAGTCGGTGGCCCGCTCGGCGTAGGTGAACTGGTCCATATAGTGACCGCCGGTGCTCCGGGCCAGGTCCTCGGCAGCCGCGTAGACCTCGGAGGCGTGGTCTACCAGGTGGCAGGTGCCGCCGTACTCTTCGATCAGCGCGATCTTCTCGCGGCTGGTGGTACGGGTCATCACGGCGATGAACGGCAGTCCGAGCCGTTGGGCAAAATAGGCCTCGGAGACGGCCGTGCTGCCGCTGGACGCTTCCACGATGGTGGTGCCCTCGCGGATCCAGCCGTTGACCAGCCCGAAGAGAAACAGCGAACGGGCCAGCCGGTGCTTGAGGCTGCCCGTGCGGTGCGTCGATTCGTCCTTGAGGTACAGCTGGACGCCCCAGCGCTCCGGCAGGGGCACCGAATAGAGGTGGGTGTCGGCTGATCTGTTGTATTCGGCGTTGATCCGGCGGATGGCTTCGTCGGCCCAAACCCGGTCCTGCTGGCGCACATTTGTCACTGCACCAGCCTACCTGCGGCGGCGCAGGCCCACGATTAGAGTGGGCGGATGGACACCCTAATGACTGTTGCCGAACTCAAGGACCGGATGGACTCCGGCGCACGGACGGTGTTGTTGGACGTCCGTTGGGCGCTAGGCGACCCGTACGGCCGGGAACACTACCTGGAGGGGCACCTCCCCGGGGCGGTTTTTGTGGACCTCGCGGCCGAACTTGCCGGCCCGGCGGATCCAAGCCGCGGACGACACCCGCTGCCTCCGCTGGAAGAGTTCCAGCTGTCCGCACGCTCCTGGGGGCTCCGGAACGGCGACGTGGTGGTGGCGTACGACGACAGCGGCAACCTTGCGGCCGCCAGGCTTTGGTGGATGCTGCGGGATGCCGGGTTCCCCGCGGTCAGTCTGCTCGACGGCGGTCTAGCCGCCTGGCGCGCCGCCGGCTTCGACGTCGACAGCGGCGAATCGGCCGTGGAGCGCGGCGACGTCGTCCTGGCCGAAGGGTCCATGCCGGTGATTGGTGCCGTCGAGGCAGCCACCTGGTCCGGGCGGGGCCTGCTTCTGGACGCCCGTGCCGGCGAACGGTACCGCGGCGAGATCGAACCCGTGGACCCGCGCGCCGGACACATCCCAGGCGCCGTCAGTGCCCCGACGGCCGCGAACCTGGCGGATGACGGGCGTTTCCTCCCCGCAGCGAGCCTGCGCGAACGATTTACCGGCCTGGGCGTGCAAGCGGGGCTGCCGACAGCCGTGTATTGCGGCTCTGGGGTGACCGCGGCCCACGAGATCGCGGCTCTGGAGATCGCTGGCTTTCCTGCAGCCCTCTACCCGGGGTCGTTCTCGGAATGGTCAAACAACGCAGCCAATCCCGTCGTGACCGGCGCGGGCCCTGAGGGGGACGGGTCCGAGGGCGGACGTCCGGAGGGGAGCCCCTCCTAGGCCGCAGGCCTCGCTGTCAGTCGTGCGCCCATCGCCAGCTTTGCCCGATGTCTTAGTTTCCACTTGAGTTTCGGCCCCTCAGGCGGCGCCAGCTGATCAGCCGCTTCGCCCCGCCCGACCCATTGTGGAGACGGTCGTTCGGCACCAGTTCCGGGGAGGGGTGGTGCGGTGGAGTGGTAGGTGTGGCCGGTGGGGGTGGTGAGTTGGAGGGTGTGTCTTCGGTGTCCGCGCGTCGGTACTAGGGGCCGGGCGGTCCAGCCGGGGGTTTCTTTGGTGTGGTTGCAAGCTTCGCAGAGTCCGGCGCCGTTGCCGCCGCTGGTGGTGCCGCCGTTCTGCCAAGACACGATGTGGTCCAGGTGCCGGATCGGGGCGTCGCAGTACGGGGTCCGGCAAGTGTGGTCGCGGGCCTCGATGAACCGGCGCAGCCCGGGCGGGAAGATCCGGGCGCGGGAGTCCATCCTTACGAGCTCGCCGGTGCCGGGGGCGGTGTAGAGCCGGCGCAGCCAGGTGTGAAAGCCGCCCTCGTCGCCGGCACCTCCGTTGACCTCATCGCCGCCCGCGCCCGCGTCGCGGAGCAGCGTCCGGGCCCAGCCGGCGGGGACGATGCCGTAGCCGGGGAGCCGGGCGGGTTCGCTGTCGGCCTGGAAGAGGGTGCAGTCGGTCATGACGAGCTGGATTTCGATGCCGCTGATCCCGCCGGGTGTGCCCGTGGTGCGTTCGACCAGCGCGTCGGCCATCAGCTGGCCCCGGGTGCGCTTGTCCCCGGCGGAACGTAAAGCGTCGGCGTGCCGGGTCAGGGCAGCGTGCACGGCGACGCCGGCCGCGACCGGGAGCAGGGCGGTGAGGTAGCACATGGTGTCCGGGGCCGGGCGGAGGCTGACATGACGTTCGGCCTCGGCGTGGGCGGCACGCTGGGTGACGGAGCGCGGGTCGCGCCGGTAGGCGGCGGCCCGGGCTGCGGCGACGATGGCACGGTCGCCCGCCCCGTCGAACCCACCGGTGTCGGGGGCGAGTTCGTCGTCGACGGCGGTCCGGTCGGCGGCGGTCAGGCACGCGGTTTCGCGGACCAGGAGCGTGGCGCGCCATTCGTTCAGCTGCCCGGTTTCCAGGGCGGCCAGGGTGTGGGGCATTTCGGTGACGAGGGCTTTCGCCAGGCCCAGGAGCCGGCCACCCCGGGCCGGGGATTCGCGCCGGGCCAGGGCGAGCTGCGCCCCGACCCCAGTCCCGAGCTGCTCGGCGGGGATCCCGGCGTCGGCCTGTTCACGCCGCTGGGCCAGGTCGAAAGCGACCGCGTGGCAGGCCTGCCGGGCGGCGAGGGCGGACTTCAGGTCCTCGAGTTGGCGTGTTTCGTCGATGAGCGCGGCGGCGCCGGCCGGGGCGGGGAGGCCGGCCAGGACCCGGGCGAGCTCCGCGACCGTCACGGCGCGTGCCGGTGCCGTGTTGGCCGAATCCATGTCCTGCGGCTCAATGACCTCCATACCTCAAGTGTCCCTGCGGGCTATGACATTAATGGCTCGGCGGAGTCGTTCTAACGCTTTGGGATGCACCGGGCCCCCTTCAGGGCCGGACACAACGCCCCGAACGCTGCCGAGGATCACGGCTACCTCAAGACGGGTCCGCACGGTGGCCAGCGCAGAGCCGAACTCGATAAGCCGACGGTCCAGTCCGGCGGTCCCGGCAGGGTCCTGCGCCGTACGAACTTCCAGGAGCGTGCGGTCGCACAACGCGAGCACGTTCCGGAGTTCCTCGTTGCCGCGCCCGACTACCGATGAAGCCGCTGATGAAGCGAGGTCTCGCCGCTGCTTGCCGTCCATGCATCAAGTCTCGTCGAGGGGTCTGACAATAACGGCTGGCCGACCCCGGCGTACTCCCGCAGGCCGACCGCAGCAGGGCTTAGTGAACCGGGTCCAGCGCAAGTTTCAGGCCAAAGCCGGCCAGGACGGTGCCGGTGATGCCGTCGATTATCCGGACGGTGCGCGCCCCCTTCAGCGATCTGGAAAGGAAGCCGGTCGCAAAGACCAAAGCGCTGAACCAGATCATGGCCAGAATGCAGTGCACGCCGGCCAGCAACATCCCCATCAGCAGGGGAGAGGTTCCGGCGGGGATGAACTGCGGAATCGTCGCGATGTAGAAGACGCCGACTTTCCGGTTGAGCAGGTTGGTTCCAGCTCCCGTCAGCCAACCCCTCAACAGCTGATGTCCCGCCGGGTTGGCCACCTGAACCCCGGCTACGGACGCCCCGACTTCCGGCTGCGTAGGTGCGTCGCTGTGCCGCCAACTCTTCCAGCGCAGGGAGCGGCCCAGCCAGACCATGTGATGGACGAACGCAGCACCAGGCCGTGTCGATGCCCGGCACCAGGGTCAGTAGTCCCGCGACGACGGCGAATGCGAGCAGCTTGATAGACGGTCAACCTCCAAGGATAGGACGGCGCCCGCCGGCTAATTCCCCACGCAAGCCCCGCCAAGTGGCCTAGTGCCCGGTCCCGGGGGTAGCGTCGGACCATGACCCCAGGACGCCCCGTACCGCCGCCCCTCGCCAAGCCGCTTCCCGACGTGAGCAACTCAAACGACGTCGGCAACTCCGCAACAGCCGCCCCCACGCTCGCGGCCGCCTACGGCGCCACATCCAGTGACAGCACCCTCGTCCCGCTCACAGTGGCCCGGCGCTCGCCTAAGCAGGACGACGTCGAGATCGCCATCGAGTTCTGCGGCCTCTGCCACTCGGACGTGCACGCGACCCGCGGCGAATGGGGCGCACAGAACTACCCCCTCGTCCCCGGACACGAAATTGTCGGTCGCGTCGCCCGGGTCGGCTCGGCGGTTGACGACTTCGCTGTCGGCGACCGCGTCGGCGTCGGCTGCCTGGTCGATTCCTGCCGCGAATGCGACAGCTGCCTTGACGGCCTCGAGCAGTATTGCGAAAACGGCGCAACCGGCACTTACGGCGCCAAGGATCCGCGCAACGACGACGCCATCACCCAGGGGGGCTACTCCACCTCGATCGTCGTGGACCGCAACTACGTCCTCCGCGTCCCCGAGGGCATGGACGCGGCTGCCGCGGCACCCCTGCTGTGCGCCGGCATCACCACCTACTCGCCGCTGAACCACTTCGAGGTCGAGGAAGGCGACGTGGTCGGCGTCGTGGGCCTCGGCGGCCTCGGCCATATGGCCGTCAAGATCGCCAAGGCCATGGGTGCGCAGGTCACCGTCTTCACGACGTCGGAGCGGAAGTTCGCGGCGGCCCGCGAGTTGGGCGCGGACCGCGTCGTCCTCTCCACGGACCCGTCCGCGATGGAAGATGCAGACCGCACCATCGACGTCATCATCGACACCGTTGCCGCGTCGCACGACCTCAATCCGTACTTCCGCACCCTGCGCGTGGACGGCGCGCTGTTCCAGCTCGGCCTGCCGTCGGAAGCGATGCCGCCGGTCAATCCCGGTTCGCTGATCCGGCGCCGGCTCGCATATGCCGGTTCGCTGATCGGCGGCATCGCCGAGACCCAGGAGATGCTCGACTTTTGCGCCGAGCACGGCGTGGTGTCCGACGTCGAGGTGGTCCGCGCGGACCAGCTGAACGAGGCCTTCGACCGCATGGTGGCCGGCGACGTGAAGTACCGTTTTGTCCTGGACGCCAGCACCCTGGGGTCACCGGCAGAAAAGGCGGATGTATGAGCACCCTGTTTACCAAGATCATCAACGGCGAGATCCCGGGCCGCTTCGTCTGGCGGGAGGACGACGTCGTTGCCTTCCTGACGACGGGGCCGCTGGCCGACGGGCACACGCTCGTGGTCCCCACCGAGGAAGTGGACCGCTGGACGGATGCCCCGCCGGAAGTACTGGGCCGGGTGATGGAGGTGGCCCGCAAGATCGGCGCCGTCCAGGTGCAGGTGTTTGCCGCCGCCCGCGCCGGCCTGATTGTGGCCGGCTACGAAATCAACCACCTGCACGTGCACGTGTGGCCCTCCAATTCGATGGCGGACTTTGATTTCGGTTCGGCGGACCAGCACCCGGACCCGGCCCGGTTGGACGCGAATGCGGACAAGCTGCGCGAGGGGTTGCGGGACGCCGGCCACGCGGCGCACGTACCCGAGGCCTAGCGTCGGGGAAGGCTAGACCGGCGCCAGCGCCTTGTTCAGCACGGCCCGGATCCGCTTTTCGGACACCGAATAGGCGGTTCCGAGCTCGACGGCGAAGAGGCTCACCCTCAACTCCTCAATCATCCAGCGGACGTGGGTTAACTCCGTGCCAGCGCGCCGGCCAGGCAGCAGCGCGGACACCGCGTCGTCGTAATCGTCCTCAAGGGCCTGGATGACAGCCATGTGTTGCGCGTCGCGCTGGACGTTGCCGGGAAGTTTTTCCAAACGTTTCTCGATGGCCGCGAGATAGCGGGGGAGCTGACTGAGCTGGGCGTAACCCGTGCGTGCCACAAAACCGGGGAAGACCAGCTGCCGGAGCTGACTTCGGACGTCGTTGAGCGCACTGATGAGCGCCAGGCTGGTGGTGCCCGTGAGCTGCTTCTCAATCCGCCGCGTGCTCGCCAGGATGCGCTCGACGACGGCAGTCACCGTGAAGACCGTGTCGATCAGTTCGGCGCGGACCTGCTCGTACAACGCCCTGAACGACGCCTCGTCCCACGGGAGCGCTGCCGGGGTGAGCTTGTCGATCGCGGCCAGGGCACAGTCCGCGATCAGGGCCGAGACGGAGCCGTGCGGGTTCTGGCTGAAGGTCAGTTTCTCGGTGTTGTTCAGGTGCTCCAGGACATAGCGGTCCGGCGGGGGCACCTTCAGTGCCAGCAGCCGGATGACCCCGCCACGCATGGCCTGTTCCTGCTCGGAAGCGGTCTGGAAGAGCCGCAGCGACACGGAGGCTCCGTCGTCCACCAGTCCGGGATAACCCGTGACGGTGTGACCTTTTACGGTGCCCTGGACCTGGCGCTGCACCGTGCCGAACGTCCAGTCCTTCAGTCCGGACACCTCGGTGAAGCCCGCCGGTGAAGCTGCGGCCGGCCCGGCAGCGGCCGACGCCGCGCCGGTCTTACCGTTAGATGTGCCGCCAGCGTTCGCCTTGCCGCCGGCTTTCGGCGCCGCCGGACCCACCGTGGACGGGGTGGCGCCGAGGGATTCGGCGATGGCGCGGCGGGTGGCCGGTGCCAGCTTCTCCTGGAGGGCCGAGAGGTCCTTGCCTTCGTCCAGCACCTTGCCGCGGGAATCGACCACGCGGAAACTCACCCGCAGGTGCGGCGGGACGGCCTCCCAGTTCCAGGAGCCCGGCGGGATGACCTGGCCGCGGATCCGGCGCAGAACCAGTTCCAGGGAGGGCTCCAGTTCGTCCGCGGCGGGGTCGAAATCGGCCTCCAGCGCCGCGACGGCCTGGCGCGCGACGTCGGGCGCGGGGACGAAGTTCTTCCGGACCTGCTTGGGCAACGACTTGATCAGCGCCGTGACCAGCTCGACCCGCTGGCCAGGGATCAGCCAACGGAAGGCGGCGTCGTCCAGCTGGTTCAGGAACAGCACCGGGACCTCGGCGGTGACGCCGTCGGAGGGATTCGGCGGCGACCCGGGCGCGACGGGATGGAACTCGTAGCTCAGCGGCAGCTCAAACCCCTTGTGCAGCAACGTCTTCGGGTATGCCGAATCATCCAGTGCAGCGGCGTCCTCGCTGATCAGCAGCGACTGGTCGAAGTCCAGCAGCGTGGGGTCCTGCTGGCGGGCTTCCTTCCACCATTTGTCGAAGTGGCGCTCGGAAACCACTTCCTTGCCGATCCGGGCGTCGTAGAACTCGAACAGGGTCTCGTCATCCACCAGGATGTCGCGGCGCCGCATCCGTGCCTCAAGCTCCTCGACCTCCTGGAGCAGGGCGCGGTTGCGGTGGAAGAACTTGTGATGGGTCTGCCAGTCGCCCTCCACCAGCGCGTGCCGGATGAACAGCTCACGGCAGAGCTCCGGATCCACCCGGCCGTAGTTGACCCGCCGGTTGGGGATGATGGGCACGCCGTAGAGGGTGACTTTCTCATGCGCCATCACCGAGCCCATCTTCTTGGACCAGTGCGGTTCGCTGTAGCTGCGCTTTATCAGGTCCGGCGCCACCTGCTCGGCCCAAAGGGGATCGAACTTCGCGGCGACGCGGGCCCAGAGCCGGCTGGTTTCGACCAGTTCGGCGGCCATCACGAAGGTAGGGGATTTCTTGAACAGGGCGGAGCCGGGGAAGATCGCAAAACGGCTGCCGCGGGCGCCGGCGTACTCGCGCTTGCGTTCGTCGAGGATGCCGATGTGGCTCAACAGCCCGGAGAGCAAACTGATGTGGATGCCCTCGTGGTTGCCCACCGGGTCCGTCAGGCGCTTGTTGTCCAGGCTGATGCCCAGCGGCCGGGCCAGCTGGCGCAGCTGGGCGAAGAGATCCTGCCATTCCCGGACGCGCAGGTAGTTGATGAACTCGTTGCGGCAGAGCCGACGGAAGGCGGTGGAGGAGAGCTCCTGCTGCTTCTCCTGCAGATAGTTCCAGAGGTTCAGGAACCCGGTGAAATCCGAGTTCTCGTCCCGGAACCGCGCGTGCTTCTCCGCGGCGAGCTGCTGCTTGTCGGTCGGGCGCTCGCGCGGGTCCTGGATGGTGAGCGCCGCCGCCAGGATCATCACCTCGCGGACACAGCCGCGTTTGCCGGATTCGACGATCATCCGTCCAAGCCGCGGATCCACCGGGAGCTGAGCGAGTTGCTGTCCGACGGCGGTCAGGCCGCTGCCGCTCCGGCCGGAACCAGGCCGGCGGCCGTGGCGGCCCTCGGCGTCGTCGGTCTGCCCTTGCGGGCGCGCGGGGCTGAGGGCGCCGAGTTCGCGCAGGAGGTTGACGCCGTCGTTGATGGCTCGGGAATCCGGCGGTTCCACGAAGGGGAAGTTTTCGATGTCCTTCGGATTGCGCGCCACGCCCATTGCGGTCATCTGCAGGATGACGGCGGCGAGGTTGGTGCGCAGGATCTCCGGATCGGTGAACGGCGGCCTCGACTCGAAGTCCTCCTCCGAGTAAAGCCGGATGGCAATGCCGTCGGACACGCGGCCGCACCGGCCCGAGCGTTGGCTGGCCGAAGCCTGGGAGACCCGTTCGATCGGCAGGCGCTGGACCTTGGTGCGGTGCGAGTAGCGCGAAATGCGGGCGGTGCCGGTGTCGATGACGTACTTGATGCCGGGCACCGTGAGTGAGGTTTCGGCGACGTTGGTGGCCAGCACGATCCGGCGCTTGTTGCCGGGGTGGAAGACCTTGTGTTGCTCCTGCAGGCTCAGCCTGGCGAAGAGCGGGAGGATCTCGGTGCCGGCCAGCCGCCGGTTCGTCTGGATCCGGGCGTGGAGTGCGTCGGCGGCGTCGCGGATTTCGCGCTCGCCGGAGAAGAAAATCAAGATGTCGCCCGGAGCTTCAAGGGCAAGTTCGTCGACGGCGTCGCACACGGCGTCCAGCGGGTCGCGGTCCTCTTCGAGCTCGTCGTCGGAGGCAGTGCCTTCTCCTCCGTCGTCGCCGGCGCCGGCACCGCCGGCCGGCTGCGAGAGCGGCCGGTAGCGGATCTCCACCGGGAAGGTGCGGCCGGATACTTCGATGATGGGGGAGGGCTTTTCCTCGCTGCCGAAGTGCTTGGCGAAGCGCTCGGGATCGATGGTGGCCGAGGTAATGATGACCTTCAGGTCCGGGCGCTGCGGGAGGATCCGTTTGAGGTAGCCGAGGATGAAGTCGATGTTGAGGCTGCGTTCATGCGCTTCGTCGATGATGATCGCGTTGTATTTGCGCAGCAGCTTGTCGCGCTGGATCTCGGCCAGCAGGATGCCGTCGGTCATGAGCTTGACCTTGGTGGAGCGGCTGACTTCGCCGGTGAATCGGACCTGGAAGCCGACTTCCTGGCCAATCTCGACGCCGAGTTCTTCGGCGATGCGCTCGGCGACGGTGCGCGCGGCGAGCCGGCGCGGCTGGGTGTGGCCGATCAGGCCGTTATCGCCCAGGCCCAGCTCCAGGCACATCTTGGGGATCTGGGTGGTCTTACCGGAACCGGTCTCGCCGGCGATGATGGTCACCTGGTTGGCGGCGATGGCGGCCATCAGGTCCTCGCGGCGCTCGGAGACCGGCAGCTCGGCGGGGTAGGAAATATGCAGTGTCATGGCTGGAAACAGTCTACGGGCCGCGCGGCAGGTCATAGGGTTGCCCGGTCCCTGTGCGGGGCCGGGCAGCGTGTGGGGTGGCGTGGTTTAGAAAATCCGCAGGGTGTAGCTGGTGCTGGGAAGGTCGCGGGCCATCCAGTACTCATGCGAGCGGACGGGGGGATTGTGGCCGAGCCCGTCTTTCGTGAGGCTGCGCAGGGTGGCGGCGACGGCGGCGAGGACCAGGACGATGAGGGCGATTCCGATGAGTTCCATACCTCTATGGTTCGCCGGTGGAAGAGGCAAAAGAAGTGGCAGAAATGCCCAAAAGGCTATAATTTCTGCCACACTGGAAGCATGATCAAATCAGTGGCGATGATCGTGGTCCCCAACTTCTCGATCTTCGAGTTCGGGACCGCCTTCGAGGTGTTCGGTATCGACAGATCGGACCGCGACGCCGGCGTGCCCGCCTTCGATTTCCGCATCTGCACTCCGGTGCCGGGCGATATTCCGATGAAGTCGGGCCCGTCGATGCAGGTGGAACTCGGGCTCGAGGCGGCGGCGGACGCGGACTTGGTGATCATGACCCCGTTCGGCAAGGACGCGGATGTTCCCGAGTCTGTCCTGGATGCGTTGCGGGCGGCGCATGCCCGGGGCGCCTGGGTCATGTCGATTTGTTCCGGGGCTTTCGCACTGGCCCGGGCCGGGCTGTTGGACGGCCGCCGCTGCACCACGCACTGGCATTACTCGCAGGAGCTCGCCGCCCGCTATCCGGCCGCGCTGGTCGACGAAAACGTGCTCTACGTCGAGGACGACCGGATCATCACGAGCGCCGGCACCGCGGCGGGCATCGATGCCAGCCTGCACCTGGTCCGGGTCGAGTTCGGCGCCAACGTGGCCGCGAGCATCGCCCGGGACATGGTGGTTCCGCCGCACCGCGACGGCGGCCAGGCCCAGTACATCGACCGGCCGATGCCGAGGTGCGGTTCGCAGCCAATGGAAGAGCTGCTGGGGTGGATGGTCCGGAACCTGGACGAGGACCACGCCGTCAACGAACTGGCGGCTCGGGTTCACATGTCGCCGCGCACGTTCGCGCGGCGGTTCAGGGCTGAGACCGGTGCCACGCCGGCGGCCTGGCTGAACTCGCAGCGGGTGCTCCGGGCCCAGGAGCTGCTGGAGACGACAGACCTCAATATCGACGAGATCGCCCGGGAGGCCGGGTTCGGCCACTCGGTGTTGCTGCGGCATCATTTCGCCAAGGTGCTCGACACCAGCCCGCAGTCCTACCGGCGGACCTTCCGCGGACACCTGGCCGCGGTCTAATCCGGCTGGCCCTCCCGCCCGGTCGACTCGGAGGCAGCGCGCGTGGTCTCAACGAGGATCCGCCACGGGCCGATGAGGTCCTGCTCCAGCAACGTGGCGCGGCGCTCGCCGGCCCGAATCCGGAAGACGAACCGGTCAGGCTGGGCGGTATCCGGAGTGGGCAGTTCGTCCCAGGGACACGCCTCGACCAGGGGCTGCCACCGGTTCCGGTCATCCGGAGTCACCGCCTGCACGCTCCAGACACGCTCCATCCCGGCGATGCCGCCGGTGCGCTGGACGGTGATTTTCACGGGGTGGTTTTCATTCGGTGATCCTTCGGCCGGTGCCGTCTAGAGCCTCACTTTGACAGTGTCCCACGCCTGCCGCACGGCGTCATGCTCCGCCGATTTGGCTCCGTAGAGCTCCTTGGCGGACGCCGCGGTGGCCTTGGCGAAGGTGCTGAAAGTCGCGGCTGCAGGCAGTGACCCTCCGGTCAGGGTGTCGTACCAGATGCGTCCCGGCGTCTCCCAGGCGTTGCCGCCCAGGGCCGTCGCGACAAGGCAGAAGGCGCGGTTGGGGATGCCCGAGTTCAGGTGCACCCCGCCGCTGTCGGCGCTGGTGTGGACATAGGAGTCCATCGAGTCCGGTTGCGGATCCTTGCCTAGCACGTCGTCGTCGTAAGCGGTGCCGGGTGCCTTCATGGAGCGCAGCGCCATGCCTTGGACCTGGTCCGTAAAGAGGCCCTCGCCGATCAGCCAGCTAGCCTCCACGGCGGACTGCTGCTTCACGTACTGTTCCACCAGGGCGCCAAAGACGTCGGACAGCGATTCGTTCAGCGCTCCCGCCTGGTTGCGGTAGGCAAGACCGGCGGTGAACTGGGTGACGCCGTGCGTAAGCTCGTGGCCGATCACGCTCAGCGAGGCGGTGAAGCGGTTGAAGACCTGGCCGTCGCCGTCGCCGAACACCATCTGACGGCCGTCCCAAAAGGCGTTGTCGTAGCGCTGGCCGAAGTGCACGGTGGCATCCAGGGGCAGGCCGTTGCCGTCTATCGAGTTGCGGCCGAACGCCTCCGCATAGAGCCGGTGCGTGCTGCCGAGTCCGTCGTAGGCCTCATCCGCTGCCGGATCGCCAGTAAGCGATTCGCCCTCTTTGCGTACCAGCACGCCCGGCAGGTTCTCCGAGGCCTTCGCGTCGTACACGGTTCGCAGCGGCGGCCCCGGCGTGAGCTGCCGCAGCCCCGGCGGCGTGACCGGCGCGGCGGCAACGCGGGCCGCCTGGAAACTCTTGACGTGCTGCAGCGCTTCCTTCGCGGCGCGGGCCGCCAGTTGGAGGCGCGGTTCCTGACGTTGCGCCGCCAGCCGGCGCAACAGGTAGGGAGGGATGATGGAGCAGTACATGTGAGACCCCTTTGCTTCTGCCGATGCGCACAGCCTATGAGAGGGCCCGGACATTTGGCAGGCCCGGCGCCCAAGAGCCTTGCTGGCTGCCGCCGGTTGTACGGTGGGCCAATGGCGCAAACGGAGAAGCGAAAGAAACCCGGCTCGACCCTGCTGACGGTCATCATCGCGTTCGTGGTGAATGTTCTCGTAGCCGCGGCGAAGTCCGCGGCTGCAGTCCTCACCGGCTCGGCCTCGATGACCGCCGAAGCGGCCCACTCCTGGGCTGACACCGGAAACCAGGTGTTCCTTTTCCTGGCTGAGCGACGATCTGCCAAGCCCCGGGACCTGGCCCACCCCATGGGCTATGGCCGGGAAGCGTATGTCTGGTCGATGTTCGCGGCCTTCGGACTCTTTACCGCCGGTGCCGTGGTTTCCATCATGCACGGCGTCCAGCAGATCCTCGCCCCGGAGCCGGCGGCCGACTTCGCGGTGGCCTACGCGGTCCTGGCCGCCGCCTTCGTGCTCGAGGGGATCTCCTTCATCCAGGCGTTCCGCCAGACCCGGGCGGCCGCGCACCAGCTGGAACGGCACACCTTGGAGCAGGTGATGATCAGCTCCGATCCCACCCTGCGCGCGGTTTTCGCGGAGGATGCCGCGGCCCTGATTGGCTTGGTTGTCGCCTTTGCAGGCGTGTTCCTGCATCAGGTCACCGGTTCCCCGTTGCCCGACGCGGTGGGGTCGATCGTCGTCGGCGTGCTCCTGGCGGTGGTCGCCGTCGTCCTGATCGACCGCAACCGCCGCTTCCTGGTGGGCCAGGGCGTGACCCCCCGCATCGAGCGGTCCCTGGCCCGCCGGGTGTTGGAGCACGGGGATATCGCCCGGCTCACCTACCTGCACCTGGAATTCGTAGGCCCCCGCCGGCTGTATCTGGTGGCGGCCGTGGACCTGCAGGGCGATCTCCCGGAACATGAGGTGGCCGTCGCGCTGCGCCGGATCGAGCGCGAGCTGGAAGACCACGAAACGGTGGAAGAGGCCGTGCTGACGCTGTCGACCCCGGACGAACCCGACTTGGACTTCGACGCCGGGGAGACCCGCGCCAGCTCCTGAGCGGCAGCAGCGGAAAACAAAGAACCCCGCCACTTCAATGAAGTGACGGGATCTTTTCTGTGCCCTCGATTGGAATCGAACCAACGACCTTCTGCTCCGGAGGCAGACGCTCTATCCCCTGAGCTACGAGGGCAATCAGGGATCCTGCCGTTTCCGGCGGGACGTCCTAGAGCTTAGCAGGAAGGTGGGCCCCAACGGAAAATCGCGTTGCCCGCGGCGCCCGCGGCAGTCCCGTCGGCGCCCGGGCCGGCACCGCAGCCGGCACCGCAGCCGAACATGACGGCGCCGGAATTCCGCGCTGCTGCGGGCCGCCGGTAGGCTAGAAGCGTGACCCCAGAAGAACTCTCCCTCGCCATATCCGCCTGCCTGAAGGACGCCGTTGCCGCCGGTGAAATCGGACTCGCCGCCACCGACATCCCCGAAGCGGTGCGCGTGGAGCGGCCCAAGAACAGGGAGCACGGGGACTGGGCCACCAACATCGCCCTCCAGCTGGCGAAGCTGGCCGGAACGAACCCGCGTCAGCTCGCCACCCTGCTGAGCGCAAGGCTGGCCTCGATCGAGGGAGTCTCCGCCGTCGACGTCGCCGGGCCCGGGTTCCTGAACATCACCGTCGACGCCGCCGCAGCCGGTGTCCTCGCCAAGGCGATCGTCGAGGCGGGGCCCGCCTACGGAACCAACACCGCGCTCGCCGGCCGCACGGTCAACATGGAGTTCGTCTCGGCCAACCCCACCGGACCGCTGCACATCGGCCACACCCGCTGGGCCGCCCTGGGCGACTCTATTGCGAGGGTGCTCCGGGCCTCCGGGGCGGACGTCACGGCTGAGTATTACATCAACGACGCCGGCTCGCAGATGGACGTTTTCGCGCACTCGGTCCTGTCCCGGCTGCACGGCCGCGGCGTCCCGGAAGGCGGCTACCCGGGCGAATACATCGAGGACCTCGGCCACGAGGTCCTGACGCAGCACCCCGACATCAGGGAACTCACCGACGTGGCCGCGCTGCCGGTGATCCGTGGTGCTGCCTACAAGGCGCAGCTGCATGACATCAAGCAGACCCTCGCGGAGTTCGGCGTCGAGTTCGACGTCTTCTTCTCCGAGCAGGAACTGCACGACGCCGGCGCCATCGCGGACGCCGTCGCCCGGCTTCGCGAGCAGGGCCACGTTTTCGACGACGGCGGCGCGGTGTGGTTGCGCACCACCGACTTCGGCGACGACAAGGACCGCGTGATGATCCGTGCGAACGGGGAGCCGACATACTTCGCTGCCGACGCCGCCTACTACCTCTCCAAGAAGGACCGCGGCTTTACCGAGAAGATCTACCTGCTCGGTGCCGACCACCACGGCTACATCAACCGGCTCAAGGCGATCGCGGCCGCGGCCGGCGATGATCCCGAGGTCAACATCGAGGTACTGATCGGCCAGCTGGTCTCGGTCAACGGCGCCAAGCTGTCCAAGCGGGCCGGCAACATCATCGAGCTCAAGGACCTGATCGCCTGGCTGGGCAAGGACGCCGTCCGGTACTCCCTGGCGCGCTTCCCGGCCGACTCCCCGCTGACCCTGGACCCGGAACTACTCAAGAAGCACAGCAACGAGAACCCGGTGTTCTACGTCCAGTACGCGCACGCCCGATCCCGCGGCGCGGCGCGCAACGCCGTTGCCGCCGGCGTCGAGCGCATGGTCCACGGGAAAGAGGCCTTCGACGCCGCGCTGCTGGACCACGCGACCGAAAACGAGTTGCTCTCGCACCTGGGCAGCTACCCCTCGATCGTGGCCAAGGCCGCCGAGCTGCGGGAGCCGCACCGCGTCGCCCGCCACCTGGAAGTCATCGCCGGGGCCTACCACCGCTGGTACGACGCCTGCCGCATCGCGCCGCTGGGCGGGGAAGACATCACCGACCAGAACCGCACCCGGCTCTGGCTCAACGACGCCACCAGCCAGGTGCTCGCCAACGGACTGGACCTGCTGGGCGTTTCGGCGCCGGAACGGATGTGAATGCCATGACCGCGACCTCGGACAACAGCAAGGCAGCCTCCCCGCTGGCCCCGGACTGGCTCGCCGTCCCGGACGATCTCAACGCCCTGCACGAACCGATGTGGGCTGCCGGCGTGGCGCGCACCGGCGGCGGCGAACTCGCCATCGACGGCATCCCGGTCAGCGAACTGCAGCGGCAGTTCGGCACGCCGCTGTTCGTCATGAGCGAGACCGACTTCCGGGCCCGCGCCCGGGCCTTCCAGGACGCGTTCAACGAGGCGTTCGCGGACATCTGCGGGGGAGTGGACGTCTACTACGCCGGCAAATCCTTCCTGTGCACCGCCGTCGTCCGCTGGGTCGAGGAGGAAGGCCTCCGGCTGGATACCGCCTCCGGCGGCGAACTCGCCGTCGCGGCGATGGCCGGTATTCCCGGCGCTGCCGTCGCCCTGCACGGCAACAACAAGTCCGACGCCGAGATCCACCGCGCCCTCGACATGAAGCTGGGCCGGGTCGTGGTGGACAGCCTCGCCGAACTGGAGCGGGTCGCCGCCATCGCCTCCAACCGCGGCGAAACGGCGAAGGTCATGCTGCGGCTGACCCCCGGCGTGCACGCGCACACCCACGAATTCATCGCCACCGCGCACGAAGACCAGAAGTTCGGCCTCTCGATGGCCGGTGACTCGACCGACCGGGCCGGGCTGTCCGCCGCCGAGGAAGCCGTGGCCGCCGCGGCAGGCCATGACAGCATCGAACTGCTGGGCCTGCACTGCCACATCGGCTCCCAGATTTTCGAACCGGACGGCTTCGCCCTCGCCGCACAGAAGCTGCTCGACTTCCTGGCCGCGATGCAGGCCAAGTACTCGATCGTGCTGCCGGAGTTGGACCTGGGCGGCGGGTACGGCATCGCCTATACCTCAGTGGACACCCCGCGGCCGCCTGCGGAGATCGCCCGGGCGATGGCTGCCGTGGTCCGCGCCAAGGTGGCTGAACTGGGCATCACCGCGCCGCGGATCTCGATCGAGCCCGGCCGGGCGATCGTGGGCACCAGCACGTTCACGCTGTACGAGGTGGGGACCCTGAAAACGGTGCGCGTGGACGCAGCGGAAAACGTTACGTACCCGCGCCGGTATGTGTCGGTGGACGGCGGCATGAGCGACAACGCACGCCCGGTGCTGTACGACGCGGATTATTCCGCGATTCTCGCCTCCCGGGCCTCCGACGCGGCCCCGCAGCTGTCCCGAGTGGTGGGCAAACATTGCGAGAGCGGCGACATAGTTGTTAGAGATGTATATCTGCCCGAGGACGTGGCAGCCGGTGATCTGCTCGCTGTACCGGGGACCGGCGCCTACTGCTGGGCTCTGTCAAGCAACTACAACTATCTGGCCCGGCCGGGCGTTGTCGCGGTGCGCGATGGATCAGCCCGGCTCATCGTCCGCGGCGAAACCGAACAAGATCTGCTCAACCGCGACATGGGAGTCTGAATGACGGAAATGCGAACCCTGAAAGTGGCCCTGCTGGGCTGTGGCAATGTCGGGGCCCAGGTTGCGCGGATTCTGATTGACGACGCCGAGACCCTGGCGTCGCGCGCAGGCGCCCGCCTCGAGCTGAGCGGCATCGCCGTGCGCAACCCCGATGCCCGCCGCGACGTCGACCTGCCCCACGAGCTGTTCACCACCGACGCCGACGCTTTGGTCAAGGACGCCGACCTGGTGATCGAGCTGATGGGCGGGATCGAACCGGCCCGGACCCTGATCCTCACCGCGATCCGGCACGGCGCCTGCGTAGTGACCGGCAACAAAGCGCTGCTGGCGCAGGACGGTCCGACCCTCTACGAGGAAGCCGACAAAGCCGGCGTGCAGCTCTCCTACGAGGCCGCCGTCGCCGGGGCCATCCCGATCCTGCGCCCGATCCGGGACAGCCTCTCCGGCGACCGGATCACCCGGGTGCTGGGCATCGTTAACGGCACCACCAATTTCATCCTGGACCAGATGGACACCACGGGCGCGCAGTTCACCGATGCCCTCGCCGAGGCCCAGCGCCTCGGCTATGCCGAAGCGGACCCCACCGCCGACGTCGAGGGCCACGACGCCGCCGCGAAGGCCGCGATCCTCGCCTCGCTGTCCTTCCACACGCGCTTCGCGCTCGAGGACGTGTTCTGCGAGGGCATCAGCGCCGTCACCGCCGCGGACATCGCCGCCGCGAAGGACGCCGGCTTCGTGATCAAGCTGCTGGCCATCGCCGAGAAGCTCACCAACCCCGCCGCAGGCAAGGAAACAGCCGGGGGTGCAGAGGGTGTTTCCGTCCGTGTCCACCCCACCCTGCTGCCTCGCGAGCACCCGCTGGCCGCGGTGCACGGCGCGTTCAACGCCGTCTTCATCGAGGCCGAGAATGCCGGCGAGCTGATGTTCTACGGGCAGGGCGCCGGCGGCACCCCGACGGCCTCGGCCGTGCTGGGAGACCTGGTCTCGGCTGCCCGCCGGGTCGTCCTGGGCGGACCGGGGCGCACCGAAACGACCACCGGACATGTCCCTGCGCTGCCCATCGACGCGGCGGTCACGAGCTACTACATCGGCCTCGACGTCGCGGACCAGCCCGGCGTCCTGGCCCGGATCGCGCAGCTCTTCGCCGAGCACGGCGTCTCCATCGAAATCATGCGGCAGACCATCCACCGCGACTCCGCCGCCAAGGCCGAGTCGGCCGAACTGCGGATCGTCACGCACCGCGCGAGCGAAGCCGCGCTCGCAGCAACCGTCGAGGCCGTCAAGGGCCTGGACGTCATCAATTCCGTCACATCCGTACTCCGGGTAGAAGGGGTCTAAGTGGCTCACCAATGGCGCGGAGTCATCCGCGAATACGCTGAACGCCTGCCGGTCACCGAGGCCACCAAGGTCATCACCCTGGGAGAGGGCGGCACGCCGCTGGTGCACGCACAGAAGCTCTCCGAGCTCACCGGCTGCACCGTCTACCTCAAAGTCGAGGGGATGAACCCGACCGGGTCCTTCAAGGACCGCGGCATGACCATGGCCATGACCGCGGCTGTCGCCTCCGGGGCGAAGGCCGTGGTGTGCGCCTCCACCGGCAACACGTCAGCCTCCGCAGCGGCCTATGCGACGTCCGCCGGGCTGCAGTGCGCCGTGCTGGTGCCCGAGGGCAAGATCTCGATGGGCAAGCTCAGTCAGGCGATCGCGCACGGCGCCACGCTGCTGCAGGTGGACGGCAACTTCGACGACTGCCTCGACATCGCCCGCAAACTGGGCGAGTCCTACCCGGTGTTTCTGGTCAACTCGGTCAACCCGGCCCGGATCGAGGGGCAGAAGACCGGCGCCTTCGAGGTCGTTGACGTGCTCGGCGACGCCCCGGACATCCATGTGCTTCCGGTCGGGAACGCCGGCAACATCAGCGCGTACTGGAAGGGCTACAAGGAGTATGCGGCGCCTTTCGAGTCCGCCACCGCCGGACAGTTGGCCGCCGTCGCCACGAAGACGCCGGTGATGTGGGGCTTCCAAGCCGCGGGCGCCGCCCCGTTCGTAGCCGGCCACCCCATTACGGAGCCGGACACCATCGCCACCGCCATCCGGATCGGCAACCCCGCCTCCTGGGACACCGCCGTCGCCGCCCGGGACGAATCCGGCGGCGTGATCGAGGCCGTCACCGACGAGGAAATCCTCGCCGCGCACCGTTGGCTCTCCGCCCGTGAAGGAGTGTTTGTGGAACCCGGTTCCGCCGCCGGCGTCGCGGGGCTGATCAAGAAGCACGCCGCAGGCGAGGTTCCTGAAGGCAAAATCATCGTGATCACGGTGACTGGCCATGGACTCAAGGATCCGCAGTGGGCCCTCCGCACCGAAGACGGCAGCGAGGTTCAGCCGGTTAAGGTTGCCAACGACGTCGTCACGGTGGCCGCCGAACTGGGACTGGAAGAAAAATAGCCTTGGAAACCACCCTCACCGTCCCGGCCGAATCTCCCGCCGACACCCCGGCGGTTCCGGCCGGGCTGGCGGTCACCGTCCGGGTTCCGGCCACCAGCGCGAACCTGGGCCCCGGCTACGACAGCCTGGGGCTGGCCCTCTCGCTGCACGACACGCTGACGGTGGAAACCCTGGAGAGCGGCGAACTTGAATTCGAGCTCAGCGGCGAGGGTGCGGACACACTGCCGCGGGATGCGAGCCACCTGGTGGCCCGGGCCCTGACCGAGGCGCTGCACCAGCTGGGCTTCCGGCACGACGGTCTGCGGATCACGGCCGACAACGTCAACCCGCACGGCCGGGGCCTCGGTTCCTCGGCCGCCGCGGTGGTTGCCGCTGTCACCGCCGCGAACGCACTGGTCCCTGCGGCGTCGCGCCGCGGAAAGGACTGGATCCTGCAGCTCACGTCCAAGATGGAAGGGCATCCGGACAACGTCGCACCCGCTATTTTCGGTGGATTGGCGCTGTCCTGGCAGGACAGTGACCAGTACAGCAGCACCTGCGCGCGAGTGGATCCCGCCATCGTCCCGGTGGTCGCGATCCCGGACTTCGAACTGTCCACGGAAGCTGCCCGGGCGCTGCTGCCGGCCTCTGTTGGGCATCACGCCGCGGCCATGAACTCGGGCCGGGCTGCGCTGCTGATCCATGCGCTGACGCAGCAGCCTGAATTCCTGCTGCCGGGGACCGAGGACTACCTGCACCAGAACTACCGCGCACAGGCCATGCAACCGAGCGCCGGGCTGATTGCGGCGCTGCGGGGTGCCGGCCATGCCGCCGTCGTCTCCGGTGCGGGGCCCACCGTGCTGGTCCTCGCCGCCGACGAAAAGGAAGCGGCCGACGTCGTCGAGTTCATCGGAGCTTTCACTGCAGCCAACACGCCGGAGGTCCACTGGCGTGTGATGAAGCTGGCCGTGGACACTGAAGGTGCTAAAGTGGAAATACACCGGCGGTAACACGCAAGCTTTTAGTAAGACCGCGATGTTGGCCAAGTTGCCCTCTCTCATCTTTCACTGCGCAATATTTTCCGGTGCCACCTGCTTTCGGTCTGACGCAGGAAGCTGCAGAACTTCTCTGTACCCCTGAAGTGTCAGCCGACCGTTCATCAATTTCGGGACGCGTCTTGGTGTAGCAGTATCCGGCCCTGCTGGCCGAAATCCATCCGGCAAGGCCACAAATCCCGGCTGTAGATCTGAACTGCAGCCCAGATCAAATCACCGCGTCCAGCTCCTAGCCTGGACGCCGTCGAGGGGGAAGGATCCTTCGTGACCGAAACCACTGAGCTGTCTCCAGCTGTGGAACTATCATCTTCTGCTGCCGAACCGGCAGCACCCGCCAAGAGCAGCGGCCTCGCAGGCCTCAAGCTCGCCCAACTCCAGGCCCTGGCCAGCCAGCTGGGGATCTCCGGGGGTTCCCGGATGCGCAAGGGCGATCTGGTGACCGCCATTTCCGCCCATCGTGCCGGTACCCCGGTCAGCAAGGCCCCCGCCCGGGCCGCCGAGAAGGCTAGCGACAACGGCACGGTTGCCCAGTCGGCTCCGGCCGTAGCTCCGGCCGCCGTCGCGTCCGAGGCTCCGGCCCAGGAAAGCCCGCGGGCCCGGACCCGTGGCCGCAGCCGCCGCGCCGGCAGCGACGGCGTCGTGAGCACCGCCGCTGAGGCACCCGCCGCAGCTCCGATGGAGGCGCCGGCCGCCCCGGTCGAAGCCACCCAGGCCGAACAGGCCGCCGAAGGCAGCGACCGCACCCGCCAGCCGCGAACCCGCAACCGCCGCCGCGGCGAGGCCGCAGGCCAGACCGCAGCCCAGGGGGAGAACGCGGCAGCACCCGCCGCCGAAACCCACACGGAGCAGCCCGCCGCCGAGCAGCGCCAGGAGCGCCAGGAGCGCCACGCCGAACAGGGCAGCGACGACGGCCAGCGCCGCGAGAACACCCGCGGCCGTGGTGGCCGTGAGGACAACGCCACCGGCAGCCGCGACAACAATCGCGACAACGCCGCAAGCAGCCGCGACAGCAACCGCGACAATAACCGCGATAACGACGACAGCGACGGCGGCAGCCGCCGTAACCGCCGCAACCGTCGCGACCGCAACGATCGCAACGACCGCTCCGGCGGCCAGGACAACCGCGACAACAACTCGCGCAACGACCGCTTCCGCGACCGTAACGAACGCCGCCGCGGCCGCTCCCAGGGCCCCGACGTCGACGACGTCGAGGTCACCGACGACGACGTGCTGCTGCCCGTCGCCGGCATCCTGGACGTGCTGGAGAACTACGCGTTCATCCGTACCTCCGGTTACCTGCCGGGCCCGAATGACGTCTACGTGTCCCTCGCCCAGGTCAAGAAGTACAACCTGCGCAAGGGCGACGCCGTCGTCGGCGCCATCCGCGCTCCGCGCGAGGGCGAAAACCAGCAGAGCAATCAGCAGCAGTCCGCCCGCCAGAAGTTCAACGCCCTGGTCCGCGTCACCTCGGTCAACGGCAAGACCCCGGAGGAGCTCAAGGACCGCGTCGAGTTCGCGAAGCTGGTTCCGCTGTACCCGTCCGAGCGCCTGCGCCTCGAGACCGACCCCAAGAAGATCGGCCCCCGCGTCATCGACCTGGTGGCCCCGATCGGCAAGGGCCAGCGCGGCCTGATCGTTTCGCCGCCGAAAGCCGGCAAGACGCTCATCCTGCAGTCCATCGCGAACGCCATCACCACCAACAATCCTGAGGTCCACCTCATGATGGTGCTCGTTGACGAACGTCCCGAAGAAGTCACGGACATGCAGCGCACCGTCAAGGGTGAGGTCATCGCCTCGACCTTCGACCGTCCCGCCGACGACCACACCACCGTGGCCGAGCTCTCCATCGAGCGCGCCAAGCGCCTCGTGGAGATGGGCATGGACGTCGTGGTGCTGCTGGACTCGATGACCCGTCTGGGCCGCGCCTACAACCTGGCGGCACCGGCCTCCGGACGCATCCTGTCCGGTGGCGTCGATTCCGCCGCACTGTACCCGCCGAAGCGTTTCTTCGGTGCAGCGCGCAACATCGAAAACGGCGGCTCGCTCACCATCCTGGCCACCGCGCTCGTCGAGACCGGTTCCAAGATGGACGAGGTCATCTTCGAAGAGTTCAAGGGCACGGGCAACATGGAACTGCGCCTGTCCCGCCAGCTCGCGGACAAGCGCATCTTCCCGGCGGTGGACGTCAACGCGTCCGGTACCCGCCGCGAAGAGAACCTGCTCTCGCCGGAGGAAGTCAAGATCATGTGGAAGCTGCGCCGTGTCCTCTCCGGACTCGAAACGCAGCAGAGCCTTGAGCTGCTGACCAACAAGATCCGGGAGACCCAGAGCAACGTCGAGTTCCTCATGCAGGTGCAGAAGACGACGCTTGCGATCTACGATCGCAAGCCACCCGGCTCCGGCAGGCCCGAAGCCACTCCCGGGGCGGAAAAATCCGTGCGGCTTCGTCGTTAAGTCGCCAGCCGCGGTTCAGTTTTTGTGTCGTAACTAGACTTGGTTCCAAGTCGAAAGAGGTTTGAAATGTTTGAGTCCGTACAGGGGTTGTTGGATGAGCATGCTGCCATCCAGGCCCAGCTTGGGGATCCTGCTGTTTATGCTGACCAGAAGCTGGCCCGGAAATTGGGGCGGCGCTCGGCCCAGTTGAACGGCATTGTCGAGGCTTACCACCGCTGGGAGGCCATCAGCGATGACCTCTCGGCCGCGAAGGAAATGGCGGACGAGGATCCGGAGTTTGCCGCCGAGGTGCCCGAGCTCGAGGCCGCCCTGGACACGGCGGCGGCCAAACTGCGCCGGCTGCTGATCCCGCGCGACCCGGACGACGCCCGCAACGTGATCCTCGAGGTCAAGGGCGGCGAAGGCGGCGACGAGGCCGCGCTGTTCGCCGCCGACCTGCTCCGGATGTACACCCGTTACGCGGAATCCCGCGGCTGGAAAACCGAGCTCATCTCCGCCACCGAATCGGACCTGGGCGGTTACAAGGACGTCCAGATGGCCGTCAAGGGCAGCTCCAACGATCCGGCCGAGGGCGTTTACGCGCGGCTCAAGTTCGAAGGCGGCGTGCACCGCGTCCAGCGCGTTCCGGTGACCGAATCCCAGGGCCGCATCCACACCTCGGCGGCCGGCGTGCTGGTGCTGCCCGAGGTGGACGAACCCGAAGAACTCGAGATCAACCAGAACGATCTGAAGATCGACGTCTACCGTTCCTCCGGCCCCGGCGGACAGTCGGTCAACACCACCGACTCGGCCGTGCGCATCACCCACCTTCCCACCGGAATCGTGGTGGCAATGCAGAACGAGAAGTCCCAGCTGCAGAACCGTGAGGCCGGTATGCGCGTGCTGCGGGCCCGCATCCTTGCCCACCAGCAGGAGCAGATCGACGCCGAGAACTCGGCCCAGCGCAAGTCGCAGATCCGCACCATGGACCGTTCCGAGCGCATCCGGACCTATAACTACCCGGAAAACCGGATTGCCGACCACCGCACCGGCTACAAGGCGTACAACCTCGACCAGGTCATGAACGGCGACCTGGAGCCGGTAATCCAGTCCGCCATCGAGATGGACGAACAGGCCCGCCTCGACGCCATCGGCGACTAGTCCGGCCTGCCCGTCGATGACACCTGACAATGACACCTGAGTCCGGACCGAGCCTCGCCGACGCCGTCCGCGACGCCACCGCCGTGCTGGCCGCCGCCGGGGTGCCCAGCCCCGAGGTCGACGCCGAACTCCTCGCCGAGCACCTGCTTGGCGGGGGCCTCGGCCGGCTCCGCGCGATGATGCTGGGTGATTCCCGGGCACCGGAGGGCTACGAGGAACTCGTGGCCGAACGGGCACAACGGATCCCGCTGCAGCACATCACCGGCGTGGCGCATTTCCGGTACCTTGAACTTGCAGTGGGTCCGGGGGTGTTCATCCCGCGCCCGGAAACGGAATCCGTGGTGCAGTTGGTGATTGACTGGCTCAGGGACCGGGACGCAAGCAGCGACCAGTCGCGCACGGCGGCACGGCCCAGGGTCGTGGACCTGGGCACTGGCTCGGGCGCGATTGCGGGCTCGATCGCGTACGAGGTCCCCGGCGCCGAGGTCCACGCCGTGGAGTTCAGCGAGTTCGCCCACGCCTGGGCGGCCAAGAACCTCCTGCCGCTTGGCGTCCAGCTGGTGCGCGGCGATCTGCGCACCGCACTGCCTGAACTTAACGGCAGCTTCGACGTCGTCGTGTCCAATCCGCCCTACATCCCCGCCGAAGCGGTCCCCAACGAACCTGAAGTGGCGCTGCACGACCCGCCCGAGGCGCTGTACGGCGGGGGAGCGGACGGAATGGAACTTCCGACGGCGGCAGCGGCTTCCGCCGCCCGGCTGCTGGCCCCCGGGGGCTACTTCGTGATGGAGCACGCCGAGGTCCAGGCAGGCTGGATCGCCGCGATGCTGGAGCGCTCCGGACTCTGGACCGGCGTGGCAACGCACCTGGACCTCAACGGCCGGGAACGCGCCACCAGCGCCGTGCGTCGAACCGAACCACACCAGCACTGATGAAAGGATAGGCCAGTGACGACTAGCTACGATTGCGCGGACGCCGAACAGCGTGCCGCCGGACTCGAACACGCCCAGCGGGCCATCCGCGAACACAAGTGCGTGGTCCTCCCCACCGACACCGTGTACGGCATCGCCGCGGACGCGTTCTCCCCGCAGGCCGTGACGCTGTTGCTGGCCGCCAAGGGCCGCAGCCGGAAGATGCCGCCGCCGGTGCTGATTCCGCGGCTGAATGCCCTCGACGGCCTCGCCACCGATGTCCCGGCCGAGGCCCGCCGCCTGGCCGAGGCGTTCTGGCCCGGGGGCCTGACGCTCATCCTGCATGCCCAGCCCTCGCTGGACTGGGACCTGGGCGAGACCAGGGGCACCGTGGCCCTGCGCCTCCCGGCCGACGACGTGGCCCAGGACCTGCTCACCCTGACCGGGCCGTTGGCGGTGTCCTCCGCCAACCGGACCGGCCAGGCGGCCGCGCAGAGCGCCGCCGGGGCCGAGGCGCAACTGGCGGAGTCGGTGGAGGTCTACCTTGAGGGCGGCCACCGGCCGGTCGAAGGAGACGGGGCCGAGCCGTCCACCATTATCGATGCCACCGCCCTGCCGCTGCGCGTGGTCCGCCAGGGCGCTATCAGCCTGGAGCGGCTGCGTGAGGTGGTGCCAGGCGTGCTCGGCGCCGGCGAAGAGGCACCCGGGACCGGTGCGGAACCCGATGCCCCCGACGAATCCCCAAGGAACTGACATGCAGCCCAAAGTCGCCGTCGCGGCAGTAACTTTTGACCGCCACGAGGAGCTCGCCCTGCTGCTGAAGGGGCTGGCCGAGCAGACCGCACCGATCCACTCGATCGCCTTGGTGGACTCCGGCACCGTCCCGGCCACCGACGTCGTCACGTCCGGGGGAGCGGACAACATCAACTACCTGCGGTCCGAGGCGAACCTCGGCGGGGCCGGCGGCTTTGCGTACGCGATCCTTGCGGCGATGGCGAGCGGCGCCGAATGGATCTGGATGATGGACGACGACGGCCATCCCGAGGACGCCAGCTGCCTCGCCGAGCTGCTGAAGACCGCGGGCGAGCACCAACTCGACATCGTGAGCCCGCTGGTGGCCGCCACGGCCGACCCGAACCGGCTGTCCTTCAACTTCAGGATCAACGGCCTGCTCACCAACGACCGCTCGCGGCTGGCACCGATGGGCTACCTCCCGGACATGGTGCACTTCTTCAACGGCGCGCTGATCCGGACCGAGGTGTTCTACAAGATCGGCATCCCGGATGTGAAGTTCTTCATCCGCGGAGACGAAGTCGACTTCCTCTCGCGCGTGAAGAAGGCCGGCCTGAAATACGGCACGCTCGCCACGGTGGCTGTCCAGCACCCCGCCACCTGGACCGAGATGAAGCCGGTCTTCGGCGGGTTCATCACGCCGGTCATCCCCGAGGGCGAGTTCAAACGCTACTGCTACTTCCGCAACCGGGGCTACCTGACCCGCAAGTACCGGAACCTGCGCTGGTTCGGTGCGGACATCATCGGCTTCCCGTACTACTTCCTGAAGACCGGGGACCTCAAAGGCCTGGCGCACTGGTTCCGCGCCTACTCCACCGGTTTCCGCGGCAAGGGCTTCGGCTCACCCGCGGAACTGATGTCCGCCAACAGCTAGGCCGCCGTGGAAGACCTGTACGCCGTCGTCGTCACCTATAACCGTGCCGACTTTTTGGACAATCTGCTCAAATCCTTTGCCCGGCTCGACACCGGTCCCGCCAGGATCATCGTGGTGGACAACGCCAGCAGCGACCACACGGCCGACGTCGTGTCCCAGGCGCGCACTGCCGGCGGCCCGCCGATCGTGTACGAGCGGCTGAGCGAGAACGTCGGCGGTGCAGGCGGATTCTCCCGCGGCGTGGAATTGGCGCTGGAATCAGGTGCGGGCTGGCTGTGGCTGATGGACGACGACGTCGAGGTCCTCCCCGGCGCGGTGGATGCGCTGGAGAAGTTCACGCAGGATTACTCCTGCATCATCGGCCGCCGGTACGACGCCAACGGCAACCCCTTCTTCTGGCAGCACCACTTTGTCGAGGCGCTGGGCGTCTTCCTCCCGGTTTCGCGCGATGTTTTCCGGCATTCGGAGGTCTTCCGCACCAACGTGGGAAATTTCGAAGGCATGCTGATCAAGGCCTCGGTGGCCCGGACCATCGGGCTGCCGGATCCGCGCTTCTTCATCACCTGGGACGACGCGATCTACGGCTGGCTCGCAGCGCTGCAAACCCCGGTGGTCTACGTTAACGCGTTCGTCATCAAGAAGGTCCGGGCGCAGCGCCAGGTGGACCTGGGGCTGCGCCATCTCAACGATTCGTCTGACCTGAGCCGCCGTTACGTGATGCGGAACCGCGGGCACGTCGCCCAGTACCTGAGGGCCCACGGCAGGTTCCACCGGGCCGGTTTCGGCGCCGGGACGGCCCTGACGTTCCTGAAGGAAATCGCCCGGCTCATCCTTGTCGAACGGACCTTGAAGGGGACTGGCGCACTCTGGCAGGGGTGGCGGGAATCGCGCGCGATCCTGGCCGACCGCGGCTGGGAACCCATGCCCGCGCTGCCGGATTGACGCCCGGCCGGGGCCGCAGACCAAGGCTGCTGAGGCTGAAGCGATTACTATCGTTCTAGGCCCCGACGCCGTCCGACAGTCTTGCGGCGGGGAATTTTGTGAATCAGGCGGATGGCCGCCGTGGTACTGGAAGTCGGTTGCAAGCTCTGTTGATTACGAAATCTGAAACGCGCGATGCCGCGGCAGCCCGGGACGAGAAGCCCGCCCTCTGGATCTGGATCCAGCTCTTCCTCGACTCCATGTCGTGGGTGGTGGCGATCGTCCTGGCCTTGCTGCTGCGCTACGAGATGGGGATCCGGGCGGAACAGTTCGCCGGCGCCTTCGTCATCGCCGCGATCGCCGTCGTCGCCCAGATACTCGCCGGCTATGCCCTGGCCCTGTACCGGGGACGCTACCCGTTCGGCAGCTTCCAGGAGGCCCGGGCACTCGTCTTCGTCACCGTGATCGTGGCCGCCTCAATTACCGCGAGCCTGCTGGTGCTTTACGAGGCCATCAACATCGGCCGCAGCGTGGGCTTGATCGCTTTCCCCTTTGCCTGCCTCTTCATGGGCGCGGCCCGCTACGCCAAGCGGCTCTACGTCGAAGGCAGGACCCGGCCAGGCGACGAGGCGCAGAACACGCTGATCTACGGCGCGGGATTCCTGGGCAATTCGCTGCTCACCCGGATGCTGCAGGATCCGGAGTCCCCGTACTTCCCGGTCGGCCTGATCGATGACGACCCGGCCAAGAAACACCTGAGGCTCTCCGGCGTCCAGGTCCTCGGCCGCGGAGACGACCTCCCAGCGATCATCCGCCGAACCCGCGCCACGGTCCTGGTGCTGGCGTTCGCCCACGTCGAAGCCCCCGTGGTCCGCCGCATCTCGGACGCCGTGGCCGGCCTGAACATCCGGGTGCTGGTGCTGCCGCCGCTGCGGGACATGCTGGGCGGCGGCGCACCCGACGGCTTCTCCGATTTCCGCGACGTGGCGGTCGAAGACCTGATCGGCCGGCGGCCCGTGGACATCAAGGTCGACGAAATTGCCGGCTACATCAAGGACAAGCGGGTGCTGGTGACCGGGGCAGGTGGCTCGATCGGCTCGGAACTCTGCCGCCAGATCGTGCAGTTCGCACCCGCGGAACTGATCATGCTGGACCACGACGAGACCGGCCTGCAGCACACCCAGATCTCCATCACCGGCCGCGGCCTGCTGGCCGGCCGGGATACCGTGCTGGCCAACATCCGCGACGGCGAGGCCCTGCTGGACATCTTCGAGGACCGGCGCCCGGAAGTGGTGTTCCATGCGGCCGCCCTGAAACACGCACCGCTGCTCCAGCAGTACCCGGTCGAGGCCTGGAAGACCAACGTCTGCGGCACGCTGAACGTGCTCCGCGCCGCCCAGCAGTCCGGTGTGTCGCACTTTGTGAACATCTCCACCGACAAAGCGGCCAACCCCACCACCGCCCTCGGCCACTCCAAGCGCGTCGCGGAGAAGCTGACCGCCTGGATGGCCGGCCAGACCGCCAGCAAGTTCGTCTCCGTCCGCTTCGGCAACGTGATGGGCAGCCGCGGTTCGATGCTGCCGCTCTTCACCGAGCAGATCCGTGTCGGCGGACCCGTCACTGTCACCGACCCCGACGTGACCCGCTTCTTCATGACGATCCCGGAAGCCTGCCAGCTGGTGATCCAGGCCGGCGCCATCGGCACTGGCGGCGACGTCATGATCCTGGACATGGGGGAGCCGGTCAGGATCCTGGACGTGGCCCAGCGGATGATCGCCATGTCGGGCAAGAAAGTCGACATCATTTACACCGGGCTGCGGCCGGGGGAGAAGCTGCATGAGGAGCTGGTGGGAACCGGCGAATTGGACCAGCGCCCCCTGCATCCGAAGATTTCGCACACCCGCGCTTCCGAGCAGAACCCGGACAAGCTGGACCTCAACGTCTGGCTGGCCCGCTGCGAGGCAGAACAAGGCGCCAACATCGCCGAGATCCCCGACGACGAGGCCGACGAAACCGGACCGATCCGGGTGGCATCATGATTCCGCTGTTCCTGGTGGCGGGAATCACCCTGCTGGCCAGCCTGCTGCTTCCCCTGGCGGTCAAGCCGTGGCTGGTCCGGATGGGCGTGGTGGACATTCCGTCCGCACGGTCCTCGCACCAGAAGGCGACCATCCGCGGCATGGGCGTCGCCGCCGCGCTGGCCACCGCCGTCGGCTACCTGGCGGCCGTGCTCCTGCGCGTCGTCACCGTCGACCGGTCCGTGTTCGCCGTCGTGCTCACCATCATCGGCGCGTGTGCCGTCGTGGGCTGGATCGAGGATCTGCGCGGTCTGTCCATCCGCGGCCGGGCAGCAGCCCAGTTGGGGATCGGCGCCGTCGGCTCCGCAGCGCTCATCGTGCTCACGGCGCAGTCGTTCTGGTGGCTGCCGCTGGCGGCCGTGGCCATCGCGGCGTACGTCAACATCGCGAACTTCATGGACGGCGTCAACGGGATCTCCGGCCTGCACGGGGTCACCGCCGGCGGCGCCTATGCGGTGGCCGGCGTGCTGGCCGAACAGCCCTGGCTCACCGCCGGCGGCGCAGTGCTGGCCATGTCCTTCCTCGGCTTCCTGCCATGGAACCTGGGCCGGGGTTCGGTCTTCTTGGGCGATGTCGGCAGCTACCTGCTGGGCGCCTCGATTGCCGCCCTTGCCGTCGCGGGGTTCTTCAGCGGCGTCTATGTGGAATACGTGCTCACGCCGATCCTGGTCTACGCCGCGGACACCGGCTACACCCTGCTGCGCCGGATCAAGGCGGGGGAGCGCTGGTACGCGTCCCACCGCGAACACGTCTACCAGCGGCTCACGGACGTCGGTTTCTCGCATCTGCAATCGGCAGCCGTGGTCACGCTCTGCACTGTCGCCGTGATCGTTTTCGGCTTCATCGCGGCCACGGCCCCGCTGCCGGCCGTCGTCCTGTGCGTGGCTGGCAGCCTCCTCGTGTTGGGGCTGTACCTCGCGTCCCCGGACCTGATTCGACGGTTCCGGCGCCGGACCAAGGTCACCCGCCTCCCCGTGACCTAGCCGTGTTCTATCTCGTGTAGAATTCAGAGGCGGCCAATCGCCGCCTTCCTGCCCCTGACAGCTTCGACGATTGGGATACCCATGAGCTCCGACGCCGAGTCCGGACACACGTCCGGCACCGGATCCGTTGGTGCCTCTGGGCCCACAAAATCGCTCTGGCTGGGCTTGCTGGCGGTCAGCTCGGCGGCCGCCGCGGGCGCACTGCTGGTGACCGCTGTCATCGCCTACGTGTTCAACGGTGGCTTCGGTGCCCTGTCGAGCCTTTTCGGCGGCGCCGTGGTGATGGCGTTCTTTGCCATCAGCCTGGCGATCGGCCACTTCGTCGGACGCAACAACCCTTCCGGTGCGATCGGCATGTTTGTCGCCACCTACTTCGTGAAGGTCGTCGGCTTTGCCGTGGTGCTTTTTGTCATCGGCGCCCCCGCCTGGCTGCACGCGCGCTGGTTCCTGATCGGCGCCGTCGTGAGCGTGGTCGCCTGGCAGGCGGCCGAGATCATCGGCTTTGCCAAGGCGCGGCTGCAAATCTACAATGACCCCGAATCCCCGGAAGGCGGCCCTCGTGTTTAGCCGCAAGAACGCGTCCAATGACGGATCCCGGACCCCCCGAAGGACCGGCGGTGCTCCCGGCGTGTCGCAGGACGGCAACGACGGCGGATACAACGCCGGAATCGCTGTGTTTAGCTACATTGTTGGCGGAATCATCGTCTGGAGTTTGATAGGGTGGGGTCTGGATAATCTGTGGGGAACCCGCTGGATTGTGCTCGCAGGCGCTCTGCTTGGAGCCGCGGGAGGGTTCTATCTTTCCCATATGCACGGCCTCACCAGTCAACGAACTTCGACTGGCGAAGACGGCGCTGCAGGTGGCCCGTCCAAGGACGCGGAACAGTAATGCCAAAAAATTTCACAGGGGGAATGATTGACAGGAATGTCGCCGCTCCCCGCCCAACGCCCAATGATGGACACTGCAGAGAGGAAACGCGTTGATCGCGCTTGCGCTCCCGGCCCAAGATTCAGGAGAATTCACTCCTCCTGGAATTGAACAATTGCACCTGCCGGCTATTCTGCCCTGGGGTGCGGCCGAAGGATTCTCCAAGCAGATGCTGCTGGTAATCCTCTCGGTCGTCATTATCGCCACCTTCTTCGTGATCGCTGCGCGTAAGCAGCAGCTCGTTCCCGGCAAGCTGCAGTACGCCGGCGAAGCCGCCTACGGCTTCGTCCGCAACGGCATCGCCAAGGACATCATCGGCGGCAAAGACTTCATCAAGTACGTCCCGCTGCTGTTCAGCCTGTTCTTCTTCATCCTGGTGAACAACATCTACGGCGCCATCCCGGTCATCCAGCTCCCGAGCTTCTCGCACGTCGGCGGCGCCTATGTGCTCGCCGGCATCGTCTACGTGACCTGGATCGTCATCGGCATCAAGAAGAACGGCCTGAAGTACTTCAAGCTGGCCACCGTGCCGAGCGGCGTACCGATCTACATCCTCCCGATCGTGATTCCGATCGAGATCATCTCCAACTTCCTGGTCCGGCCCGTGACGCACAGCCTCCGTCTGTTCGCCACCATGCTGGCCGGCCACCTGATCGTAATGATCGCCGGTTCCGGCATCGAGTTCCTCGTGATGCAGGAGAACGTCCTGCTGAAGGGCGCCTCGGTGCTGGTCCTGGCGGGCTCGCTGGCGATGTACATGCTGGAGGCGCTGATCATGGCGCTGCAGGCCTACGTCTTCACGCTGCTGACCGCGATCTACATCGAAGGCGCACTGCACGCCGACAGCCACTAAGGCACCCACAAACTTCCCCTTGGGGATGAAGCAACCCAAACAACCTGCCACCTGGATGGCATCTTGAAAGGAAAACCATGAACGGCTCCATCAACGGCTCCCTCAACCTCATCGGCTACGGCCTCTCCGCTATCGGCGGTGGTATCGGTGTGGGTCTGGTGTTCGCTGCCTACATCAACGGCGTGGCACGTCAGCCGGAAGCCCAGCGCGTCCTGCAGCCGATCGCATTCCTCGGCCTTGCGCTGACTGAAGCCCTCGCCATCCTCGGCCTGGTCTTCGCGTTCGTTCTCAAGTAAACCTTCAGAACCCAGCGAACATCCAGAACCGAGTAGATAAGGACGGGTGAAATATGAAGCAGCTGATCATCTCAGCCGCCACCGAGGGTGATACAAACCCCCTCGTTCCCAACATCTGGGAGATGTTTGTCGTCCTCGTAGGCTTTGCTGTCCTCCTGTTCATCGTGACGAAGTATGTTGTCCCGATGTTCGAGAAGAACTTCGCAGAGCGTGCCGAGGCCATTGAAGGCGGCATTGCCAAGGCCGAAAAGGCTCAGGCAGAGGCTTCTGCAGCACTCGAAGAGTACAAGCAGCAGCTCACCGACGCCCGCACCGAGGCCAACCGCATCCGCGAAGAAGCCCGTGGCGAAGGCGCCCAGATCCTGGCGGATCTGAAGGAGAAGGCAGCTGCTGAGTCTGCCCGCATCACCGCGCAGGCACACGCGCAGATCGAATCCGAGCGCCAGGCGGCCGTCGTGTCGCTCCGCGCCGAGGTCGGCACGCTGGCTACCACGCTGGCGAGCCGCATCGTTGGYGAAGCGCTCACGGATGATGCGCGTTCGGCCCGTGTGGTCGACCGTTTCCTGGCAGATCTGGAGAACCAGAACGCAGGTGCAGCTAAGTAATGGCAGGTGTATCGAGCGAATCGCTGACCGCGGCACTCGTCGCGTTGGAGGCCAAGCTTCCCAACGCGTCGCTGCAGTTGGCTACGGAACTCTTCGGAATCCTGGGAACGGTGGACAGCTCGGCTGGTTTGCGCCGTGCCCTGACTGACCCGTCCCGCAGCGGTGACGAAAAGTCGGCGCTGGTCAAGCAGCTCTTCAGCGGAAAAGTTTCCGCTGAAGCTGTGGAGATCGCGGGCGGGCTGGCCAGTTCACGCTGGGCGTCGGCACGTGACATCGGCGATGCACTCGAGACTCTTGCCGCTTCGGTGGTAATTGCCGTTGCAGAAAACAAGTCGGCAGTCTCTGCCTCCGGCATCACCGGACTGGAAGCGCTGGAGAACGATTTGTTCTCCTTCAACCAGGCCGTCGATTCCAGCCACGAGGTTCAGCGTGCCCTGTCCGAGCCGCAGGCGAGCCAGGCCGCCAAGGTGGCCCTCGCCGACAAGCTCGTGCCCGGTGCAAGCGCGGAAGCGAAAGTCCTTATTGGACAGGCTGTTTCGCAGCCCCGCGGGCTCAAGGTCACCAAGCTGGTCAGCCGTTTTGCCGAGCTGGCAGCCAAGCGCCAGCAGCGCTGGATAGCTACGGTCAGTGTCACCCGTCCGTTGACGGAGGCCCAGGCCAGTCGGCTGCAGACAGGGCTCAACGCCCTGTACGGCCGCGAGCTCAAGATCAACATGAACGTTGACCCGGCTCTGATCGGTGGCATCCGGATCCAGATTGGCGACGAAGTGGTTGACGCTTCGGTCCTCGCCCGCCTGGGCCAGCTCCAGCGTCAGATTGCCTAGTCAGCCGGACAAGCACAACTTACCGACAAGAAACCCCGGTCATCGTGAGCAACGATGATCACGAAAACAGGAGAGCAGGGACTGCAGATGGCCGAATTGACCATCAACGCCGACGACGTCCGTAATGCGTTGAACGAGTTCGCGGCGTCCTACGAACCCGGAAACGCGGAGCGCGTAGAGGTTGGCCGTGTAACGACCGCAGGTGACGGCATCGCCCGTGTTGAGGGCCTTCCCTCGGTCATGGCGAACGAGCTGCTTCGCTTCGAAGACGGCACCCTGGGCCTGGCCCAGAACCTCGACGTCCGCGAGATCGGTGTCATCATTCTTGGTGACTTCACCGGCATCGAAGAAGGCCAGGAAGTGCACCGCACCGGACAGGTTCTGTCCGTTCCGGTCGGCGATGCCTTCCTCGGCCGCGTGGTTGACCCGCTGGGCCAGCCCATCGACGACCTCGGCGACATCAAGGCCGAAACTACGCGTGCCCTGGAACTTCAGGCGCCCGGCGTGACCCAGCGCAAGTCGGTGCACGAGCCGATGCAGACCGGTCTCAAGGCTATCGACGCCATGATCCCGATCGGCCGCGGCCAGCGCCAGCTGATCATCGGTGACCGCCAGACCGGCAAGTCGGCTATCGCCATCGACACGATCATCAACCAGAAGGCCAACTGGGCTTCCGGCGACGTGAACAAGCAGGTGCGCTGCATCTACGTCGCAATCGGCCAGAAGGCGTCCACCATCGCGGCTGTCCGCCAGACGCTGGAGGACAACGGCGCCCTGGAGTACACGACCATCGTGGCTTCCCCCGCGTCCGACCCCGCCGGCTTCAAGTACCTCGCACCGTACGCCGGCTCGGCCATCGGCCAGCACTGGATGTACGGCGGCAAGCACGTCCTCATCGTGTTCGATGACCTCTCCAAGCAGGCCGAGGCCTACCGTGCCGTGTCGCTGCTGCTGCGCCGCCCGCCGGGACGCGAAGCCTACCCGGGCGACGTCTTCTACTTGCACTCCCGTCTGCTTGAGCGTTGTGCCAAGCTCTCCGACGAGCTGGGCGCGGGCTCGATGACCGGCCTGCCGCTGATCGAGACCAAGGCGAACGACGTGTCGGCCTACATCCCGACCAACGTCATCTCCATCACCGACGGCCAGATCTTCCTGCAGTCGGACCTCTTCAACGCCAACCAGCGTCCCGCAGTCGACGTCGGCGTGTCCGTCTCCCGTGTCGGTGGTGCCGCGCAGGTCAAGTCGATGAAGAAGGTCTCCGGCACCTTGAAGCTGGAACTGGCGCAGTACCGCGACATGCAGGCCTTCGCGATGTTCGCGTCGGACCTCGACGCCGCATCGCGCCAGCAGCTGACCCGTGGCGCCCGCCTGATGGAACTGCTCAAGCAGGGCCAGTACTCGCCGTTCCCGGTCGAGAACCAGGTCGTCTCCATCTGGGCCGGCACCAACGGCTACCTCGACGAGGTACCGGTTGAAGACATCAACCGCTTCGAGACCGAGTTCCTGGAACACCTCAAGCACAAGTCCTCGATCCTGACGACGCTGGCGCAGACCAACGTCATGGACGATGACACGGCGGAGGCGCTGAAGACCGCGATTGTGGACTTCAAGAAGGGCTTCTTCGGCGAGGGCGACAGCTACCTGGTCGGCGCGGGTCACGAGGAGCACGCCGCGATCGGCGAGGACCAGGTCGATCAGGAAAAAATCGTCAAGCAGAAGCGCTAGTTTCGCTGGCAGGGACTGCCGGACCCCCTCGGGTTCCGGCAGTCCCGGCCACCGGGATCTTAGGAAAGGATAAGTATGGGAGCCCAGATTCGGGTCTACCGCCAGAAGATCAGCTCGACGACGTCGATGCGCAAGATCTTCAAGGCGATGGAACTGATCGCTACCTCGCGCATCGGCAAGGCCCGCGCACGCGTAGCGGCTTCACTGCCTTACGCAAACGCGATCACGCGCGCCGTTTCTGCTGTCGCAAGCCAGAGCGAAATCGACCACCCGCTGGTCACCGAGCCGGAGCAGATCCGCCGCGCCGCCGTCCTGGTCATCACCTCCGACCGCGGCCTGGCAGGGTCCTACTCGGCCACCGTGCTCAAGCAGGCGGAAGGTCTCGCCGAGCTGCTCATTGAGGAAGGCAAGGAAGTCAAGACGTACGTCATGGGCCGCAAGGCACAGGCTTACTTCGACTTCCGGAACCGCCCCTACGAACGGGTGTGGACCGGCAACACCGACGCACCGGAGTTCGAGACGGCGCGTGAAGTCGGCGAGGCACTCCTCGCAGACTTCGCCACGGCCTACGAAGAGGGCGGCGTCGACGAGATCCACGTCGTCTACACCCGCTTCAAGTCCATGGTGACGCAGGAGCCGACGGTCATCCGCCTGCTCCCGCTCGAGGTCGTTGAAGAGCAGGCCGCCTCCGAATCGGAGCTCCTGCCGCTTTACGAGTTTGAGCCGGAGACGGAGCAGGTTCTCGATGCCCTGCTGCCGCGCTACATCGAGTCACGTATCTTCGCCGCCATGTTGCAGGCAGCAGCTTCCGAGCTCGCAGCCCGCCAGCGCGCGATGAAGTCCGCCGGTGACAATGCCACGGACCTCATCAAGAAGTACACGCGTCTGCGCAACACTGCCCGCCAGGCTGAAATTACGCAGGAGCTTTCCGAAATCGTGGCAGGCGCCGACGCGTTGAACGCGTCCTAGCCGGCCCCCTTCGGACCCAGCTGTACCTGCACCAAAGAACAAACTTAACCGCCCACGCCATCTACTGAGTGAAGTGAGAGAGATGACTGCCACTGCTACCGAACACGTAGCCGCAACGTCCGGTGCATCCGGCCGTATTGCACGTGTTATTGGCCCGGTTGTCGACGTCGAATTCCCGGCTGACGCAATCCCCTCGATTTACAACGCACTCACCACGGAGATTACTCTCAACGGTGAGACCAAGACCATCACCTTTGAAGTTGCGCTGCACCTCGGCGACAACCTCATCCGCGCCATCTCGCTGCAGGCGACCGACGGCCTGGTCCGCGGCACCAACGTGGTTGACACCGGTGCCCCGATCTCCGTGCCGGTCGGCGACGGCGTCAAGGGCCACATCTTCAACGTCCTGGGCCAGCCCCTGGACGTCACGGAGGCCGAGCTCGAGACGACCGAGCGCTGGCCGATCCACCGCAAGGCCCCGGCCTTCGCGACGCTCGAGGGTTCCACCGAGATGCTGGAAACCGGTATCAAGGTGATCGACCTTCTCACCCCGTACATCAAGGGTGGCAAGATCGGCCTGTTCGGCGGTGCCGGTGTCGGCAAGACCGTGCTGATCCAGGAAATGATCACCCGTGTTGCCCGCAACTTCGGCGGCACCTCGGTGTTCGCCGGCGTTGGCGAGCGTACCCGTGAAGGCAACGACCTCTGGGTCGAAATGGAAGAGGCCGGCGTCCTCAAGGACACCGCCCTTGTCTTCGGCCAGATGGATGAGCCGCCGGGAACGCGTCTGCGCGTGGCCCTGTCCGCGCTGACCATGGCGGAGTACTTCCGCGATGTGCAGAACCAGGACGTGCTGCTCTTCATCGACAACATCTTCCGCTTCACGCAGGCAGGTTCCGAGGTTTCCACCCTCCTCGGCCGCATGCCGTCCGCCGTGGGCTACCAGCCCAACCTGGCTGACGAGATGGGCCTCCTGCAGGAGCGCATCACGTCCACCAAGGGCCACTCCATCACCTCGATGCAGGCCATCTACGTTCCCGCAGATGACTACACCGACCCGGCCCCGGCCACCACCTTCGCACACCTCGACGCGACCACGGAACTGTCCCGTGAAATCGCCTCCCGTGGTCTGTACCCGGCCGTTGACCCGCTGTCGTCGACGTCCCGCATCCTGGATCCGCAGTACATCGGACACGACCACTACAACACGGCCGTCCGGGTCAAGCAGATCCTGCAGAAGAACAAGGAACTCCAGGACATCATCGCCATCCTCGGTGTCGATGAGCTCTCCGAAGAAGACAAGATCGTCGTGTCGCGGGCACGCCGCATCCAGCAGTTCCTCTCGCAGAACACCTACACCGCAAAGCAGTTCACCGGCGTCGAAGGCTCCACCGTGTCCATCAAGGACACCGTGGAAGGCTTCACCGCGATCTGCGACGGCGACCTCGACCACATCGCAGAGCAGGCGTTCTTCAACGTCGGCGGCCTGGATGACGTTGAGCGCCAGTGGGCCAAGATCCAGGAACAGACCAAGTAATATGGCCGAGCTTGAGGTTGAGATTGTCGCAGCGGACCACTTCGTGTGGTCCGGAGCGGCCAAGATGGTCAAGGCCCGCACCAGCGATGGTGAAATCGGAATCCTGCCCGGCCACTCGCCCCTGCTGGCGATTCTGGCCGAAGG
The DNA here is from genome assembly GCF_056397065.1 of Arthrobacter sp. 05N428_2. Lineage (NCBI taxonomy): Bacteria > Bacillati > Actinomycetota > Actinomycetes > Micrococcales > Micrococcaceae > Arthrobacter > Arthrobacter sp. 05N428_2. Next base: position 23,942 of record NZ_JBFTMR010000004.1, on the reverse strand, counting down.
TGAACTGGCGATCGAGCCGGTGTCCGGTGACCGTATTGCTGTAGTTGTCGACGGCGGCTTCTTCTCCGTCGACAACAACAGGGTCGTCATTGTTGCTGACAACGCCCAAATGGGCGACGCGGCTACTGCGGGGATCCGCTAGCCCTACCTTGATGAACGTTACTGGTTTTCCGTTCATCGCACTGGCAACCGTGTTTGCGTTGCTGGTCTTTACACTGTGCCTATCCGGGGTGCGCCGCTTCAACTTGCGGCGCGCCCTGGGCACGGTGGACGCCTCCATCTGCGTGGCTGGAAACAGCTGGCAGATGGGGGTTTGTCGTTATCAGGACAATGACCTGGAATGGTTCCGGCTCGCCTCGCTCAGCGTGCGGCCGAAGCACACCTTCCGCCGCAGCTCGCTGGAGCTGACCGGCCGCCGTCAACCCACCGAATCCGAATTGGTCAAGGTGCAACCCGAGACCGTGATCGTCGAGCTGCGCTATGAGGGCCAGGATGTTCTGCTGGCCATGAGGTTCGACGCCTACACCGGCCTCTCGTCCTGGCTCGAGGCCGGCCCGGTCGTCGGCGTCGGCACCTGGCGCTAGTCCCGGTGGACTTCATCGAGGACATCAGGCTGGTCGACGGTCCGGTGGTGTGGACCGCCTGGCTGGCCGGCGCGGCCGGCATGGCCTACCTGTTGTGGCGGAGCGGCCGTCGCCACACGATCAGTGCCTCCGCAGTGGTGATTGCCGCGGCCCTCATGGTTTCGGCCGCCCTCGTGGCGGGGAGCCACCTGCTGCTGATTTACGTTCTCTCCGTCTTCCCCGAGGAGCTTCCCTGGGAGACCCTGGTCTGGAGCGTCCCGGCCGTGGCGGCGCTGCTGCTGTGGTTGCTCCGGCTGCACGGCATCTGGGGACGCAGGCCCTTCCTCGCGAGCATCCCGCGCCCCGCGTTGCCGGTGGTGCACCGCGTCCGTTCGACCGCCGTGGCGTCCGCCGCCCTGCTGGGTGTCGTGGCGCTTTCCGCGGTGCAGATCAACGCCTACTTCGGGCTGAACCACACCGTCAGCGACGTGACGGGGACCGCCTTGGCCCGGATCCCTGTTCTGGAGGACGCGCTCAAGCGCCAGCCGGGGGAGAGCACCCCGGAAAGCCTGTCCGTCTGGGCGCCGCCGGCGGGCCTGCCCGCTGAAGGGGCCCTCCGGAAGGCCAGCATTCCCGGCACGGTTTCCGGCTTCCGCAGCCGGGACGCCTATATTTACCTACCGCCGGCCTATCAGAGCTCACTCCGGCCGGCCCTTCCGGTGCTGGTGCTCTTCTCCGGCCAGCCCGGAGCCCCCGCGGACTGGCTGACCGGGGGCGCCCTGCGGAGCCGGATGGACCGCTTCGCCGCCGGCCACGGCGGTGTCTCGCCGGTGGTGGTCGTGGTCGATCCCAACGGCACCGCCGGCGGCAATACGCTGTGCATGGACAGCCGCATCGCCCAGGCCGACACCTTCCTGGCACAGGACGTGCCGGCGTGGATCCGAGGCACGCTCGACGTCGACCCCGACCCGCAGCAATGGGCCGCCGGCGGCTTCTCCTTCGGTGCCACCTGCGCCATGCAGATGGTGACCCGGCATCCCGACATCTACAGCGCGGCCCTGGCGTTTTCAAGCGAGAAGGAGCCGGCCATCGCCAAGGAGCGGCACAAGACCGTTGACGCGGCCTTCGGCGGCGACACCGCCGCTTTCGACCGGTTGACGCCGCTGCGCGTGATGCAGGACCGCCGCTTCGACGGCAAGGCGATCTACTTCGGGGCCGGCGACCGGGACCCGGAGTTTGTGGAGTACATGGCGCTGCTCGCCGGCGCTGCCCGGGGTGCCGGGTTCACCGTCGAAGCCCACAAGATCGCCAACGCCGGCCACTCCTGGGAGACCGCCTCCAGGGGCCTGCCGGGCGGGCTGGACTTTCTCGCGGCGCGCTGGGGGATTCAGCTGTGACCGCCCTGCGCGGTGTCTGGGTCCGGTTCCGGCAGCTTCCCTTCACGCTGTCGGTGCTCGCGGTCTTCCTGTTCACGGCGGCGGCCACCGGCAGCTTCCTGGACGGTCCGCCGGAGTCGATGCTGAACGTAGCCTCCGTCAGCGCCCAGGGGCTGCAGGAGGGCCGTTGGTGGACGATGTTCACCTCGCTGTTCTTTGCGACCAACCCGCTGGCGTACCTGGCGGCGTCGCTCATGATCTTGGTCCTGCTGGGGGCCGCCGAACGGCAGCTCGGCTCGGTCCGCACCGCCGCATTCTTCTTCGCGGGCCAGTTCGGGGCCGTGTCGCTGTTCCTGCTCGTTACCCAGCTGGCCCGCTTCGCCGGCGACGGCTGGCTGGGCCTGATGGTGGATGCCCCGCTGATCGGACCGTACGCGGCCATTCTCGCGGCGGTCCTGGCCGCCTGCGGGCTGCTGCCCACGCTGTGGCAGCGGCGGCTGCGGACCGCTGTGGTGTCCGGGGCCGTGTTGCTGGTCCTCTATGTTGGCCACCCGGAAACCGTCGTGGGCCTGGCCGGCGCCGTGGTCGGGCTGCTAGCGGGCTGGTGGTTGCAGGGGGACAAGGGCAACTTGCACCGGCACCGCTCCACCGGCCGCGAGACCCGGAATCTGCTGGCACTGACCGTCGCCATCTTCGCCGTCGGCCCGATCCTCACCGCTGCCGTACGGACCCCCACCGGACCGCTTGCGCTGCTGCGCGACGTCGTCCTCAATCCGCTGCCCACGCTGACCCAGCTGGAGCAGAACTGCGGCGGCGCCGTGGACGTCAGTTGCCTCGAGACCGGCCAGCCGGGCTTTGCCGGCCCGCTGGGCCTGGCGCTGGCGGTGGTGCCTGTGGTGCTGCTGCTGATTTGCGCGGACGGCATGCGGCACGGCAGGCAGCTCGCGCTTCGCATCGCCGTTTTGGTCCAGCTGGCAGTCACCGCCCTGGCCTCCGTCTACCTGGCGCTGTTTGCCAGGATCCCGCACTACCCCAACCGGCCGCACACCGCGCTGATGGGCTCCGGCTTTGTCCACGTCCTGCCGTTGGTGGCCGTGCCGCTGGCACTGGTGCTCCTCCTCGTCGCCAACCGGCATCTGTTCCGGGTCGAAACCACGCACCGGGCCCGCCGCATCCTGGGGCTGGCCATCGGGGGGACCTTCCTGGTGCTCGCGGGCGGCTACGCCGGGGCCTGGTTTGCCGCCGGCGGGCTGGACCGCGACGGCGGCTGGCTGGGTCTTGCCGCGGAATTGGCCCGGCAGTACCTGCCGCTGCCCATTCCCGGCGCCTACAGCCGCGTCTTCCTGCATCGCAACGCCGTCGAGGCCTTCCTGTTCGCCTACTCGGGGATCGCCTTCTGGGTGGTGGCGCTGGTCGGTGTCTGGCTGGTGCTGCTGCGCCGGTCGCACGGCAGCGACGCCGGAACCGCGGACCGGGACGTGGTGCGCCGGTTGATTAGGCAGGGCGGCGATACCCTGTCCTGGATGGCGCTCTGGGAGCCGAACAAATACTGGTTCAGCCCGGGGCAGCGGGGGGCTGTGGCGTACCAGCAGCACGGCAACGTGGCGCTGACGCTTGCCGGCCCGCTCGGTCCGGCCGAGCGGCGCGGGGAAACGGCGGCGCAGTTCCTGGACTATTGTGCCGAGAACGCCCTCATTCCCTGCTTCTACTCGTGCACCGACGAGCTCTGGCCCATGCTCCAGGCACGCGGTTACCGGCGGTTGGCGGTGGCGCAGGAAACCCAGCTCGGCCTGCGCGAGCTCACGTTCAAGGGCAAGGAATGGCAGAACGTGCGTACGGCACTGAACCGCGCCGCCAAGACCGGCGTGCACGCGGTCTGGGGCCGCTACGCCGATTTGTCCCCCTCGCTGCGTGCACAGTTGAGTGAACTGTCCGAAGAATGGGCCGCGCGCAAGCCGGTCCCGGAAATGGGGTTCACGCTGGGCGGCCTGGACGAGCTGGCGGACCGCGAGGTGCTGTGCTGCCTCGCCGTGGACGGCAAGGGCCGCGTTCAGGGCGTCACGAGCTGGCTGCCGGTGTACGACCGGGGGGTCCTGGTCAGCTGGACGCTGGACTTTATGCGCCGGCGCACCGACGCCTTCCCCGGGGTGATGGAATTCCTGATTGCCTCCGCAGTGGGGGAACTGCGTAATTCCGTGGAGACCATTTCACTTTCTGGCTCCCCGCTGGCCACGGAGGAATTGTCGGAGGAATCCGGAGACGATGCAAAGCCGGCCGAAGGACTCGCCGGAATTCTGGACGTGGTGGCCCGTGCCCTGGAACCGGTGTACGGATTCCGCTCCCTCGCCGTGTTTAAATCGAGGTTCAAGCCGGAATACCGCACCTTGTACCTGTACTACCAGGACCCGCTGCAACTGCCGGCAATCGGCCGCGCGCTGAGCCGGGCGTACCTTCCCGACCTTTCGGTACGCCAGAGCGCGCGCCTGCTGCGGACGCTCGTCAGCTAAGCCAATTGCGGGCGGAGAATTCGTTGCCGGGCAAAAAAGAAATGACCCCCGGCAACAAGGCCGGGGATCATTCTTAGAGCAGAGGCCGCCGGGGGGCAGCCTCGCCGGGGGAGCCTAGACCAGCGTGACGCCGGTGGCCTGGGGGCCCTTGGCGCCCTGGCCGATCTCGAACTGAACGCGCTGGTTCTCGTCGAGGGTCTTGAAGCCGCCGGTCTGGATCTCGGAGTAGTGAACGAAGACATCGCCGTCGGAGTCATCCGGGGTGATGAAGCCGAAGCCCTTTTCAGCGTTAAACCACTTCACGGTTCCCTGTGCCATTTAATTCTCCTCATTTGTGGATCTTGAGAAAGTCCGGCGCACTTTGCACCGGGCTTGGTCACTCTGCGAGAAGAACCTTGGCGTCCGTCCGGATCAACCGGGCGTTGGCGGCAGGAGCTTCGCGCTCGCAACATGTCTTGCGAGCATGAAAAACACCTACACAAAGACTGATACAAGAATTTCATGGGAGTTCCGCTAGGTCAACGGGCGCGGCGGATAATTCCGGAAATTTTATCCAAAGAGTGTGTGAACGACTTCGCCGCGCCGGAATGGACGGACGCGGCTGCCATTCCCCGCGGCGCAATTCGCCGCCAAGAGCGGGCTGCCGCTAGAAAAGCCGCGACTCGCTGTCGTCAACGCCGCGCATGGCGTCGTAGTCGAGGGTGACGCAGGAAATGCCCCGGTCGTTCGCGAGCACCTTCGCTTGCGGCTTGATCTGCTGGGCGGCGAAAATGCCGCGCACCGGGGCCAGCAGCGGGTCGCGGTTCAGGAGCTCAAGGTAGCGGGTCAGCTGCTCGACGCCGTCGATGTCGCCGCGCCGCTTCAGTTCGATGGCGACGGTGCCGCCGGCGGCGTCCCGGGCGAGGATGTCCACCGGGCCAATCGCGGTGAAGTACTCGCGGCGGATCAGCGAGAAGCCGGCGCCGAGGGTCTCGATCTGCTCGGCGAGCAGCCGCTGCAGGTCGGCTTCCACCCCGTCCTTGATCAGTCCGGGGTCCTGGCCCAACTCGTGCGAAGTGTCGTGCAGCTGCTCATGGATGTTGATGATCAGCCGGTCGTCGGTCTTCGCGGACTGCACGGTCCACTGTTCGACCACGCCGACTTCGACGTCGACCTCGTCCGGAGTGGAGACGCGGAGGCTGGCCGGCGGGCTCATCCAGTTCAGCGGCTTGTAGGATCCGCCGTCCGAATGGACCAGCACGGAACCGTCGGCCTTGACCAGCAACAGCCTGGTGGCGAGCGGAAGGTGGGCTTTGAGCCGGCCGACATAATCAACGGAGCAACGGGCTATGACTAAACGCACCCGGTCAACACTACCGCCACGGCTGACTGTCCACGCCACGCCGGGCTGTCGAGCCCCCCGTCGGCGGGCCAGGGATGGGCAGGGAGCGTCCTGGCTGGGGCAGAATGGAACCATGCCCCGATCCAACCGACCCCGCCGCGCTGCGTCGGCAAACGCCGCCCCCGGGAAAGGCGCGTCCGGGAAGGCCGCCGGGCGGACGGCAGGCGGCAAACACGCCGCAGGACCCGCGCCGGAACTGGACCTGGAGCGCGCCCGGACCGGAATCGCGAGGCGGGAAAGCGCTCCCGACGGCGAATGGATGGTCCGCTCGATCTCCGCCAGCCGGGCCGGGAAAACGTATGTCTGCCCGGGTTGCTTTGCCGCGGTCCCGCCGGGCACCGCGCACCTCGTGGTCTGGTCCGAGGACCACCTCTTTGKGCCGGCCGCGGGTCTCGCCGAGCGGCGGCACTGGCACTCGAACTGCTGGACCTCGCGCAGCTACCGCTACCGCTGAGCCGTCGCCCTTGCGGTGTCGCTAAGCTGGAGGGCATGACTTTTGACCCCGCGTCCTACGTGTTCAGCCAGCCCTCTGCGCCCACCGCGATCCGTGCCTCCACGGTGCTTCCGGCGCACCGCGAGAACGTGGAACTGCGCACCGAGGACGGGCACCGGCTGGTCGGCGAGTTGGCTGTCCCTGAGTCCGGCGAGATCAAGGCCACCCTGATCACGCTGCACCCGTTGCCCACGCACGGCGGGTTCATGGACTCCCACGTCTTCCGCAAGGCCTCCTACCGGCTGCCCGCCCTCGCCGGCATCGCGGTGCTCCGGTTCAACACCCGGGGGACCTCTTCGCCGCGCGGGACCAGCCAGGGTTCGTTCGAGGAAGGCGTCGGCGAGCGGCTCGACGTCGAGGCGGCGGTCCGCTTCGCCGTCGAGCGCGCACTGCCGAACCGCTGGCTGGTCGGCTGGTCCTTCGGCACCGAGCTGGCCCTGATGTACGGTGCCACCGAGCCCGTGGCCTCCGCGATCGAAGGGGCCATCCTGCTCTCGCCCCCGCTGCACCGGGCCACCGATGTTCACCTCAAGGAGTGGGCCGCCGCCGGCAAGCCGCTGAAGGTGCTGGTCCCTGAACACGACGACTACCTTCAGCCGGCCGCCGCGGCGGAACGCTTCAGCCTGGTGCCGCACGCGGCTCTTGTCGGCGTCGACGGCGCCAAGCACCTGTGGGTGGGGGAGAAGTACGCCGGGCGGGTGCTCAACGAGATCGTCGGCCGGGTGCTGCCGGGCGGAGCCGGCGCACCGGCCCTGCCGGAAACATGGGACGGCCCGGTCGCCAGCGCGCACCCCTGAGAAGGGCGGCCGCCCTGGGCGGCGCCCGCACCGGCGCCCTGGCTAGTGCTTGTCCTGGCGCGCGATGAAAATTTCCTTGACCAGCAGCATGATCGCCGCGGCGGTGGGGATGGCGATCAGGGCGCCGAGCACGCCGAGCAGGCTGCCGCCGGCGATCACGGAGATCACGGCGACCGCGCCGGGCACCGCGACGGCCTTCTGCATGATGCGCGGCGAGATGAAGTAGGCCTCGAACTGGAGGTAGGCGAAATAGCAGATCGCGTAGACGACCGCCGTCTGCCAGCCCGCGGTGAGGGCGATCAACGTAACCAGGACGCCGGCGATCATGCCGCCGACCAGGGGGATGAACGCCAGCAGGGCCACGACGAACGCCAGCAGTGCGGCGAACGGGACACCCAGAATCGACATCACGATGAAGGCGAAGGTGGCGTTGAGCAACGCGACGCAGACCTGGCCAATGACGTAGTTGCCTACCGAGCCGGTAATCTCCTCGGACAGTGCCTCGACCCGCGCCCGGCGCGAGCGCGGCGCCAGCCGGTAGCCCCACCGCTTCATCGCCGGCATCGCCGAGAGGAAGTACAGGCTCAGGACGAGGACGATCAGGGCGCCGAACAGGCCGTTGGCCACGGTGGAGCCGAAGCCCACGACGCCGCCGAAGATGCCGCTCATGGCCTCCGGGTTATTGACGAATTTCGCCAGTTCCTGGCTGATCCGATCGCGCACGCCGAACTGGTTGTCGACCGTGTGGAAAAAGTCGGAGTCGATGAAATCCTGGATCCAGTGCGGGGCCTCCTGGACGATCTGGGTCACCTGCTGGACGATCGTGGGAATCAGCGTGGCAAAGAAACCCGCGACGGCCAGGGCCAGGACGGAAACGGAGATGAGAATCCCGGCCGGACGCGGCACCTTCTTGCCTTCGAGCCAGCGCACCACCGGATCCAGGCCGAGGGCAATGAACAGGGCGGTGACGATCCAGAGCAGCAGCTGGGTGGTGTTCGAGCCGATCCAGTAGACCAGCAGGGCGGCGCCGACGCCAACGGTGCCCATGAAGCCGACGTACAGCGGGTGCTGGGCGGACATCCGGGGCCCGGGGCTGCCGAAGCGTGCCGTGCCGTCGCCGTCGAGATCGGCGCCGGCGTCGTCGTCTTCCTGCTCGGGAGGCATCTCGAAGCGCAACCGCGGCTGGGCACCGGGCAGCGGCTGGCGCAGCCGGCGGGCCATCGAGATGAGGAAGCTGGCGGCGGCCGCCCGCGGGGTCGAGAGCTGCGGTGCCGGCTCCTGCGGGCCGCCTGGCTGGCCGCCGGGCTCCTGGCTGGCTGCGTGTCCTGTGGGGGTCGAAGCCGCGGGTTCAGTCACTGCGTTTAGTGCCCTTTTTGTCTGGTAGTTCCCCGCAGATCCGCGGTGGCGGCCAGGGTGTGACGATCACCGCAAACACTATCAGCAGCCTTGCCAACTGGCGGATCGGCGGCCTCCGGAAACACGCCAGCGGGTGCCGGGCCGCGTCCGATCGCGCCCTCGATCTGACTGGCAGGTAACAAAACGGTTACTCTTAAAACTACGTGTCCGCTGATGATGGGTATTATTTTGCGTTTCAAGACTGCAGTTGCACTAGTGCTGCTCGGCCTCCTGACATTGCTGGCCGGCATCGGCCAGCAGACGATTTGGGCTCCGCCCGAGACAGTGACGGCCAGTGTGCCAGCTGGCGGTACCGCCGCGCCGCTGACCGTGTTCGACGAAAAACTGCGCACCCTGCACGGCGGCACGGTGAAGATCAACGTCACGGGCGAGGGCAGCTTCATGCTGGCGGCCGGCCGGCCGGACGACGTGGCGGCGTGGGTCGGCAAGACCGCCCACAACACCGTGTCGGGCCTCTCCGCGGACGGCAAGACGCTGCAGCTCCAGCACTCCGACGGCGAAGCCGCCGCTCCGTCCCCGGCAGGCTCGGACCTGTGGGTGACGACGGAGAACGCCAACGGTGAGCTGAACTACAACTGGACCCCGCCGGCGGACGGCGACTGGTCGCTGTTGCTGGCCGCGGACGGCACGAAGCCGGCCCCCTCGTCGATTTCGATGACGTTCCCCAACGACACGTCCACCCCCTGGGCCATTCCGTTCATGGTGCTCGGCGCACTGCTGATCCTGGCCGGTGCAGCCCTGCTGCTGCTCAAGCCCAAGACCGGCAAGACGCACGACGGCGACTCGGCCGACCGCACGGATGGCACCGGCGGCAGCCCGAAGGGCAGCCCGTTTGCCCGCCGCGCACGCGCCCAGGCCGCTGCACGGGCCAAAGCCCGCACCGGAAGCGCCACCGGCACGGGCACGGACACGGACACCGGCACAGGCACCGTCGAGCGCGTTGCTGCCGGTTCCGCCGTCCGGCGGGCCGCCGGCGCCGCGGTAGCGCTGCTGACAGCCGCCGCAGTGGCCGGCACCGGGGTCGCGGCGCAGGCCAGCCAGACTCCCTCGCCGACGCCGAGCGGTTCGTCCGCGGCCGCTGCCCCGGCCCCGGTGCTGCTGGATGCCCAGTTCCGCAGAATCCTCGAGCAGGTCGCCGGCGCTGTCGATGCCGGCGACGCGGCCAAGGACGCCGCCAAGCTGGCGTCGCGCGTTGGAGCGGCGGAGCTGGACGTGCGCACGCACAACTACAAGATCCGGTCCCAGGTGGGCAGCTACGAGGCGCGGATGCCGGTGCGCGCCACCAAGCTCCTGACCACCGTGGTGAGCAACAAGCGTGCATGGCCGCGGTCCGTGCTGGCCGTCACCCAGGGTGACGGCAACGTTGTTCCGCAACTGCTGACCCTTGTCCAGGCCTCCCCGCGGGAGAACTACAAGCTCGTTGGGGCCACCCCGCTGCAGCCGGGCACCACCTTCCCGGGCATCAACCGCGGCGGCACCGATACCCTCGCAGCCTCCGACAAATCCGGGCTGCTGTACAGCGGCGATGAAGCGTTGGCCGGACTGGGCGACCGCCTGACCACCGCCGACTCGACTTTCAAGGACAAGCTCACCGAGGGGCAGTCCTCGCCGTACATCGCGGATACCCTGGCGTACCAGAGCGACGTCGTGAAGTCCGGCACCAACGGCAACTTCGCCTTCACCCACAAGGTCGTGCCGGAGAACACCGTGGTGTTCCGCACCGCCGACGGTGGCGCGCTGGTGCTGGGCAGGCTGAACTTCGGTCTTGACGGCACGCCCAAGAACCCCGGCGACAAGCTCACCATCGGCGACGATGCAGCGGCCCTGGCCGGAGGCAAGGAGACGAGCACGGGCATGGTCCTGGACTACGCCGAATCCGTCGCAGTCTATGTGCCGCCGGCCGGTTCCAAGGATCCGATGAAGCTGGTGGCCGCCACCCGCGGTCTGGTGGGGGCAAGCTTCAAATAGGCCCCTGCGTGCGGCGTAGTGGATAGAGTGGGGCTATGACTTCGCCAGCTTCCCGCCCGGTTCCTCCGGCTGCCGCCAACCCGCTCAACCTGCGCGGCGCCGTCGATCTCTCCGCCCTGAAGCAGCGCCCCGCGCCGCCCGCCGGTGCGGGCGGCGGGGGGCCGGCCGCCCCGGGGGCAGCCGGCGGCGGCCCCGACCACAACGCCGCCGCGCCGCTGCGCGTGGACGTCACCGAGGCCAACTTCCAGGAGCTCGTAGATCTTTCCGCGCAGGTCCCCGTGGTGGTCGCTCTGTGGGCCGCTTACTCGCCGGGCTCGGCGCAGCTTGTGGACGTGCTGGAGCAGATTGTCGACAGCTACGAGGGCCGGCTGGTCCTTGGCGCCGCCGATATCGAGGCTTTTCCCCAGCTCGCGCAGGCCTTCCAGGTCCAAGCCGTTCCGACCGCCGTCGCTCTGGTCAAGGGCCAGCCCGTGCCGCTGTTCCAGGGCGGTGCCGAGGAGCAGCAGGTGCGGAGCCTCTTCGACGAACTCCTCAAGGTTGCCGCGGCCAACGGCGTGACCGGCCGGCTCGGGGCCGGCGGGCCACGCTCGGCGGAGCCCGAGGCTCCGCCGCTGCCGCCGCTGCACCAGAAGGCGTTCGACGCCATCGAGGCCGGCGACTACGCCGGTGCCGCGGCGGCCTACCGGCAGGCCCTGATCGAGATGCCGGCCGACGCCGAGGCCAAGGCCGGGCTCGCGCAGGTGGAGCTGATGGGCCGGCTCCAGGCCCTGTCCGCCGCCGAAACCGAGGCCGTCCGCGGCCGTGCCGCCGAGGAACCGGACAACCTCGAAGCCCAGCTCGCCGTCGCCGACCTGGACGTTGCCGGCGGTCACGTCGAGGACGGCCTGGGCCGGATCGTGACGTTCATCGGGCGGAACTTCGGACCGGAGCGGGAAACTGCCCGGGTGCGCCTGCTGGAACTCTTCGACGTGGTGGGAACCTCCGACGAGCGTGTTGCCAAGGCCCGGCAGAACCTCGCGCGGGTGCTGTTCTAATGGGCTCGGCCCTGTTCGCGCCGCTGGAGCTGCGCTCGCTCAGGTTGGAGCACCGCGGCTGGGTTTCGCCGATGTGCCAGTACAGCTGCGGGCCGGAGACCGGCGAGGCGGTGCCCAACGACTGGCACCTGATGCACCTTGGGTCCTTCGCGACCGGGGGAGCAGCCCTGATGCTGACCGAGGCGGCCGCCGTGAACGCCGCCGGCCGGATCAGCCCCCGGGATGCCGGCCTCTATAACGATGTCCAGGCCGAAGCCTGGGAGCGGATCGTCTCCTTCGTTCACCGCCACGGTGCCGCCAACGCCAAGATTGGCACGCAGTTGGCGCATGCCGGGCGCAAGGCGTCCTCCTACTGGCCGTTCTCCGGCAACAGCGGCACGGTGCCCGCCTCCGACGGCGGCTGGAACACCGTGGGCCCGGGCACCGGCGCCTTCGACGGCTACGCGCCGCCGTCGGCCATGACCGAAGACGAAATCGACGGCGTGATCGCCGACTTCGCCGCGGCCGCCGTCCGCGCCGTCGGCGCCGGCTTCGACACGATCGAGATCCACGGCGCCCACGGCTACCTGCTGCACCAGTTCCAGAGCCCGCTGGTCAACGACCGGACGGACCGCTGGGGCGGGAATGAGGAAGGCCGCAACCGGCTGACGCTGGCTGTTCTCGACGCGGTGCGGGACGTCATCCCCGATTCGATGCCGCTGCTGCTGCGGATCTCGGCCTCGGACTGGGCCGACGGCGGCATCGACGCGGAAGCGTCGGTACGGCTGGCCCGCACGGCAGGCGAACACGGGGTGGACCTCGTGGACGTCTCCAGCGGCGGGGCCGTGGCGCACCAGAAGATCCCGGTCGGCCCCGGCTACCAGACCGGATTCAGCGCCCGGATCCGGCGCGAAGCCGGGATCCGGACCGGCACCGTGGGGCTGCTGACCTCCGCGGGCCAGGCCGAGCATGCCGTGGCCACCGGCCAGGCGGACGGCGTCTTCATCGCCCGGGCCGCACTGCGCGACCCGCACTGGTGGCTGCGGGCGGCCTTTGAGCTGGGCCAGGAACTCGCGTGGCCGCCGCAGTACGAGCGGGCCATCCCGCGGCACACGTTCTAGTCCCGCCCGCCCGCGCTGCCGGTCCTGCCGGGCCCCGCTAGCCGTCCGGGATCGTCCGCTGGGATGAGGGCCTAAATTACCCCTTTCGGACGACCCTGCCCGGCGCCGGCGGCGGTTAGTCTAGCGATATGACTTTCGAGCACCCGCAACCGCCAGTGCCGGCGGCGCCAGCCAGCCCGGCCAGCCCGGCCAGCCCGGTTGACCCGGTCCCGGCGCTGGCCCTGCGCGGCCTGGCCAAACGCTTCGGCACGAAGATCGCCGTGGACGGCATCAGCCTCGACGTGCCGGCCGGCTCCTTCTACGGGATCGTCGGCCCCAACGGCGCCGGCAAAACCACCACCCTGTCGATGGCGACCGGGCTGCTGCGGCCGGATTTCGGCACCGCACTGGTCCATGGCGTGGATGTCTGGCAGCACCCGCTGGAGGCCAAGAAGCTGATGGGCGTGCTGCCAGACGGGGTACGGCTCTTTGACCGGCTCACCGGAGAGCAACTGGTGAGCTACGCGGGCCTGCTGCGCGGCATGGACCGGGCAGTGGTGGTGGCGCGGGTGGCCGAGCTGCTCGCTGCCCTGGACCTCAGCCAGGACGCCGGCACACTCGTGGTGGACTATTCCGCCGGCATGACCAAAAAGATCGCGCTCGCCTCGGCGCTGATTCACGCTCCCCGGCTGCTGGTGCTGGACGAGCCGTTCGAATCGGTCGACCCGGTCTCGGCCGCCAATATCCGAGACATCCTGGACCGATATGTCGCCTCGGGCGGCACGGTCATCGTCTCCAGCCACGTCATGGACCTCGTCCAGCGGATGTGCGACCACGTCGCCGTCGTCGCCGAGGGCCGGGTGCTGGCCGCCGGGACCGTCGACCAGGTGCGCGCAGGCGAGTCGCTCGAGGACCGCTTTGTCCAGCTGGTGGGCGGCCGCAGCCACGCGGAAGGGCTCGAATGGTTGCGCACCTTCTAAGGCTCAAGCTCACCCTGCTGCGCAACAGCCTCCGACGCAGCCCCTGGCAACTGGTGGGCATCGGCATCGGGGCGCTCTACGCCCTCGGCATCGTCGGGGTCGGTGTCGTCGGGCTGTTGCTGCTGCGCCAGGCTGACGTCACGACGGCGCAGACGGTGGTGGTGCTGGGCGGCGCCGGCGCGGTGCTGGGCTGGGCGATCATCCCGATTGTGGCCTCGGCCGCCGACCTGACCCTGGACCCGGCCCGGTTCACGACCTTCGCCGTCCCGATGCCGCAGATGCTGGCGGGCCTGGCCCTGGCCGGGCTGATCGGCACGCCAGGGGCCGCGACGTCGCTCGTGGCGCTGGCGACCGTGGGCACCTGGTCGCGAAGCATCCTGGGCGCGTTCGGGGCCCTGGTGGGCGCCGTCCTCGGGGTGCTCACCTGCGTGGTGCTCTCAAGGGTGGTGACCGCCGGCACCGTCAGCCTGGCCAGTTCCCGGCGTTTCAAGGACGTCAGCGCGGTCGCCTTCCTGATTCCGTTGGTGCTGACGGGGCCGATCGTGGCCGTCGTCGCCCGCGGCATCCGAGGCTCGGCCGGGTTCATCGTCGAACTGGCACGGTTCCTGGAGTGGACGCCGATCGGGGCCGCCTGGGCCCTCGGCGGCGAGCTCGCCGGCGGCCACTACGGTACCGCCGTGCTCAAGCTGCTCATCGCGGTTGCCAGCCTGGCCGCCTTGGTGTGGTGCTGGAAGGTGCTGCTGCAGCGCGCGCTCGTCACACCGCCCTTCGCGGGGAGCGCCAAGAAAAAGACCTCCGGCCTGGGGCTGTTCGGGGTGGTCCCGGGCACCCCCACCGGGGCGATTGTGGCCCGCTCGCTGAGTTACTGGCTGCGCGATCCGCGCTATGCCGGCTCGCTCGTGGTGGTACCGCTGCTCCCGGTGCTGTTGTGGTTCCAGGCCAGCCAGTCCGGCTTCTACGGGCTCCTGCAATTCGTCGGACCGCTGTCGGCCTTCCTGCTCGCCTGGTCCATCTCCTCGGATGTCTCCTACGACAGCACAGCCTTTGCCCTGCACGTGTCCGCCGGGGTGCGCGGCAGCCAGGACCGGCTCGGCCGGGCGGTGGCCTGCCTGGTCTTCGCGCTGCCCGTCGTGGTGCTGTTCAGCGTCGTCCCGATGTTCATCACCGGCGGCTGGCCGCTGCTGCCCTGCGTCCTGGGCCTGTCCCTGGGCGTGCTCTTCACCGGCCTGGGCCTGTCCTCGGTGGTCTCGGCCCGCTACACCATGCCCGTGCCGCTGCCCGGCGACAGCCCGTTCAAGAAACCGCCGGGTAACGTGGCGCAGACCTTGGCGGTGCAATTCGGCGGGATGGCCCTCCTGCTGGTCCTCGTGAGCCCGGAGCTGGTCCTGGTGGCGATGCAACTCGCGGGCGGCAGCCCGGTACCGGGCTGGATCTGCCTGGCGCTCGGCCCGGTGCTTGGCGGCATCCTCTTCGCCGCCGGCGTGCGGCTGGGCGGCAAGTGGCTGGACGCGCGCGGGCCGGAACTGCTCGCGCAGCTGGCCGTCAACCGCTGAACGTCACAACGAAAGGCAGGGACCATGGAAATCGTCATCCTTTCGGGAGGCAGCTCACGCGCCGCCCTCGCCGCCGACGCGGTCGAGGCCCTGGTGCGGAGCAAACCCGACGCCGTCCTGGGCCTGGCCACCGGCGCCTCGCCGTTGCCCGTGTACGAGGAGCTGGTGCGCCGGCACGAGCGCGGGGGCCTCGATTTCAGCCGGACCCGGGCCTTCACCCTCGACGAGTATGTAGGCCTCCCCGCCGGCCATCCGGAGTCCTACCGCGAAGTCATCCGCCGCGACTTCACGAGCCGGGTGAACATCAGCGAGGCCAACGTCCTCGGACCCGACGGGGAGGCCGCCGATGTTCCGGCCGCCTGCCGGGCGTTCGAGGACGCCATCAGCGGGGCCGGGGGCGTGGACCTGCAGCTGCTCGGACTGGGCGCTGACGGGCACATCGGCTTCAACGAGCCGGGATCCTCGCTGGCCTCCCGCACCAGGATCAAGACGCTGCTGGAACAGACGCGGCGGGACAACGCCCGTTTTTTCAGCAGCCAGGCAGAGGTGCCCCACCACGTGCTCACCCAGGGCCTGGGCACCATCCTGGAATCCCGGCATGTGATCCTTCTCGCCGCCGGGGCACAGAAGGCGCAGGCCGTCCGTGACCTCGCCGAGGGGCCGGTGGCCGCCATCTGTCCTGCATCGGTCCTGCAGCTGCACCCGCACGTCACACTCCTGCTGGATGAGGCGGCGGCTTCCTCGCTGCGACTCGCCGATTATTACCGGCACAGCTATGACGGAAAGCCGCGCTGGCAGGGCCTGTAACCGCGCCGCAGCCGTCCCGCCGTCGTCGTCGAGTCCGTGGCAGCGGCTAAGATGGGTGTCATGACCAGCATGACGGATCCACTCGAAACCGACCCGATGCGTGAGCTCTCCGGGGCCGGGACGTCGACGGCCACCATTGAGCGCGAGGAACTGCGCCAGGAGGTGGAACCGGGCGACCGGGAGCGCTTTTCGCACTATGTGCGCAAGGAAAAGATCATGGAATCCGCCCTGTCCGGGGAGCCCGTGATTGCCCTCTGCGGCAAGGTGTGGACGCCCGGCCGGGATCCGAAGAAGTTTCCGGTCTGCCCCGAATGCAAAGAGGTCTACGAGGGCCTGCGCCCGGGTGGCGACGGCGGGGTCTCCGGAAAATAGGGACTTGACTCCCGGTGCCGGCGCGGCTTGATCCGTTGCCGGCCTTCGCTGTTGTCCGGTTCATCCGAAAGAGATTGGTTGTTTTTGTGCTTACTTGGGTTTCTCCGGAACCGGCTGACGTATGCGGATGGGAGGCCCCGTAAGTGACTGAAACACTCTTTGGCGGACCTGTCCTGCCGCCCGCGTATCCCGAGCGGGCCGCCTGGGGCACGGCGCCCAAGCTCCGTGCCTGGCAGCAGGAAGCACTGGACAGCTACTTCAGCACCCATCCCAAGGATTTCCTGGCGGTCGCCACGCCAGGCGCCGGCAAAACCACGTTCGCCCTGCGGGTGGCGTCCATGCTGATCGACGCCGGGGTGGTGAAACGGGTAACCATCGTGGCCCCGACGGACCACCTCAAGCGCCAGTGGGCGGACGCCGCCGCCAAGGTCGGCATCGCCATCGACCCCAACTTCAAGAACGCCGACGGCCAGCACGGCCGCGGCTTCGTCGGCGTCGCGGTCACCTATGCGCAGGTGGCCAGCAAACCGATGCTGCACCGGGCCAAGACTGAGGCGGCACGCACCCTGGTGATCCTCGATGAGATCCACCACGGCGGCGAGGCATTGTCCTGGGGTGACGGTCTGCGCGAGGCCTTCGAGCCGGCAGCCCGGCGCTTGTCCCTTACCGGTACCCCGTTCCGTTCGGACACTTCGCCGATCCCGTTCGTCGAGTACGCCGAGGACCGCGAGGGCATCCGCCGCTCCAAGGCCGACTACACTTACGGCTACGGCAAGGCCCTCCGTGACCACGTGGTCCGCCCGGTAATGTTCATGGCCTACTCCGGCCAGATGCGCTGGCGCACCAGCGGAGGCGAAGAAATGGCGGCGTCGCTCGGTGAAGCGGCCGTCACCAAGGACATCACCGCCCAGGCCTGGCGCACGGCCCTGAATCCGACCGGCGAGTGGATACCGGCAGTGCTGGCCGGGGCGGACAAACGGCTCAGCGAGGTCCGGCGCAGCGTGCCCGACGCCGGCGGCCTGGTCATTGCCACCGATCATGAGGATGCGCGCGCCTACGCCGGCCAGCTGAAGAAGATCACCGGCGAGTCACCCACGGTGATTCTCTCCGACGACGCGAAGGCCTCGGACAAGATCGAGGAGTTTTCCGCCGGCGAGAAGCGCTGGATGGTCGCCGTCCGGATGGTGTCCGAAGGCGTGGACGTCCCGCGGCTGTCGGTGGGTGTTTACGCGACCTCCACCTCCACGCCGCTGTTCTTCGCCCAGGCGGTCGGGCGCTTCGTGCGTGCCCGCAAGCGCGGGGAGACGGCGTCGGTGTTCCTGCCCTCCGTCCCCCAGCTGATGGCACTGGCAAACTCGATGGAAGCCGAGCGGGACCACGCCCTGGACCGACCGGAGAAGGAAGACGCCGACGGGCTGTTCAACCCGGAGGACTCGCTTCTGGACGAGGCCAACCGCGAGGAGAAGGCCTCCGACACCCTGATGAAGGGCAAGTTCGAGGCGCTCGACTCGCAGGCCTCCTTCGACCGGGTGCTGTTCGACGGCGGCGAGTTCGGGACCGGCGGCGAGGTGGGGTCCGAGGACGAGTTGGACTTCCTCGGCATTCCAGGCCTGCTCGACGCCGAACAGGTGGGCACCCTGCTCCGCCAGCGCCAGCATGAGCAGCTCAGCCGCAAGAACAAGCGCTCGCCGCAGGGGGCGCCCGCAGTGCCCGACGCGCCCGCCGTGCCGGACCACCGGATGCTGATGGACCTGCGCACCGAGCTGGCCAAAAACGTCGCGGCCTGGTCCGCGCGGACCAGCACCCCGCACGGCGTCATCCACACGAAGCTGCGGACCGTGTGCGGCGGCCCGGCAGTGGCGCAGGCCAACGAGGAGCAGCTGCAGGCGCGGCTCCGGAAGCTCCAGGACTGGTTCATCGGCCGGAAGTAGCAGGGCGGCACGCAAAAGGGACCGGGTCAAAACCCGGTCCCTTTTCAGTTGGCGGCCTGTCCCTTTACTGGGCGGGGGCCGGGCACGCCTGGGAGAAGGCCTGCCCGGCCGAGGTGTACTTGGCCTTCAGGTCATCCACCTTGGCCTGGTCCGGGTCCTTCTTCGCGGACTCGTCCAGGTAGTCCACGATGGACTGCAGCGGACCCTGCAGCTCCGCGGAGGCCGTGGCCTCGATGGGCCGGATCTGGTTCGCCAGCCGGGTCATGCCGAACTTGTCCGAACTGGACGTCGGCGACGAGGTGATGGTCTTGATGCGGGCGCACGTTTCCTCGGTGGTCATCTTCGGGGCCGAGCAGSCGGCWGCGCCGAGCAGRGYCCCGGCAGCGATCAGGACGGTCAGGGTCTTCTTCATGRTGTACTCCGGGAATTTACGGGTCCGACGTTACTGGCAAGGATTCCGAGTCTACTGTGCGGCGCTGGGTGCCACGAGTTCAGGCGAGATCGACGCCGCCAAGCTCCATCTCCGCAAAGGCATCGTCGAGGTCTTCGGCGATCCCTACCGTGAGCCCGCGCGGCACAGTGACGGAGTAGCCGGCCTGGACGGCGTCCAACGCGGTCGCCTTCACGCAGTGGTCGGTGGCGATCCCCACGACCACAACCTCTTCGACGTCGTGGCTCTGCAGCCAGTCGTCCAGGCCGATGGCGTCGTCGTCCACGGCGAAGGCGCCGGGGCCGGCCGCGCCGCCCACGGGCAGCGAGCCGGGCGTGCGGTCGCCGGTGGGGACGGCGTCGTCCGGGGCGAGCAGCCCTTCGAAGCCCGAGTAGGCGGCCGTGAACTGCCCCTTGCGGAAGTAGGCCTGGACGTATTCGGTGTCCAGGTCCGGGTGCAGCTCGGCGCCGCGGGTGCCTGCGACGCAATGCGGCGGCCAGCTGTCGGTGTAGTCCGGCTCCTCGGAAAAGTGCGCGCCGGGATCGATGTGCCAGTCCTGGGTGGCCACGATGTGGTCGAACTGCCCGTGCCGGGCATCGACGTATTCGCTGATTTCGGCGGCGAGCGCGGCCCCGCCCTGAACCGGGAGAGCACCGCCCTCACAGAAATCGTTCTGCACGTCGACGATGATCAAGGCGCGTGACATTCAGTCCTCCTCGTAGATGGTGGGGATGGCTGCTTCGCCGCGCTGGAGCCGGTTGACCACTGCCGGGAGCTCCTTCATGCTGTCGGCGTGGCGCTGCCGGGCGCGCTCCACGCCCTCGGGTCCGGTCCAGCCCGGCAGCAGCTCGCCGTTCTTGATGAACTGCTGCAGCAGCTGCCGGTCGTTGCCGTCATCCTCCGGGGGGCGCCCGATGCCGACGAGCTCCTGGGTGGCGGTGCCTCGGTCGTTGAGTTTGCGCAGCGCGTACTTGCGGCCGCCCTTGCTGGCCTTGTTCTTCGCCGCCTTGGCCACCGGAACGAAGCTGCCGGCGTCGTCGGTGTGGCTGACCAGCTTGTAAACCATGCTCGCCGTCGGCGCTCCGGAGCCGGTCACCAGCGAGGTGCCCACGCCGTACGAGTCCACCGGGGCGGACTGCAGCGCGGCGATAGCGAATTCATCCAGGTCCGAGGTGACCATGATCCGGGTGTTTTCGTTGCCCAGCTGATCCAGCAACTGGCGGACCCACTGTGCCTGCGCGACGAGGTCGCCCGAGTCCAGCCGGACCGCGCCGAGCTTGTCGCCGGCCAGTTCGACGGCGGTACGCACGGCAGCCTCGACGTCGTAGGTGTCCACCAGCAGCGCGGTGCCAGCGCCCATCGAGGCGATCTGCGCCTCGAAGGCCTCCCGCTCGGTGTCATGCAGCAAGGTGAAGGAGTGGGCGGCCGTGCCCACCGTCTTGATCCCGTAGCGCCGGCCGGCCTCGAGGTTGGAGGTGCTGTCAAAGCCCGCAATCACGGCGGCCCGGGCGGCCGCGACGGCGGATTCCTCGTGCGTGCGCCGCGACCCCATCTCGATGCAGGGCCGGCTGCCCGCCGCCGTAATCATGCGGGAGGCCGCGGACGCGATGGCACTGTCATGGTTGAGGGTTGAGAGGACGTACGTCTCGAGGATGCAGGCCTCGGCAAAGGTGGATTCGACGATGATGATGGGGGAGTTGGGGAAGTAGGCGTCGCCCTCCGCGTAGCCCCAGATGTCGCCAGAGAAGGAGAAGTCGGCCAGGTATGCGAGGGTCTCCTCGTTGACCACCTTCGAACGGCGCAGAAAATCGAGCTCGGCGTCGCCGAAGCGGAAATCCGCGATCCCCTCCAGCAGCCGGCCGGTGCCCGCCACGATCCCGTAGCGCCGGCCGTCGGGGAGCCGCCGGGCAAAGGCTTCAAACACCGATTTGCGGTGCGCGGCGCCCGAATGCAGTGCGGCCTGGAGCATGGTCAGCTCGTAATGGTCGGTGTACAGAGACGTGCGGGGATGGTCCCAGCCAGCTGAGGTACTCACAAATTCACTCTAGTCCCCACCGGCTCCCTCGTCTCGCTTCGCTTCGCCGTGGGGCCCTCGCCGGCGTGGGCCCACCTCCCCATAGAATGGACAGATGACCCTCAGCGTTGCGCTCGGCCCTGACACCCAGGAGAGCACCCAGACCGGAACAGCGGCGTCGACCGACGTCCTGACCGCCCCGGACATCCCTTGGAACCTCGTGATCTGGAACGATCCGGTGAACCTGATGAGCTATGTGAGCTACGTGTTCCGCAGCTACTTCGGCTATTCCGAGGCGAAGGCCAACAAGCTCATGCTGGAGGTCCACAAGAAGGGCCGGTCGATCGTGGCGCACGGCAGCAAGGAACAGGTCGAGCAGCACGCGGTGGCGATGCACGGCTACGGCCTGTGGGCCACCGTGGAGAAGGCCAGCGGCGGCCCCGGCGGCGGCCGATCGGGCGGTACCGGATCGGGCAAGGGCAAGGGAAAACGTGGCTAAGGCATTTAAATATGGGCTCAAGGGCATCACGGGGTACCTGGAGCCGGCCGAACGAGACCTGCTGCGCAGCCTCTTCGACGACGTCATCTCCATGCTGGAGCCGGAGGAACGGGCCAACCAGGATCCGCTGGCCGCGCTCGTCGGACTCGACAACGAGGCCCGGGAGCCCTCCGACCGCGCCCTGAAGCGCCTGCTGCCCAACGTCATGAAGGACGACGACGCGGCCTCCCTCGAGTTCCGCCGCTACACCGAGCGCTCGCTGCGGGAGAGCAAGATCGGCGCGTTGAGGGCGGCGG
Organism: Arthrobacter sp. 05N428_2; assembly: GCF_056397065.1. Taxonomy (NCBI): domain Bacteria; kingdom Bacillati; phylum Actinomycetota; class Actinomycetes; order Micrococcales; family Micrococcaceae; genus Arthrobacter; species Arthrobacter sp. 05N428_2. The sequence continues at coordinate 2,446 of NZ_JBFTMR010000004.1, read as the reverse complement.
CCCTGGGCCTGGACAAGGAGGAGCTGGTGCTGACCCCGGCCGACGCCCGGCACTGGTCCACCGCGCTCAACGACATCCGGCTGGTGCTCGCCGAACGCCTCGACATCCGGGACGACGCCGACGCCGAGCACGTCCACCGGATGCAGGACTGGTCGCAGGCCGAGGACGTGGAAAGCTACCTGGCCCTCGTCTACAACTTCACCACCTGGCTGCAGGAATCCCTGGTCCAGGCGATGCTGGCCTCGCTCGAGGCGTAAGGGCAGCGGCGCCGCTTGTGACCGATGAGACACGAGTTGCTCGCCACAATGTGATGGCTGCACCTGCGGCGAAGCCCTATCCTCGAATAATCATGACTTCAGCATCGAGCACGGATCCGGCAGCGGACGCTGCCGCGGAGACCGCAGCGGACAGTGCCGGGAATTCCGGGCTCGGGGAGCGCCCGATCGGCGTCTTTGATTCCGGCGTCGGCGGCCTGACCGTGGCGCGGTCCATCATCGACCAGCTGCCCAACGAATCCATCCTCTATGTCGGCGACACCGCGCACGGACCGTACGGGCCGCTGCCCATCGCCGAGGTCCGCGCCAATGCGCTGGGCGTGATGGACGAACTGGTGGATTCCGGCGTCAAGCTGCTCACCATCGCCTGCAACTCGGCGTCCGCCGCCGTGCTCCGCGACGCCCGCGAACGTTACACCGCCCGGTACGGCATCCCGGTGATCGAAGTGATCCAGCCGGCCGTGCGGCGGGCCGTGGCCGCCACCCGCAGCGGCCGGATCGGAGTGCTGGGCACCTCCGCCACCATCGGCTCCCGCGCCTACGAGGACACCTTCGCGGCGGCGCCGGACCTGGACATCACCTCCGTGGCGTGTCCGGCGTTCGTGCCCTACGTGGAGGCCGGCATCACCACCGGCCCCGAACTCCTCGCCGTCGCCCGCGAATACCTGGCACCGCTCACGGCCGCCGGGGTGGACACCGTGGTGCTGGGCTGCACCCACTACCCGCTGCTTACCGGGGTGATCTCCTTCGTCCTGGGTGAAGAAGTCACGCTGGTGTCCAGCGCCGAAGAAACCGCCAAGGACGTCTACCGTGCGCTGGCCTCCCGCGGCCTGGAGCGCACCAGCGCCGCCGCCCCGGAACACAATTTCATCGCCACCGGGGATGCTGCGCAGTTCGAGCACCTGGCCCGCCGCTTCCTCGGCCCGGAAGTCCTCAGCGTGCGCCATGTGGACCACGTCGCCGCGCAGTACCCCACCGGCAGCCTTGCCCGGATCACGCCGGAAATGATCGCCGCGGCCCAGGCCGCCGCCGGCCGGCCCCGGATCTCCAACTTTGTCGCCACCGATCGGCCGCGGCTGACCGGCCTGCGCGGGACCGGCCTGTGAAGCTGACCATTGTCGGGTGCACCGGATCCTTTCCCGGCCCCGGCTCGCCGGCGTCGTGCTACCTGCTGACAGCGCACGACGGCGAGCGGCGCTGGAAGATCGTGCTGGACCTGGGCAGCGGCGCGCTCGGCGCCATCCAGCGGTACACCGACCTCGAGGACATCGACGGGATCTTCCTGACTCACCTGCACCCGGACCACTGCATGGACCTGTGCGGACTGCACGTTGCGGTGCGCTGGAAGCCGGGCGGCTGGGGCGGCGGCCGGATACCGGTCTGGGGGCCCGCCGCCACCGCGGACCGGATGGCGACCGCTTACGGGCTGGACCTGGACCCGGGCATGCACGAGGAATTCGACTTCAGTAACTGGTCCGAGCGCAAGCCCGTGGCCATGGGCCCTTTCACCGTCACCCCGTACGCGGTGAACCACCCCGTCGAGGAGGCCTATGCGCTGCGCGTGGAGGTCACCGAGCCGGACAAGGACGGCACACCCGTCACCCGTGTGCTGAGCTATTCCGGGGACACCGACTCGTGCCTCGGCCTCGAGGACGCCGCCCAGGGCGCGGACCTGTTCCTCTGCGAGGCGGCCTTCGAGGAGGGCCGGGACGACGCCATCAAGGACGTGCACCTGACGGGCAAGCGCGCCGGCGAGGCGGCCGTCGCCGCCGGGGCGCGGCGGCTGCTGCTGACCCACATCCCGGTCTGGACTTCCCCGACCACCGTGATGGCCGAAGCCAAGGAAGTCTTCGGCCAGCACGTGGCCGTCGCCGTCGCCGGCGTGCACTACACCGTCTGAGCGGCAGCCCCCAGTAGGTCCCTCCCTCACGTTTCGCACGAAATCCGCAGACCCTCCCTCACGTTTCGCAGGAATTCCGGCGATCCTCCCTCACCCGATCTGCGGGAGGGGCGGGTTGGGGGCCCTCTACGTCAGGCTGGTTGTGAGTCAGTCAGTGATTGAAGAGGAGCAGGAGTAGCCATGACTGTTGGTCCGCGAGGTATTAGCCGCGATGAGATTCGAGAATTGGTGCATCAGTATTACGTGCAGCCGTACGGGACGAGGAAGGAAT